>CAZNYR010000035.1:0-23283 GCA_964577275.1 uncultured Cytophagales bacterium | reverse complement strand
GATAGAGAAAATTCCATCTTTCCATAACTTTAATGCTTTCAAAGCCGAGCGATAATGTCCAAACCATACTTCAAACTGTTGTTTTTCGAGTGTTTTTTCAATGTAAAACAAATTATCTGTTGCACGTAAAGTTTCATCCATAGAAGTCAAAGGAGAAAGCCAATCGGTTTGAAGTAAAATCTGGCGATGCAGTTCGAGCTGACGACGATTTTGAATTTTTTGCTGTAACTTATTGATATTTAAAACACTGATTTCAAGTTGATTATATTCAAATAATTGCTTCAACTTTAGTTTATCTTCAGAAAATAATTCCCATTTTTTTCTGGTAAAAAACGAACCTTGTGCCTCTTGGTAAGCCTCCAAATAGCCTTCGTACTCATCCAATTTTTCAATCGATAATGAGATTTCAACTCCCTGATAATCAAAACATTCTAAAATATTTTTTTCGAGTTGATGCAACAATTCATAACTTATGTGTTCATAATTCAAAATTTTCCGAAAATATTGGAATGCCGACTCGGCTTCAAGAAATCCTAACCAGAGCGCAAATTTGTGTTTTTGATTTAAAATTATCTCAACTTGCTGATAATCAATTTTTTTTAAAATTAATTTTTCTGAATACTGTTCAAAATTTGCTTTAAAATCAGAAAACTGACGCAGTAAGTTTTTCAGTTTTTCTAAATCTTTAAAATCACGTTGTGCAAATGATTTTCGGTATTTCCATAAATAGTTAGTATCTCCAATTTGTTCTTGATAAATAAAATAATTCTGAAGCCGCTTTCTAAAATCATAAATCTTAGAAAAATCCAAATATTGGTACACTTCAGAAAAGTCTAAATAAGGCAGATTTGGGTCTATGGTCAGATATAATTCTTTGATAGGCAAACCGCATTCAGAATAATCAAACAGCGCATCATAAAATTGATTTAATTCAAGTATATCTTGGTCAATCGCACGGCTTAACAACAAAAAACGCTCTTCGAGTCGATAAATTTCAACATCAAACTCCCGTTTACTCTTCTGGTACACCGATTCAATCTGCTCATAAATTTGCTGATATATTTTTTTTCTGTCATTTATATAATCATGTACTAATACAATGTAATTTTGAATATTTTTTTGGGTTAATCTTTCATAAATAACATCCAGTGCCACTCGTTTCTGACAGACGACCAAAACTCGTTTTTGGTTAGCAATACAATCCGCAATCAAATTGCTAATCAGTTGCGATTTTCCTGTTCCCGGAGGACCTTGAACGATAATCGAATACCCCCGTTTTACCGCCTTTAAGACCTCCTCCTGCGAAGCATCAACCGAAAAAGGAATAATATTTTGGTGTTCAGCAATCGATGACGTAATATGTTTGCTAAGTATTTGATTATCTTGGACTTTAAATAAATTTTCAAATTCTAATTCTTCAGAATTTGCCATCAAAAATTCATAATCTGGAGCCAAAAAAGAGTCCGAACGAGCGAATACACCCAACACCGCCTGAGGCATCAATTTAAGTTTTCCGGTCTGGTGCAATGCTGAAAAATCAGCCTTCGTTACATCCCGAAAAGGAACTAATCGACTCTCAAAACTGGCTTGATTAAAATTAATATTTAACTGACTTTTTTCTAAAATTTCATACAATTCGTTCCGAAATATTTGAGCATCTTTTGACAAATTTTCCAAAGAAAAATCAAGTAAGTTTTCATCCAATTTTCTTTGATTAAATTGTGAATACGCCAATAAAAATGTATGATTAAATTTAATCTCTTCCGTATCTCGTAAACCCAAAATCCATTTTCCGTTTTCTTGCCAAATTGATACTGGAAAAAAAATTAGCGGACAACGAATACATTTATCATCCTGCATTTTGCCTTCAACAAAAGGATAACCCAATAATAAATCCTTTGCGCCTCGCTCTTCACGAATTAATTTGTCGGTACGCAATATATTTTTCAGGACAAGTCCTGCCTGATTTGCATCTTTATCTCTGGGGTCTAAATCTTGGGAAAGTACAATTTTTTTGCGTCTGGCAATAAGTCGCTCAATGATTGAAAATGAAGGTTTATCATCAAGAAAATCAAAGCGATGTAAATCTATAAACTGTCGTTCCGTAGCTTTGGGCAAAAATAAAGAACGATTTTTTTCCGATAAATTAGGCAGTCTTTTTTGATAGGTTTTTAGAAGTTGATGCACGATTTATTTATTTAATTCATCTAAATATTTTTGTACTTTTCCAAGAGTAGAATCTCGTTGTAATAACATTTCAAATTGCCGTTTTGCTTCTTGTTTTTTGCCTTGTTTGTAGTACATAATTGCTTGATTTCTAAGAGTATATAAATTTTTATTATCGTAATAAAGCGAACGTTGCAAATCTGCTTCTGCTTCTGTTAAATTACCTAATTGCAGGTGTACATACGCACGATTATTCAAATAATAAGGTTGCTTTGGATTTTTTGTAATTGCCTGATTAAAGTGATTTAGAGCCTCCTGAAATGCTTTTTTGTCCGACAAAATTAGTCCCAATCCATTCAAAGCAAAATCATTTTTAGCATTGATTGTCAAGACCTTACGAAAGTCATTTTCGGCTTTTAGCTTTTCATTTGTAAAATTATAGTACACACCACCTCGATTGACGTAGGCATCTTCCATCGCTTGATTTAAAGCAATGGCTTGCGTAAAATCCTCTATCGCTTTTTTATAGTTTGTGAGTCGCTCATGAACTGTCCCTCGATTCAAATATACTTTGGCTGAATCTTTGTATATTTTTGATAAATTATTTAAATCATTTAAGGCTAAATCATATTTTTCAAGCTCATAATATGTATTTGCTCGGTTATAAAACGCCTCACTATAATTTGGACGCAATTCGAGTGCTTTTGTGTAATTTTTGAGGGCATTTTGGTAATTTCTGCGTTTAAATTGTGCATTTCCTAAATTCAAATATCCTTCAATAAATGTACTATCTTCTTGTATGGCTTCCGAAAAATAATCTTCGGCTTGGCTATACTGTTCAGCTCGAAAAGCATTTTCGCCCTTCCGAAAAAAACTATCGCGCAATGAATTTTCGTGGCAAGCCGTGGCTAACAAAAAAATTGTACATAAAAAGGATTTTGTGTGTATCATTTTTTAATTTGATTATCAATTTTAAGGGTGTTTTTCAGAAGCGAAATAGAATCAAGTTGCGGTAAATATTGTATTTTATTTTTTCTATTTTTCCATAAACCAATTTTTGTTTTTACTCCATAATTTCCCAAAATTCTTTGACAATCTGCGTAGGCTTCTGCCATCAAATCTCTGTCTTTTGAAGTCAAAAATTTCATTTCGTATGGGATTATATCTTTCAGATTATCAGTGAGTTTACTGACCTCAATCGCTGGAGCTGGCAACACAATATAACGCCTTCTATTCCCAGCTTGTCCCTTAAATAACCATGTCGGTACGTATTCTGTTTGCAAGTAAATTTTGTCTGTATTTTTATTTTTTGTAAAATGAAAAGTCAGAATAGCACCTGCATCCGAAAATCGCCAACGTTGATTAGAATAGAAGTTGCCCAAAGAGTAGGCTACGAAGGCAGTATCTAAACCAATTTTTGTACTTTTCTTAGAAATCAGTTGGAAAGGTTGCAGACAATGCGGGTGATGACCGACAATCACATCGGCACCACATTGCACGGCATAATTTGCCATATTCTTCTGATAATCAGAGGGTTCTTGTTGATATTCTTTACCCCAATGAAAGTTAATCATCACAATTTCTGCTCCTTTTTTTCGGGCATTTTCGATGTCCTTTTTGAGCGTCAGTGAATCCATGAAATTCAATAAATATTTTTTTCCGTTGGGATAGCCTCGATTAGAAAATTCGGTATATGCCATGATTGCCAACTTGATTCCATTTTTATCAAACAAACGAATGGAATCCCTGTCCGTAGAGTTTTCAAAGGTGCCAATAGATGTTAAATCTCTCTTTTTCAATTCGTTAAGAGTTCGGATGATACCTGCCTCGCCTTGGTCTAAGGAATGATTATTTGACGTAATTATCACATCAAAGCCTGCCGATTTCACGCCGTCCGCATAAGCATTTGGCGTATTAAATCCCGGATATCCGCCATAATTCGTTGTTTTTCCCGCCAATACCGTTTCTAAATTCGCTGTGGCAATATCAGCAGCCGAAATATAGTCCCGAACCGCATCATAAACAGGTACAAAATCGTATGTTCCATCCGCTTTATACGCATAATTGTATTGGGTCGAATGACACATCAAATCCCCTATGGCTGAGACAGTTAGCGTTGTCAAAGTATCGGGAATGCTGGTCGTTTGTGGTGGCTCAATCGTGGGTTTTGAGTTAGATTCTGGAGCGCACGCCTGCGAACTCAACAAAAAATGCAGTAAACAAAGAAAAAATGTCATGGAATGATGTATTTTCATGAGTAAGTATATCATGTAATTTTTTACGTATTTTATTTATTTTCTTGTTATAATACAATTTTAATCAAATCGAATGGCTTTGATGGGGGTAATTTTTGCGATGATGGCTACGGGAATAAAAGTAATCACAGCAATCACAGCAATCAATAAGATATTTACGCCAAGTATTGCCATCCAGTCCCAAGCAATCGGTACAAAAGAAATGTAATAATATTCAGGATTTAACGGCAAAATTTTAAACTGTTGTTGCACCAAACCAAACCCTAATCCTATCAAATTTCCGTATAAAATTCCTTTCAAAGTCATTCGTAAACCATTGAAAATGAATATCTTTTTGATTTGATGGTCAGTTGCGCCCAGTGCCTTCAGTATGCCAATCATTTGGGTTCTTTCCATGACCAAAATTAATAAAATAGAAGCGGTATTGAAGCAAGCTACGACCAAAATAACAGCTAAAATGACATACACATTTCGGTTAAGCATCGTAAACCAATCAAAAAAATGCGCATATTCTTCTTTGACATTTCCAGCCTGCATATCATAATCCATGTGTTCGATTATCGTTTCAAATGATTCATCTAATACATCAAAATGATGCAAATAAATTTCATAACCTCCGACCATGCTGTCTTCCCAATTATTTAGACGTTGAATCAAACGATTATCAGCAAAAATGAGCATTTGGTCAAAATCTTCAATGCCTGTATGATAAATCCCCGAAATGAACATTTTTCTTGCTCTTATTCGATTTTGAATAAAAAATACAACCGCTTCATCTCCGACCTTCAATCGTAATTTATTGGCAATATACTCACTGATGACAATTTGTTTAGAATAATCTTTATCGCTCAAATTAGGGAATTTTCCAGCCTTCATATTTGGCTTAAAACGCAGAGAATCAAAATCTTGGTTAATTCCTTTCACCAAAATTCCCATCACATCTTCCGATGTCCGCAATAAGGCTGGTTTTTGGCTATATCCCTGAATGTGAGCAATTTCTGGTATTTTGGGCGTTTCATAAAAAGGACGTTTGGTAGAAAGCGGTAAATTTTCATACGAATTGTTCATGTCATATTTGACGATTTCGATATGCCCTGAAAAGCTAAAAATTTTGCGTAAGATTTCATGCTTAAAACCACGAAAAATCATAAAAGAAATCAAAATTGTTGCTAATCCTACGGCAATACTTCCTATGGCAATTCGTGCCACAACAGTCGAAAAGCCATTTAATCCGTCCGAAGCAATTCGCTTAGCAATAAATGCTGAAATATTTTTGATAATTTTTTATTTTTAGTACCACAAATTCTTTGTTCTGCTAAAGTAAATCGGTTTATAGAACAAAAAAAGAAATTGTCGTATTTTTTTGACAAGAAATTTGCGTAGAATGATTTTTTCTATCAGAATCCGAAAAATTGCGAAAAACAGATGCTCAAAAAACAGGTTAAATTGACTATATTCGTTCAAAAAAAATTGCGGAATCCTAATTTTTCATGCTAACTACATTCATTTCTAAAATCCTAAGTGGTGCTGTCGTGGGCTATATCACCAACGATTTGGCGATTCAGATGCTATTCCGAAAACGCTTTGGATTGGGAGGTATCATCCTGAAAACCAGAGAGGAATTTATCAAAAATATCAGTGATTTGGTCGAGCGAGAAATCGTTAATGACCGCACTTTGCTCAAAGAATTGCAGACCTCTACCGAATCATTTGGGCTGGCTCTGAGGCAGGCAACGGATGATTTTTTTGAACAACATATTTTTGAGGCGGTCAATAAAAGTTTCAAAATTGGCGATATTCCACAAATCGAAACTTCCTTTTACAAAATTCATGCCGATTTTTCAGATAGTTTACCGCCTTTTGTGGATACTTCCTTAGATTATATTTTCAAAAACATTGATTTACAGAAGGTTATATCCGAAAATACGCTTCGCAGTCTGACCAATTCTGGCGCAAAAATATTAATACGGTCTTTGCGTGAAGATGATTTTTTGTTTGAAACTTTTCGTCAATTTCATCTTGAACATACCGATTTGCGCCCCGTAGATTTGATGTCAGAATCCATTTTGAATCAGTTGGCACAAAATGCTGCTGGCATCACAGAAGGACTGCATCAGACATTAAAAACACATTTTTTTGAAGAAACTGAAGAAACCTTACAAAAGATTTTGATTAATCTGGATACTGACCGTTTCTTTAATAAATTGGCAAAACAAATTACGGAAAAGCAAATCGGAGACCTATTGGGCAGACAAAATTCCGAAGAACTTTCGGGGGAATTGACCAAACGTTTGCAGGCATTATTACATTCGGAAAATGGCAAACAACTGATTCGTAATTTTGCGGAATATATTTTGGAATCCCTTGAAAATGAGGATACTACAATCTTTGAATTGATGTCTGAAGGGCTTGCCGAAAACTTCGATAATTTTCTGAAAAGCCAATTACCTGTCTTTTTGGAACGCCTCATTTCGTGGTTGGAATCTCGTAAACCACGCATCGAACGATTGATTGATACGGCATTTCGGGCGAATATTAAATGGAAATTTCAGGATTGGATTATTGAGTGGTTTATCGGTAGCGTGAGTCGTCATGCCAACGCAGTACGTAAGATTATTGAAACTGTTGAAAAACACCGCACAGACCCCGAAGAAACGACCCGTGCGCTGACAGAACAAATCATTATCTTCCTGAAAAACAATACGATAGGAAGCATTGCCAGTCGGATGAAGACCGAAAATTCGTTGAATGCGCTGACCGAAATGCTGATTAGTAACGCTGACCAGATGCTAAAAGGCTTAAAACCAGTACATTTCGAGCCAATTTTGAACCAAAAAATAGGAAGTTTTGTCAAAGCTGAACAGATAGAAAATTTCTTAAAAGACAACTTTAAGTCGTTGATTAACAATGAATTAAAAGAAAAATTTTTATTTTCGCCCAAATCCGATGAAATTCTGGGAAATAAAGCAAAATATGAAATTTATCGAATAGGACAAAAATCATTAATTCAGATACTAAATCAAAAAGCATTTGAGAAATATGCCCGCCGTCAAAGCAATCAAATGATGGATACTTTAGCCGAAAATCAAGCGGTTTTAAGTGGATTTTTGTATGATAAAGCCATCGCAAAATTAGGCAATTTGGATTTAGAAAATAACACCAACTTGCAGTTAATCAACTCTTTAGGAGATTTTGTAACTCGGCGTTCTACTCATTTTTTACGCACACAATACGAGTTGCGAAGAGGTGAACATCTGCACGAATATTTGCATCGTTTAAGGAATTTCAAAAGCCAAGTTCCGAATTTGGTACATCAAGGGATTACCGAAAATTTACCTCAATTATTGAGCAACAGACAAGTAGCCAAAGTCGTTACGAGTAGTCTTAATCGCATGGATGCCAGTAGGTTACGAGAAATTTTAGAAAAATTTATGGGACGAGAACTCAAACCCATCACGCGTTTTGGTGCGCTTTTGGGAGGCGTTGCGGGCGGATTTTTGAACTTTTTGCCCGTTACTTCAGGCTTGACTCTCGCAGGCACAGGCATCGCTGGCGTGGCGTTTGGCATCACAGGATACGCCACGAACTGGCTGGCAATCAAGATGATATTCCGACCTTATCGACAAAAAATGATTCCTTTATTAGGCGTAGGCGTGCCGTTTACGCCGGGAGTCGTTGCCAAAAGACAGCCTCGTTTTGCCGAAAGCATGGGTAAATTTGTCGTGAATGGTTTATTAAATACCGAAAACTTACATTCGACATTTCAGCAAAAAAAAGCAGGATTAAAGACAAATGCCTTAGAACTTTTCGCCTCCGAAGATTATCGTTTGATTGATTCATTTTTGCAGAAAAATCAAACCAAGTTTTCCGCTACAATCGCAGAAACTCTTTCCAATACTATTTTTGATGATACGGATAAATTGGTCGATACTTTTGAAAAATGGCTGACAGAAAAAGCAAGCTATCGGCTACAAGAAAATGATACCAAAGAGCTTGAAAACCAACTACTTGAGTATTTAAGTGCGCCTCAATTTACGGAGAATATTCATCGCGAAGCCCAGCAAATTGTTCGTAATTATGCACAATCGGAGCGCAACCTGAACGAATTTATTACGCCTTCGGTGCGCGAAAAAATTTATGACCGAGCGGGCGTAACCATCGGAAAATATTTGGAACAATTATTTGAGGAAATCACTGAAAAAGAGAAAGTTATCGAAATATTACGAGGCTTTGACCAGACTTTTCAAAAGATTATTTCGGCACGAATTTCAGATTATTTGGATGATGAACGCCAAGAAATTGCCCGTAATACATTTAGTGATTATTTGCGTAAAACATTGATAGACAAACGATTACGGACAATTATTTTTGATTTTATAGAAGAAAAATTTGCCGAACAACTTGCCCCCGAAAAACAAATTAATGAGTTATTGGATGGGCGATTGATGCGTTTGGTGGCTGATAATCTGGACTTTGTGGTCGATAATTTGATTACGTACAGCCTCAATTTTTTGAAGGAAAACAAGGAAAAATTAGCGAACGAAATCTATCGAAAAGCCTACGAAGACGATAAAACCTCTGCATTATACAAGAGCGTCATCATTGATACGGTAAAGGAACTGGCAGAAAAAGGATTTCCAGACTTTTTTGAACGAGAAAAAACGGGCTTGCGTCAGTTGGTGGCTTCGGGTGTTTATGAAATTGGAGAAAGTAAAATTGGTGTACTAAATATTTCACCAGACCAAAATCAGTTAAATAAATTAGTTGAAAATTTTTTAGATAATGACGAAATGACATTATCTCTTACTCGCATGACTCATGTGCTTTCTGATGAAATTTTTAACATTCCGATTTCTACTTTTGTGCAAATTGCCGATGTACATCGAGCAGAGGATTTAGCGATTTTATTAAAAGATGAACTTGACCTGATTATCAATCATTTAGAAACCAAAATTCGCACCAATCAAACGGCTATCGGAACGGATACTGCCTTATTGCTCCTCAAAGTGCTGGAGGAGCGGCTGCCTCAAATTCAGTTACATCAATTAACAAAAGGGATTTCCGAAAAGCAAATTGATGAAATCACAGGACGTTTTATTGAATTAACATTTAATTCGCAAATGTTTCAGGCACAGAAAGAAAATTTTGTCCGCATCGCATTTCATAAATTAAGAAGTCAAGAGTTATCTCAATTAACAGATTGGGAAAGTTTACAAACTGATTTATCGAAAAGTATCCGAAAGATAGCCAATAATCCTGCGACCAAATTATTTTTCTGCTCACAAATTCAGGAATTAATTGCACAAAATTTGGGAAAAATCACGGAAAACTTACAACCAGAAACCAAAAATTTTATATTGGATAAATTGGCTGATTCTTTGCTGAATACTTTGGAGCATAATTTACATCACTTACTGACTTCCATAGATTTACGAGGCTTAGTGGTTTCAGAGGTCAATGCGATGTCGCCGCAGCAGATAGAGGATTTGTTCAATTCATTTGCCAAAAAGTATTTTGCACAACTGATTCGATACGGATTTGGGTTTGGCATTGCATTTGGGTTGGTGATTGATTTAATTTTATTTGGTATCTTTCAGGCGATTGACCAATAATATTTATAATCTAATCATTTGATAATCAATATATTAAAATGCTATTTTCATGGATTTAGAACGCTTAAAATATCCGATTGGGCAGTTTGCTCCGCCCTCTGATTTTACTGAAAATCAGGTTAAAATCTGGATTTCGGATATTGAAAAATTACCTCATGAACTTTCGTTGCTTACAAGTCAATTATCTGATAATGAATTAGATACGCCTTATCGTCCTGAAGGCTGGACGGTTCGTCAAGTCATTCATCATTTGGTGGATAGTCATCTAAATTCTTACATTCGGTTCAAATTGGCATTAACGGAAGAAAAACCTATCATTCGTCCTTATTTTGAAGCCCGTTGGGCAGAATTACCTGATACATTTCATACGCCTGTGTTGGTGTCGTTGCAACTGCTCGATGGATTACATCAACGTTGGGTAATTCTATTAAACTCCTTGACTAACAAGGACTTATGCCGAGAATTTGTTCATCCAGAACATGGACAAACGATTCCGTTGTGGTATAATATTGCGCTTTATTCGTGGCATGGTCGTCATCATTTGGCGCACATTCGGAATGCGTTGGCGGTCAAAGTTTTTTCATAAAACTTTCAGGAAATCGTCATTTGGCGGTCATTTTTGCATTAAATTTGAGTTTATCTCCCAAAAAAGTATCTCCTCAAAATATGAAGTTCAAGACAAAATTATCGGTTCTTTTTGCCGTAGGAATTGCATCAGCAGGTGTTATTGTTATTTTTATGATTATCACGATGCAACGTAATATTTTTCTGATATATGAACAAAATTTGATTTATATTACGTTGGATGATAAAATCAAACACAAAACCGCCTCGGCGCATTTATGGTTTGAGGAATTGCTTGCGGGTGATTCGACGATTGCCTTTGAAACGGATGTGATGAGTCCTTTGGAAAGCGCACGAAGTATCATCACGGGCGCATTGCGAGGCGAGCATACCGAAATTGGAGATTTTCAAAAGACTGATGATCATCGAATTACGTATCGTTTGCGAGATGTAGAAACGAGTTTGAATTTATTAAAACAAATTGTGGAAACACGATATGCACAAGCCCAAGACTCTACCAAAAAATCACATACAGGCAGTGCATTAGACCAAGAATTTGATAAAATATATTATAATGTTCACGAATCGGCGGATAATCTTACTTTGTATATTAATGATAAAATCATTGAGAATGTAGAAACTATTAAATTTCGCACAACTATTACGATTATTGTTATTGGCTTGATTTTCTGTATGTTAGGAATTTTCGTGTATCGTTTAGAGCATCGAAACGAAGGTTACACTCGGAAAAGGGAAAATAAGTTGGCACAAGAAACAGCGCATCTGGATAAATTGTCTGACTTTGTTGAAAAGATAGCCGAAGGAGATTTTGATGTGCAATTTCAGGGGGATAAATATGATATTTTAGTCAAAAAATTAGATGAAATGCGTCAAAAGTTACAGGCTTCTGCCCAAGAAGACCAACAACGAACTTTTGTGCGCGAAGGTATTAATCAAATCAATAATTTGTTGCGTAATGAGTTTGCGAAATCCGAAAATGGTTATTTTGAAATCATTAATTTTATCATGACTTATTCGGGGCTGACACAGGCTGGATTTTTTTTGGTTGAGGATGTCGGAGATGCGCCTTATCTGGAATTAAAAGCCTGCATAGCCTTTGACCGTCAGAAGTTTAACAAGAAACAAATCCCAATTCATGAAGGAATTATTGGGCAATGTGTGCAGGAACAAAAAATGATTTTTCTGAAAGATATTCCCGATGATTATTTGCAAATTGTATCGGGACTGGGCGAAACATCGCCAAAAAATATAATTATGATACCATTAATTTATAATATGCAGGTGATTGGCATTATTGAGTTGGCATCTTTGTACGAAATAGCGACCCACGAACTCGAATTTCTGGAACACAGTGCGGAAACCATCGCCTCGGCGGTGGCGGGATATCAGGCGACAGAACGGATGCAATCACTTTTAGAAAAAGCACAAACCCAAGCCGAACAGCTTCGCGCACAAGAAGAAGAAATGCGCCAAAATACCGAAGAGCTTTCGGCAACGCAAGAAGAAATGAGGCGAAGAGAACAGGAATATTTGCGTCAAATCAAGGATTTGAAAGCACAACTTTCGGAAAATAATTAGGAAACAAAAGGATAAATTTTAGTAACATTTTGCGTTTTTGATTGAAAAAATCACGTACTTTATGTTCTTGGTATGTAAATTTATTTAGAAATTGAGCATTGGATTATCAAAGTCTTTGCATCCCAGAAATCAGATTTAGTCATTCACAGCGCAAATATCAATATGAAAATAGCCATCCATAGTCGTGCCTTTGAAGCGAGCAAACAACCTTTTATAGAACAGATATTCAACGAGTTATATCAGAGAAATATCACGCTCATCTTGTCGGAGGATTTGCAAAAATATTTGAGTATTTCCAAGATTAACATTCCGTTTCAGGGTGTATTTCGGCGGTCGCTCAAGGCAGGCGATGCCGATTTGATGTTGAGTTTGGGGGGCGATGGGACATTTTTGGAGAGTGTAATGCTGGCGCGTGATTCGGGGATTCCGATTTTGGGCATTAATTTGGGTCGATTAGGCTTTTTGGCAACGCTCAATACGGGGCATCTCAAGGAGGGTTTGGATGCGGTGGTGCATGGTAATTTTACGGTTGAAGAGCGAACGCTAATACAATTACACTCTGACCGTGCAATTTTTGGGAAAAATAATTTTGGGCTAAACGAATTTACGATTACCAAACGGGATATTGCCTCCATGATTGTGGTGCATACGTATTTGAACGGTGAATATCTCAATTCGTATTGGGCGGATGGACTCATTGTTTCAACGCCCACGGGTTCGACAGGATATTGCTTGAGTGCGGGCGGTCCTGTGGTGATGCCTCATTCTCGAAATTTTGTCATTGCGCCGATAAGTCCGCATAATTTGAATGTCCGTCCGTTGGTTGTTTCGGATGATTCGGTCATTACCTTTGAAACCGAAGGCAGAAGCGATACCTTCTTGGTTTCATTGGATTCGAGGTCAAGAATCGTAACTTCGGATATTCAACTTGAAGTACGAAAATGCAATTTCAAAACCAAAATGATACGCCTTCCGAATGAAAATTTTCTCAAAACACTTCGGCTCAAAGTAAATTGGGGCTTAGATTCTCGGAATTAATCTTACTTTTGGGCAAAAAACTTACATCCTGATAACTTGCTTTCAATAGAATTTTGTGCATTGACAAGATTCAAAAAAAACCCTTATCAATTTTAAACTGATAAGGGATTTTTGTTTGAAAACAATTAATTTTATTATTCAATAACCACTTTGGATTTGAGTATCAATTCATCTGCCGAAATGACATAAACGCCTTTTGCCAAGTAGAAATTCGGTGAAATATTGACCTCGTTCTGACCTTGCTCCAGATAAATTGTTTTCGTATGTATTTCCTGTCCGATGGCATTGAACATTCGGAGCTGCACTTTGCCTTCTAACTCACTGAAAATCGACAAGTTAATGTTATTTGAGTGAGTCGGATTCGGATAAACGCGCATTTGGTTTCTCAGATTTGCCGCATCTCGATTCACTGATACGATTCGTGAAAGCCCCGCATTGCCGTCATAATCGACTTGTCGGATTCGGTAATAATTGATGCCGATGTACGGATTTTCGTCAATGAAAGCGTAATCATCGCCTTGTCCGAGATTGGAGGCATCGACAATTCCGATAACCGTGAAGTTTTTGCCGTCTTTGGAGCGCAACACCTCAAAATAATCATTTCCGATTTCGGATGATGTTCCCCATTGTACCAAAGTTTCGGTTTCGTCCGAAATTAATTTGGCACGGACATAAGTCCAAGTAACTGGAAGTGGCACAATATCAGGCACTTTCGTTCCGAATGTAAACGGACTAAACGAAGTAATAAAATTGACATCGTGCGAAATCACTGCGCCTGAAGCCAGCGTACTTCCGCCCACATCAATCCCGCCTTCATTGACCCAATAATCGTCTGCATCATATCCATCCTTATCCGCATCCATAAAATGCGCTACGACCATCTGACTGTTGTATGGGTCGCTGGCATGAAACATATTGGCTAAATCTGTACCGACATCGCTTTGATTGCCATTCTGCCAGTACAAGGAAACCCGTGCCTGCGAAGTAACCGCTGGGTTGCTTTCGTCAATCATCCAATGCTCAATCCAGCTCACGTGTCTAAGCGGATGCGCGATATTAAATGCGGGATACGGCGTACTGACAAAATCCAAATTTTCCTTATCGGTGTATTGGAATGGCACTTCAAAATATTCTGCGGTAATAAATTCCGTTCCGTTGGCAAATTCGGTAACGCCCGCTCTCGCCCATTTTGATTTACCAATAGGATAAATGAATCCTACATTATGTGCATCAAAATATTTACTGACGGGTCCGACCACATATTTATCCGCATTAGAATTTAATTGAACCGCTCCAGACATAAATGTCAGCAAACTCGGACTATACGGACTGTTTTGATAATTTGAGTAGGTAGCAATTTTACCTTTATCAAATTGTAAATAATGCTGTCCACTATTTTGTGTATCCGAAGTGATAAATACGTTCGTGTTGGTGATGGAAACAAAATCCGTTGGGTTGTCTTTGTTCAAGACCACTTGGCGCAAATAAATCGGTGAACCGCCTGTAATAAAGGAAGTTGCGCTTTGGAAATTGACCAAACCGATGGTATGGAAAATTTCGCCTTCGTTAATCAAATCGCCATACAAAGTTACTTGCGATTTTGCACCCGCCTCAAATTTGCTGTTTGTGCCACGATTAGAAAAGGCATCATAAACGACCAAATCAGGCGTAGTATAACCATTAACAGTTCCTGTGATAAAATACGGGACGTTTTGGAATGTTCCTTCGTTTCGGATACTATCCTCGACTACCAAGCGATAACGGTTGGTAAATTTGGCATTTTGCTCTACGGTAACGAATTGCGAAACCGTTAATTCGACCTCATTTAGTGCATTTTGTTGCGAAGTAATATCCAAACCGCCCACCGTAAACGAAGCCTGTGGCTGAACTCGAATTGATTTCACTTCGAGATTTAGGACTTTATCGTAATATTCTGGATACCAAGGCTCGGTATTCACTCCGATTGCCGTAACCATCGGCACAATCAAATCCATCGTGGCATTTGGCAAGGCATAATTTGTGCCTCCACCTTTGACCTTCCAGTTGGTACAATCCCAGAAATATTGGTCATTTCCTTGCCATTCTAAGGTTTTATTTTCAATCGCACTGGTAAAACTACCCGTTCGGACAAGAATAGTCGCAAAATCGGTAGAACAATCGCCATCCAAACCTTCAGGTTGCCATTTGAACATATAAACTTTATTGGCTTCCAAATTAAATACGATTCCGTTCGGGTCGGCAACGTCATTATAAGCAATCGCCGTAGTAAAGCCCGCATATCCATTGGTGGCAGTCAATTCATGTTCCTGAATGGTCGTGAACGGACCCGCATAACTTGGGTCAAAAACATCTGGCGGCATCAACTCGCCCGTTTCGTCTTCATAAACGGTAACAAAATCCCAAGCTCCTTTCAGCGGCGGACTAAGTGGCGCAGCGGCTAATTGTGCCGCACCTGCCCCACAAGTAGAGATGTCGCTGTCCTCGCCTGCTGTCAATGAACCAATAGAGAATACGCCCATTTTTTGCTGTTCGTTGGCATCATTGGCGGTTTGAAGGACAAAAGTACGCTTACGAATAAGAAATCCGCCCGCATCGGTTTCGTTGGAAACGGTAGCTGGCGATAATTCTTCCATACAACGCCATTCGTCTTTATCTGCCTGATAATGAACAATGGTGGTTTTTGAGCGGTCAAATCCTGGGGGTTCGTCCGTTGCCACATTATCATCACCTCCATACCACTGGAGCATCAAAGTTCCATCTGTTCCGCCAATCACGTCTTCGGTAATGACCCAGCTTCGGCGTACAAAATTACGGTCAATCGAAGTAGGCGAACCGCTTGGCGCATAATTTCCGTCATCCGAAGCAATAAACGATGAATTACCGCCGTTTGCGCTGGCATCCCACCGCCCGTTATAGGTGGTATAAACATCATCAATCAAACGGACACGGTACATATCTTGCACGCCTGTTGCGGGTCGGAGTGTGAGTGTGGCTGGCAAATAATTGGTCAGATTCCCGACAGGAAATAATACGCTACTTCCATCGGCAACCGTCAAGCCATCCAAATTTAAACCATTAATGGGATAAATCTGTCGATTGACCGTTCCGTCATTGTTGGCGACAAAATGCCCATCATTCGGAATCAAAACCGCCACGCTATTTCCGTCTTTGGTATTTTCGACATTGACATCGGTTTTGCCTAAGACGACTTTTCCTTTGTTGAATAATGCCTCGACTTTGATGGTCATTTCTCGGTCAATATCCAGCGTAGCACTGCCATTTTCTTGGAATACTCGCAATCGGTTCAAGACCACAGGATGCGATGAGCTAAGTTGTTGTTCGCCACCGCCCGCTACTCGAACGCCCGCAAACCAACCTGCCGTTTGGACGGTCGAGGCTTCTGTATAAGTTTCTGTATCTAAGTTTGTTACGTTATTCAGAGGCGTAATCGTATTAAATATTAAGGTGATATTATCCTCAAATTGAGCAATAAATTTATCGGAAACAATAATACTACTTTTTGCGCCGGGGTCGGATTCAAACGTAGCAAATCCCTGATATTTATCGCCAATATTTTCGGCATTCGTTGAGCCATACGCCGCAATCACAATATTTGCGTTGGGCTGCTCGGATTCATCTGATAATTTGAAATCTCCTTCATAAATATTTCCTGCACGCCATTCCACGGGTTCATCACAACCGCCTTCGGCACGGGTCAGATTTACATCCTGTCCGTAATGCGAAGTATTGGAACGCAACCAGCGCGCGCGCGCTTCGAGTTTTTGATTAATGGAACAGAAACCCAAATGTAAACGTGCCTTTCCAGCATTGCCCGTTACTTGGTCAATCATATCAAAACTAAGCAAGGCATTTGCCGAAGGCGAAGTAACTGCCACGCCATTCATTTCAAGCATTCCATCTACAAATCCGTTGAGTTGGATGCCTTCATCCACGGTCGTAAATCCGCCTGCCATCAAATGCGTTGTTGCGTCTTCTTGCCCAAAAGTTACATCGCCATCATAAGAAACGCATCCTGCGGCTGGCGTATAACCTTCGGGATATTTGTTGGAAAGCGTAACGCCTTTTTTGAAATGTGCCGTATTGCCCTGATAACCAGCAATTTCGACATCATACAAATTGGTTTCGTTCGTAATCGTTACTTCTTTTTCAAAAACTACTTTGGCATCCTCATAACCGCCAATCAGGAAGCGGGCATTCGTAATATATTCCCTATTTCCCCACGTATAATACGCCCGATTATCAGGAAGTCCGGGTACGTCTTCGTTGTACCACGTCATGCGAATATTGCGTTTGCCTCCGTATTCGGTCGGTCGGTTATGAATCGTAACTTTTCCTTCAAATGTACTGACCACATCCGCACTAACAAACAAGGGATTATTGTAAGAGGCAATACCCATGATTCCGCCCACGCTGTAATTATTGACATTGACATCGCCATTATAGAAATCAGGTTCGCCATTGCCTAAAATCCATCGTCCCCGAATACTGGTCTGACCCGCCAAATCTTCCATCGAATAAAGTTCAAATGTAGAAACGGTATTAAAGGTATTTCCGCCACTAATGTATCCGCCATCACCACCATAACTGACAACTTTGGTTTCGCCATCAAATCGGTTTGAGCGCACCCCAAGTTGTGGGGCTTCGATATGAACATCACCCTCAAAGGTGCAATCCTCTACCCGAAGCGTAGAATTTCTAAGCGATGTTTTCTGCGGTACACCAAAATCAGGGTGAATAAAGGGGTCGCCATCAGGCAAAATAATATCTGGCGACATGATGAACATTTGCTCGCCTTCGCCATATTTATAGAGCCGTGTAACTTCCAAATATCCACTTTGGAAACCTTCCGTACCGATTCTAAAGCCTTTAGAATCCGTTACATCGCCATAGCCGGGATAACCAAAATCTCCGAAACGAGTCATTCTTCTTCGGTGAATTTCTCGGATTTTATTTTCAATCAATACGCCACCATTGTAATGCACCTTGCCGTAACGATGGAAATAAAAACCAGCTCCCGAAATGCCGCCACGATATATCGTTGGGTCGAGGGGGTATGGTTGCGACCTCGTGCGCCACCATTCCCGTGCAAGTCCTGCGTTTGTGGCTTCGGTGGTTTCAAAATCATAATATTTTTGCTGTGCGATTTCGTGCTGTAAGGTCAGCAATCCATTAAAAGAAACTTCGGTATTTTCACGCCACCAGCCCACAAGTACGGCACTGCGTTGCCTCCAATAAGCTCCTGCGCCCTGTGCGTTTCGGTGGGCATAATCTACGCCACGATTAATAATATTGACACGAGAAGCAAAATTGGACAATCCGAAAATTTCAAAACGTCCTTTGTGGTCAAGTTGTACGTTTACTTCGTGCTGTTGGCTATTTTGATTAAAATTCACCAAATACACCGTGCCTGCCGTCAGGCTGTCCTCTCCGATAATGAGCTGTCCGTCAAGGTCTGCCCGTGAATAAAGTTCTTCCAAATTTCTGTTCCAAACCGTACCGCCAACGTAGGTTACCCCTGCGTTGTAATTACCATTGACATCTCTGGCTCGGTTTATTTCCAATACTGTTCCATCAGGTTCATATTCTCGAATACCCGTATTCGCAATATTTAGGGTATCACTTTCGACCCATCGAATTTGTCCCAAATTGCCATAATATGAATTTCCTAAATCGTGAACCATGGCATTTGTCCAGCTGTCTCCACCGTTAAATTCGGTGTAAGTTCCGATATTATCCGAAATCACTAAGGCATCGCCACGGTTTGAACGGTTTACAAAATCGTGTTTTTTGCCGTTTCCTGTAAATTCAGTTCGGGCTTCGCTGGTTACGGACATTCGGATTCGGGCGCAATTTTCGATATAAAACTGGGTGCTATCCCGAAATTCGTTGCCTTGTGTATTGTAAGCGATATATAATAAGTTTTCGGAATTACCACCCGCCAATAACGCATTGTACCAACGTGCGGCATTATTCAAACTATTATGCAATTCTCGAATTTTATTATGCAATTCGTGAGCGCAAGCATTGGCTTGATTGGCGCGCGTATTGCCCTCGATGGCTTTCATGTTATCATCACCCGGCGAGTTCATGTATTTGGTAGGGTCGGTGTCATCGTGCGTGTAGGGGCTTCGGTTTTTGCCGTCTAAGGTTTTGTTGGTAGCAATTCCGACTTGTGTAATCAAATTAGCAATCGACATATTGGTATCAAATCCGTTCGCCGCATCGCCACAACCGCCATTATCCAGCGTATTTTGTAAATCTGCAATGGCATCCTCAACACGCTGTACGGCATTTCGATAATTTGTGATTTCGCCTGCGGTAGCGGTTTCCGAAATATCACAATTAAAATCGGGACCAGAAGTCGCAAATGCAGCCTTAAATCCATCGACAAATGTCAAAATATCCTGACTTCTATCTTCTGCCCAATCCAATTCTTCCCAAGCTACGGTAACGAATCCATACGAATCTTCGACATTTTGTTGTGCATCTTCCATCGTTTGTCGGTTCACGGCTTCATCAGCTTTGTTGGCTAAGGTAGCTTCTAAGTTCAGATTTCCTGCCACTTTATCCAAATCAGGATTTCCCGATTGTGTGAATCGGTCATCAAATCGTGGATAATTTTCATAGCCTTGTCCTCGATTCGAGGCGACACGGTCGGCAGGCAAATCATAATTTGCACACAAAGTAATGCCTCCAGCATTCACGACAGTATCTGCGCCATCACAAACCGTATTGCCACAACAATTACTTTCTTGATAAAAAATCAAGTCATTTCGGATGGGGTCGAATGATTTGGGTGCAAACCAATCCAAATTCGTATCAAAATCGGTCGGATAGTTGGTTTTATCTCGTTCATAGAGTCTGCGCCAAGGCACCGTCAGGCGTGGACAAATTGTACCTCCACAGTTTGGCGACTGGCTTCGGAATCGGACATTTTTTTCAAATACATCAGGACCGCCTTCCTCATTATTATTATTCCAGCCCCAAACCATGCGTCTATCACTCAAGAAATCAATTTCTGCGGTTTCTTTAAATGTATTTCCGCCATTATAACTCACGATATACCACGCATTTCCGCTCGGATGTAAATCTAAACCATGAATCGCCAGACCGATATTATTATAAAATGTTGATTTTCGGACTTGAATCGTGCGTGTAACGGTAATAAAATTACCCGTCATAAAATCATGGGAGGCGGTCGTCAGGGCGATACCCGAATAAGATTTGTCAAATTCATGCAAAATTGCGCCCGTATAAAAACCAGTCGTAAAACCATTTTGGAACGTCAGATTTTCAACATTGATATTATTTCCGTTCAAATCCAATCCACCGCCATCAACCTGAAGCGTAGTAATAAATTGGATAAATGACCCATAATCAGGATGTGAAGGGGCTGGCATTTGGACATAATTCGATACTTTCGGAATGATAATGACTTGTGTCGTGGCATCAGGCACACCATCCGACCAGTTAGAACAATCCATCCAATCATTATCCAAAGCCCCTGTCCATGTCAGCGTGGTACTTTTGGTCAAGGAAGCATCTTTAGTAATCGAAACCGTTACGAAGGCTTCGTTCAGTTCAGAACCATCGCCACAACCCGCTGGCGTTCCACAATCGTCCAAACACTTTCGTACCCAACGAAATACCATTTGGTAAGTTTGCGAAACCGCAGGCGTAAAAGACGGCACAGAAACATACGTTCTGGGGTCAGTTACGCTCGAAAACACGACATTTGCTGTCGTGAGCGGTAACATATTATCGGAAGCCGAAACAAAGTTCCATTCGCCACCAATCGGGGATTCCAAATATTGCGTGGCATCCAACCGAATTGCCAAACATTCTCGGACGGTCTGGAAAACATCGGTTGCATCCGTGTTGGCTTTTGCCGAAGCCACCCCAAAAATGCCAAAATTGGTGCTTGCCGTATGAAAATCTGCGATGTTCATGGTGCTGGTTACGAAATACATCGGAGTCGAACTATTTTCGCCTTGCGCCAATTCGCCCGCTGCACCCGCTATGCCGATACATTGCCATTTGTCGGTGTCATAATTGTATTGAATCGGCACGACTGCATCTCGGCTTACATTTTGACGCTCTTCATTATCACGCCAAAACATTTTTATTCGTGCGTTTCCTGTGGCTTCGGCTTCGGTTTGTGTCAGTACCCAAGTAGCCCAAATGTATTCATCGTTGGTTAAGTTCCGACTTCCATACCACGTATTATTATCTCGATAATTCGGGTTCAACCACCAATACGTATATAAGTTCATTTCGGCAACATTTCCGACCGCTCCAGCTCCCGTGCCGTCAGGCGTAAGGCTAAACGGACGATAAAGCATCGGATAATGATACTCGTCCGTGCTTGAAAAATCGACCATTCGGCTGAATGCAGAACGATAACTTGAAGAATAATCAAAAGCGGCTTGGTATGGTTCGGGGTCGCCTACGCCACCTCGTTCCAAAATAAGCGCATCGACTGCCGAATTTTTGAGCCGAAGTACCGCATAATTAGTCCAATCCCAGCCAATTCGGAAAAGACCTTTTTGTAATTTAATGTGATTATTGACGATTAATTCATCGCTTGCCAAACGCACCCTACGCCCCGACCAATCTTTATTCATGATCATATTTTCCATCAGCAAGTTGTAGCCATTTAGTTCGTTATAAATGGTTTGCCAGTTCATATTTCCTTCAAAAGCCACCGTTCCTGCCCCGAAATCAAAATCAAAGGCTTTCTTGGTACTTTTCAGATAAATATGTCCTTCAAAAGTGGTGGTAATGAATGCAGTCGTAAAATAAATATTTCCCGAAACGGCTTCGATATGAAGTTCCATATCGTTCGTAAATCGGTTGCCTTCTTGGGTTGCCAAATACAAATTGGCATTGGCAGAAAGCGTAATCGAAGCCGAATTAAACTGGATTCCGCCTTTCCATCGGTCTTCTTCATCGCCAATTTTGGCAATTTCAACCGCTCCGCCAAAAGTAGAAAATCCAATATCAAATCGTTCGGATTCCAGAATAACATCGTCCGCAAAATCAGTATTCATAATATCAAACACATCGCCTGTCGAAAATATTTTCGGGATAATCCGTATCATGCCATCGCCCTCGATAGCGGCAGTATAGAACGAAATATCTTCTTTGACCGTGATGTCGTGTCCGTTCAGATTAATTTTACCATTGTCATAAATGGTTAATGATTCTAAGGTAATATCCGAAGGAACTTCAGGGAAAACTGTTACTGTACCCCCGTTTGAGGTAATGTAAACCAGCGTATTATTGCCCGGAATACCGTTTGACCAGTTTCCGCAATCGTACCAATCGGTTGTGCCTGAACCAGCCGTCCAGTAAGTAAACGGACCTATGGTGGGCGAAACACCCGTTATTCCTGTGGTCGTGATGGTTACAAAATCCTCATCTACCGCACAGAACGTCATGGCGGCTCCGTCATTGGTGGCGATAGGTTTTTTGACCGTCCATCGGAAAGCATATTGTCCGCCGTCTTCTACGCCTGTAATGTCGCTTGTGGTTTCATTTGGTGCGGTCAGGGTAGGCGCAGGGCTTGAGGTCGGCGAACTATCATAAATCCACTCCCCTATTCCTATCGTGGCAGGATAAACGTGTGCGTTCAATGCACCAAATTGACAACTGCTGACCGTAATATCAGGACCTGCATTCACGTAAGGCGTGGTAGGCGCAAAAACACCCATGCGCTGTAATCCTGTATAACTTCTTGATAATGAGAATGTTCCATCGCCATTATTGGTAGCGGTCGTATTTCCTGCGCCACTGCATTGCCAAACCGAAGTAATAAACGAATTGTATCGGTTCAAATCTACGTTGGTGCGGTCAAAATCAGGCAGTTCGTCATTTGCGCCGTTCCATTGCACCTCGACCGAAACATCCGAACTCGTGGCGTTATTGTCTTTGGTCATTATCCACGATACACTCGTAAAATAATTTCGGACTAAACTTCCGTTGGGTTCGTTGGCATTGGAATAATTATCACTCAAAAGCGTTCCGAT
>CAZNYR010000034.1:33851-37947 GCA_964577275.1 uncultured Cytophagales bacterium | reverse complement strand
GGTATCGCAACCCCTTGTTCCTGTAAAGGTATCGCAACCCCTTGTTCCTGTAAAGATTACAAAAAAGTTAGATGCTTTTTATGAACTGGAATACGATGCTTTTAAAAAGGAATTAGCGAAACAAAAAATAAACTTAGGCAACAAAAACAACGAATGGCGCGAATATTTCAACACCACCAAACAAAAAATAAACGAACTGCAACGCCAAATAAACCAAACCGATAAGGAAATTGATAAAATGGTTTATGAGTTGTACGAACTTACGACAGAAGAAATTGAAATTGTGGAAAATTCAACGAAATGATTAAAAAACAAATAAATAATACCCACAACGCTCGTTTGGCAAATCGCAAAAACCGCTGGCGTTCAAGGACTTTTCGATTTATTTCAATAATTTAGTACAAAAATTAAATTTTGTAAAAAAATGCTTCATACCGAAAATTTATGTTTTGCCTACAATTCCGAGAATACATTTCAATTCCCTGATATTCAATGCAATAAAGACGAAAGTTTAGTCATTATCGGCGCATCAGGCAAAGGAAAAACCACGCTTTTACATCTTTTGGCAGGATTACTGCGCGCCTCTCGTGGCTCGGTTTGGCTCGGCGATACCGATTTGATGTCGCTTTCGAGCGCACAAATTGACCGTTTTCGGGGACAACATATTGGTTTGGTTTTTCAACAATCACATTTTGTGGCGGCACTTTCGGTTCAAGAAAATTTGGTATTGGCGCAATCGTTGTCAGGGGGTAAAAAAGACACCAAACATATCAAAAATATCCTCGAACGCCTGAATTTAGCCTCCAAATTACATATCAAACCCTCGAAATTAAGCATCGGAGAGCAACAACGGGTTGCGATTGCACGGGCTTTATTGAATCGTCCCAACGTAATTTTGGCGGATGAACCCACCTCAGGGTTGGATGATGCGAACTGCAAGCAGGTGGCGGATTTGCTCGAAGAACAAGCACAACAAACACAAAGTAGCCTGATTATCGTTACGCATGATGCACGGCTAAAAGAAAGATTTGTGCGGCAAATTGAATTATAACTATCTGATTATCAAACCCGTAGCATTTATAGCAAACGGGTTTGACAGCTCAAAATTAGCGTCCAAATTCGGCGATAGTGTCCCGCAAGGTACGCAAAAGTTGGTTTCGGTCATAAACCTCTTCGCCCAACCGAAAATGTACTTTTCGCTCGTCATTATCCAGCCATTCGCCCAACATTCCAGCTTTTTTATCGACCTCCATATAGACATCAATATAATCAGCGTAAGGCAATAAAATGACTTCGATTTCATCCAATCGCCCAGCAAAATGTCCCTGTCGAGGTTTAAATTCGAGTTCCTGAACCAACGGAAACGGGCTGGACATTTGTGGATGAGCCTCAACCAAGGCGATTTCTTCGAGTTCAAAACCAAGTTCTTGCAGGGCTTCAAAAATATTTTTTGCCGAACGATGCGGCAAGACTTCCACATAATCACGGTCGGAGGAATCTTTGGCACGCTTGATGTCCGCATCAGTATGCAACCAATGTTGGCAATATTCAAAAGTCGGAGGCGTGTGTTCGGGCAAAATATAATCGAAAGAAATTTCAAAATTTTCGTTTGCACGCACACGGATATTGTCATCGATATGCGTTTCGCAGAGCGTAAAAATCTCCTCGCCAATCTCAACCATCGTGTAAATCGTGAGCCGTTTAATTTCTTGGTCAGTCGAACCGCCTTTAATAAACACACGCCCCGTAACCGATTCGCCTGCTTCCAGCGTTTCGGTATCAAGAACGGTATCAATGCTTGCGCCACCGATACCGATGGATGATAATAATTTCTTGAACATAATTTTTTGATTTTTAGTGAGTTAGGTCTGATTTTTTGTTTGATTTCAGACTTCTAATTTACACCTTTTTTTTACATCTTTTTGTCTGAATTACCAAAGATTTCATCTTTTTGGTATTTTAAATGCAAAATTGGATACGGACGACCCGTAGGGTCTGATTCTGAACGACTTACGACCCGAAAGCCAAAATGTACATAAAATGCCAATGCCTTTTGGTTTTGTTCATTTACGTCTATTTTGGTAGCATTTAATTCTGTCAGCGCATACGACAACAACGCTTTGCCGATGCCTTGCCTAAAAAAATTGGGCTGTACAAAAAGTGTTTCGATGGTTTGGTCTTGTACGCCCAAAAAACCTACAATTTGATGTTTTCGGATGCCATATAAATCCATGATTTTCAGATAGTTAGGCACAACCGATTGGTAAAAAAGAAAATCCTCTTTGGCTAAAAAATGATGCGTTGCCTGTACTGATTCAACCCAAATTTGAGATAATTCAGCAATATCATCGTGCGTTAATTTTTCGATTTTCATCAGAATTTTTGTATAAAAAAACTCGTGAAATAAATTAGAATTATCTCACGAGCAAAATAGTATAAAAATTAGAAATTAAACTAATTATCTTGATAAAAATACTTTCGGATAATCCAAAATTAACCGATTTAATGCCGCCCGAATGACCGCATTTTCGGTCTTATCTTTTGGCGTAATAAATTGGGCATAAGTCGTTTCGTTAATGCCATGGTCTGTATCTTTTTTTGCACCCATTCCCGAAGTAATTTCAAAGGTTGTTTTACCAATGTCTTCGGCACTTACTGGCGCAATTTGTACGGAGTCGGTATTCGTAACTATCAGAGAATCAGCCACAGGAATCGGAACTGCCAAAATTGTTTCTGCGCTCAAATATTCGGTCTTCGAGGTTTTCCAACGATAGCCTGCATTTTGCGAATCAAACACTTTGATGGTGCGTTTGAGGCTATCTTCTTCAATCCGAATCTTGGTGCTAAATACTACATTCGAGGCTTTATCCTTGACTGCATACATTTTCAAATCATAATAAGATTTGCCTTTGCTCCGCGTAACATTATAATAGTAATAAATTGATTTACGTTGAACACCATCCGTAAACCAATAGGGACTATTTTTAATGAGTTCAAAGTAATAATTCATACCGTCAGGTCGCAACCATGAGTTTTGATTTAGGGCATCCTTCATCGCCACGACATCCTCTTTGTAGGGATTTGTACCGTAAATATCTTCTAATGTTTTGATTCTCAATTCTTTGAGCAGAACTGCTTTTTTGCCCGGATTATATCCTTTGCCGTATTGAATCTGGTGATACATCCGTTTGGCAGTTTCTAAATCTAAGGTAGTTTCCTGAATTTGTTTTCGTGTTTCGAGGGTTTTGGGGTCGTCTATGGCTTTCTTAAATTCCTTGCCTGCGGCGGCAGTAAGTTCGGGAGCTAACTCGCCCAAACTGGCTAATTCCTCTTTGGATAACTGGCTAAACATCAGCCTTCTTCCCGTGATAGCCACCTGATTTTCGGGGGAAACGATAGCCGCTTTGCTAAAGGCAATGACTGCCTGTACCTTGTTGGTTTGGGCTTGAGCTAACTGGGCTTTCTTGACGAAATATTCCGCATTTTTATCATCCAAAATCGAAGCACTTTCGTAGTCCATGTATGCGCCATCTTTCTCACCTTTTGCCTCCTTAGACATCGCCCGATAATAGTAGGCTTCCGCCATCGTGGGGTCAAGGTCAATGACTTTAGAAAAATCAGCGATGGCATTATCATAACTTTTGAGATGATAATTCGAGATGCCTCGATGAAATAACGAAGGCAAAAAATCAGGGTTCTCGTCCAGTGATTTATCGAATAATCTGACCGCATCGGCGTAGTTTTTGTCGTCAAAGTCAGACTTTCCTTGCTCGTATAAATCTTCGGCTGTTTGTGCAAACCCATAAGCACCCAGCAACATCAAAAATGCTAAAAATACGTGTTTCATGTTTTAATTTTGTTTCTTTATCAGTAATACGCCCAAAAGTGCTAAATAGTATGGATAAAACCGCTTTATTTTTAGATTTAATTCAATTTTCAGACGCAAAATGCACGCTTTTGAGGCTAATAATTTCCCTTAAATTTTCGGATAAACCACTCGACCGAAAGCAAGCCAACCCACACAAAAAATAACCATTTGAGATGAATTAAACTTTCGGTTTCTTCGCTCGAATGAATCAAACTTTTTGGTTCATTT
>CAZNYR010000034.1:0-33841 GCA_964577275.1 uncultured Cytophagales bacterium | reverse complement strand
TGCCAGCAGGGTTTGCTCCAAATCGGCAAGTTGTTGCGTGCCAAAAAACTGCCCGCCTGTCTGTTGCGAAAGTTGCCGTAAAAGCGCAAAATCCGCCGTGCTGTTCATGGCTTCAATCTGCACGGATTTGACCGTAAATTCGCCCGTACTGACTTCGAGTGTGCCGTTCAGTTCGGTAGTCGCCCGAAACTGATATACGCCCTCGGACAGTCCATTGATTTCGTACCGAAAATTTCCACCCGAATGGGCATACGTGTACGATAGTTTTTTGCCCGATTCGTTGGTCAAGGTAAGGTCAATTTTTTGCCCATAAATTTTTTCGTAAATATTGTTATACACTTCGGTTTCAAACAAAACGGTTTCCGAATCAAAGTATTCGTTTTGGGTCGTCCGCACTCGAAATTTACGTTTATCTTCCTTGACCGATAAATATTGTATCATCTTGATAATCAGCTCATCAAAGGCATCTTGATTTTCATTTTTGGCAAATTCCTGAAGTCGCCACTGCCACAAACCTTCGCCCGCCATCAGCGCAGATTTCTGACCATTTTGTTCATGGATTACTAATAATGGTTTTTTAGTTTTGATATTTCCGACTTGTTGGAAAAGTACAATTTCTGAATTTCCTGAAACCGAGTAATTCCCAAACGGAACACTGACCGGCGGGAAGTTAGAAATCGTCTTTTGTTTCTCCGAATCAAAGGTAAATTTTTGAAAATTTTCGTTGAATGCAGGAACGACATTATCGGTCTGCCTGCCTGCCTGTGCAATGTTCCCGATGGGATTATTTCGGTTAAAGGCGGATAGGTTTGAATCTTTTCCAAAAATATATAAAATTGGACTATTTTTTCGGATAATCTCTTCATAAATTTTATTTCCAACTCCCTTAAAATGAGGGACTTGATGAAAAATAACGACATCGTATTTTTCTGTATTTTTATAGTCTTCGGCAGGCGTTAGTTCAGGAATATAAACCGTAAAATCATAGTTTTTATTCTTTTCGATTGCCGTCCGAATTGCGCGAATATCGGGGTGCGGAGTCGCTGCCACCAGCAGGATTTTTTCCTTGCCATCCAACACATCCACGTAAATATGTTTGGTATTATTTAGGGTTGAAAACTCGCCGGTCAAAGGGCGAGCCGTGAGGACAAAATGTTGCATTCCCTTTTTGGTAGCTTCTGGGAAAAATTCAATTTCTTGCGGAAAATTATCCTGTGTTAATTGAATGATTTTTTCCTCCAAAACTTCGCCATTTTGCATCAGACTTAGTGCAATTTCTTGTCCCGCAAATCCAAATTGATACAACTCCGCCACAATCGGAAATTTATTGCCTAAATATGCGATTTTATTGTGATAAATATTTTTCAGATTGACATCCTTTTTTTGGGTCGTATCACCAATTCCGATAGTATAAATCGTTGATTTATAGGGTGTAAACAAGGGGGAAATATCCTGGTTATAAATTCCATCGGAGAGCAAAATGACATCGGAGAGGTTACGATTTTCGTATTGACTTCGGGTATTTTGGAGCAAACCATTGAGATTCGTAGTCGAAATATCAAAATTGATTTCGGTATGTTTTTGGTATTGATTTTTTTGGCTAAAAGTCTGAATATCAGTTTGATAACCCTTTTTTTGTAAATTTTCTGCTAATTCATCCAATCGAGCCAAAACGGCATTTCGGGCGGTCGAATCGGTCGTTTGCGAAATGGATTCCGAATTATCCACCGCAAAAACGACCACAGGTTTTTCAAATGTGTTTTTGATTTGGCGTATGAATGGATTGAGTAACAAAAAACAAATTGTCGTAACGACCGCAAAACGCCCGATTGCCAGCAGCCAATTAGTCCACTGATTCCAAGTTTGGTTTTTTTTCTGGTACAAAAGTCCTGCATAAATCGCTCCTATCAGCGCGCAAATAGGTAAATATCCTAACGAATATTCTGTAAGTATGTGTATCATTTTAACGTTATCATCTGTAAAAAAAGCTAAATTTAGACAAAAATCTGAATCTGACTTACCAGAAATTATCAAAATTCAAAAAATACTTATAATGGAATATCGCCACTTGCTTCATAAAAATCGAGCCATATTTTCTGATATTTGACCTTGAGCGAGAGCAATTTGAGCCGTGCTTCGACTTGCTTTACCTCTCGTTTATTGACCAAAAACAAATAACTTTCGCCCATATTGAATTTGACATTTTCGCCCGCTACCAATCGGTCATAATTCCGAACCGCATCTTGGTAAAGTACAATTTGCTCCGCCAAAATATTGAGCTTGTTTTGATAATTTTGTAGCTTGGCAATGAGGCTTTGTCTTTCGTATTGGAGTTCCAATTCTGTGGATGAAATCTTGACTTTAGTTTTATTCAATTTTCCTCGTTCTTTACGCAGAAGTATCGGATAATCAAACTGAAATCCCCATTTAAAGTTATTGGTCGTGGGGGTAGTCGGCGCATCTTTTTCGGCATTAATTTCCTGAAATAAATGATGGTATTTGACCTTGACTTTGGGTTTAAATTTATCGGTATAAAATCGGCGGTCAATATCTAAAGTTTGCAACTTGTATTGATATTTTAATATTTTGGGATGTAAATGTAAATTCTCAATAATGGAATCTAATTGGGTTTGTGAAATCAGATGCGAATACTCAAAATCATCAGGCGCATCAGGCATCGGAACTTGTGCAAATTCGATGGGTACGCCATTTTTATCCCACAAAAAAACGCTTAATTTCTGGCTATTCATCTGAAAATCATTTTGTGCTTCGAGTAGGGTTAATTGTCTGGTTTGCAGCTCGATAAGTGCTTCGGTGGTGTCGATAGCAGCGTCATTACCTACTCTGAATCCTTCTCGCATCCCATCCAACCGAATTTGTGCCAGTCGGACGGCATCCTGTGCGATTTGTTGTTGATAATAACTTTCCATCCAATCCAAATAAAATTTACCTGCCTGATTTAAGTTATTGAGAATCAGTAGTTTTTGTTCGGCTTCGGTTTGTTTCTGAAATACTTTTGCTTGTTGCAAAGCCGCTCGTCTTTCATCAATCCAAAGCCCCTGCCCAATCGGCACGGAAACCCCCGCATACGCCAGCCCGTTGGTAGGCAAGGTATTTTCGGGACTCAAATAATCGCCTTCGCTTAGGTCATAACCGCCCGCAAATTCGATGCCTCCGAGCCGCGTGGGGACTTTAATTTGGTTTTGAATAATCCGAAAATAATGTTTGTCTTTGTAATATTTTTGGTTTAAATCCGAAGCAATTTTTGGGTCGAAATTACCACGGGCTTCTTGGAGTTGCGCCCGTGCGGATTCGGGCAATAAATTTGCTTGGCGCATGATGGGATGATACAACATCACTTGCTCCATAAATTCGAGATAAGAAAAACGAACAGAATCCTGTGCGTGTGTTTCGATGACTACAAAATAACACCCAAAACTAAAAACCAGAAATTGTATTTTTTTAAGAAAATCAATTACGTTCATCGTTTATTTTTTATCTTTTTGAGATGTCTTTTTATCTTCTTTATCTTCGGATTGGGGCTTATAAAAATCAGGCGGGAAACTATTGAAAGTTCGCCAGATTTCATACCAGACAGGCACATCATTGAGCATTAGAGTTGCCTTTGCTCCCGAACCCACTTGCAAAGCCGTAGGCCATTCAGGCAATTCGTAATTAGAATACGCACGTACCAAAATGCGATATTTTCCATTTTTTCCTGCCATTCGGTCGATGGCTTGTATTTTTCCTCCGAATGTTCCGAAAGAAACCCCAGGCCAGCCCGAAAAGAAAAAAGCAGGCCAGCCATCAAAAATAAATCGGACATCATTTCCTACACCAACTAACGGTAAATCAGCAGGTTTGATAAAAATTTCACACGCCAAAGAATAACTTTTTGGCATAATACTGACCACAGGCTTGCCCATTTTAATGGTTTCGCCGATGCCTTGTGCAAATACTTCTACGACAAAACCATCTTGTGGAGCAGTAATGTAATAAAATCCCATTCTACGCTGATAATTGCTGGTTTGATTGCGTAATTTAGCTAATTTCTCTTCGGATTCGAGCCGAGCCGAAACCGCCGAGAACTTATCGGATTGAGCTTTAGCTAATTTTTCGGCATAGTCATTTCGTGTACTATTTAGCTCAATTTTGGCATTAATCAATTCATTTTTGGTCGTCAAAAATTTGTTTTGCGATTCGGTTAATTTGGCACGAGTTTGTTGAGATTTTGCCTGTTTGATTTCCAAATCAGTCAAAGATTTCAAACCTTGTTCGTAGAGTTCTTTTGTCCGAAGTCGTTGTTTTTCAGCGATTTGATAGTCTTGTTCTGCCGCCAAAATGTTCATGCTATCTGCCTCAACTTTCAGAATTTTTTGCTTGACTTTGTTTTGTAATTGTTCTAATTTCAGGACTTGATTTTGTTTTAACATTTCGATACGGTCTTCCAAAGCCCCGATTTTTTCGGCGTAAGATTCTACGCTACTTGCCTTGGCATCGACCTGCTCTTGAGAGCGTTGCACAAATTTGGGGTCGAAATATTCGGCTTTGATTTCAGAAAGAAAAACAATGGTATCGCCTTTCTTAACTTCTTGACCCTCACGGACATACCATTTTTCGATGCGCCCATCAATCGTGGCTTGAATGGTTTGTGGTCTTTCCGAAGGATTTAAAGTGGTCAAACGCCCGTCCGCCTGAATATTCTGCGTCCACGGCAAGAAAAGCACCAAAATAGACAAAATCAGAAAGCCGACCAACCATCGAGCCATCCACCGCTTCATGTAAGTATCGGGAATGGAAGTGAAAGATTCGTACTTATTTTTATCAATATATTTATTGATATTTGTCGGTGAAATGTTTAGCATTTTTTTGTATTATAATAAGAAACATGGTTTATCTCAAGGTCTTAAATACTTTGGCGCAATCGTCCAATTTCATGACATTTTCAAACGTATCAAAGGCTTTGATTTTGCCATTTTCCAGATACAAAACTCGGTCGCATTTCTGGGCAAAATGGGCATTATTAGAAACCGCAATCAGGGTGGTTTGTGGATGTTGCTTGATTAAAAAATCTCCAATTCGTTCCTGTTCGCTTTGTTCCAACAGTGGCATAAAATTTTCGAGAATCATCAGGCGAGGGTCTTGGCACAAACTTCGGGCGAGCATCAATTTAACGATAATATGCGTTGCGAATTTGCGTCCTTCGGGTTCGATAATCGTGGCAAAACCTTGGGGCATATCCTGAATAAAATCATGCAAGCCCACCGCCTCGGTAACTTTGAGAATATTTGAAATTTTGATATTGGGTTTGCCTAAGGTCAAATTATCTTCGATAGTGCCGTGAAATAACTCTTCACGGGATAAACTATCAGCAATATACGAACGCCAGTCGGTCATGTTTAATGCCTTGATAGTCATGCCATTAAGGGTAATATTTCCTTGATAATTTTCGTATAATCCGCAGATTAATTCCAGAAAAACAGACTTCCCCGAACCACTTGCGCCTGCAACGCATATTTTTTCGCCCGCCCGAATCTGCGCCGAAATATGGCAAATTGTGGGATGATTGCTTTCAGGAAATTGATAGGTAACATCATCAAAACCAACGCTCATGCCGCCACCCGTATCCAAATCTTCAAATTTAATGCCTTCCATATTTTCCAGTGGCAAATCCGTAACCGTCCCGATTTTTTCGACTGCTGTCAGTACGTCATAAACGGTTTCCATGCTTAATAATAATTTTTCTACCGAATTGAAAATAATCAAAATCACGATTTCGGAAGCCACAAACTGACCGATATTAATTTCTCGTGCAATGACCAAAATACTGCCCAATATCAATAATCCACACGTAATCAGGGTTTTGAAAAGCACAGCATAAACGTATTGCCAGCGCAAAATATTAAAGTGTTTCTGTCTGGCATTCAGATAGTTAGAAACTAATTTATCGGTGTTTCGGAGAGGTAAATCCGTATTTCCTGCCAGCTTAAATGTACTCATGGTGCGGGCTAATTCTTCGAGCCAATACGCCAGCGCATATTTATATTTAGATTCTTCTAAGCTGGTTACCAGTCCTTTATGTCCTGTGGTAATATAAATAATACTTAAAATTGAAATCAAAGCCAAGCCCAAAAAGACAAAAAACGGATGGTAAAATGCCAGAAGTATCAAGCCCACGATAATCTGCACGCCCGAAGCCGAAAAATCAATCAGGATTTTGGGTAGCCCTTTCTGGACGGTCAGCGTATCAAAAAAGCGATTGACCAATTCGGGCGGATAATATTTGCCTTTTAGGATGGATTCTGGCTTAAATCTGGGGATGCGATACGCAAATTCAAAGGAAGACCGTGCGAAAATACGCCGTTGCAGCACTTCGGTAATGCTAATCTGGATAATTTGCAATGCGCCCGCAAAAGCTATCGCCAGTGTAACACCAATGACCAAAATATACCAAGAAGTAACCAACTGACCCGCCATGATAATGCCGATAACTGCCTGAATGCCAAGTGGTAACACCAAATTAATTAAACCATTAAATAAGGCATAAACATATAGATACAAGATGTCCTGCCTATCAGGCTGCAACATCAAAAAGAAGCGATTAAGTGGGTGAATTGTCTTCTCCATGCGTGATAATTTACTGAATCCGTGCTAAAAATTTTCGACTGCTATAACCAACTATCCTTCAAACTGTTCACAAAACCCAAGCGAATGTTTTGTGCAGTTTAGCGCATCTTTTCGTGCTGAATCATGCCCATCTTCCCAACACAACTGACGATGGATTGGTTATGAAATATGAATCTGAAAATCAATAATTTGATGAACTTACCAAGTTTTGAAAACTTGGTAAGTTTCAAATTAATCACATAAAATTGGCTTACTTTTTGGCAACAACTCGTTGTGCGGCTTGTGCAATTTTTTCGGCTGTCAAACCATATTTTTTCAATAAATCGGCGGGCGCACCGCTTTCGCCAAACGTATCTTTTACGCCAATAATTTCCATCGGAGTTGGGTAATTTTGTGCCAAAAAAGCCGCCACCGATTCGCCCAAACCTCCGGCGATTTGGTGTTCTTCGGCAGTAACGATACCGTGCGTTTTTTGGACGGATTTTAGGATGGCTTCCGTATCTAAAGGCTTGATGGTGTGAATGTTAATGATTTCGGCATCAATTCCTTTTTCCTCCAAAATATAGCCCGCTTGGATAGCCTCCCAGACCATGTGTCCCGTTGCCAAAAGGGTGATGTCTGCGCCTTGATTGAGCATCATGGCTTTGCCGATAATGAAGGGTTCATCAGGCATAAAAACAGGCATCGAAGGGCGACCAAATCGCAAATATACTGCGCCTTGGTGTTCGGCAATGGCAATGGTGGCGTTTTTGGTTTGGTTATAATCACAGGTATTGATGACGGTAAAATTAGGTAACATTTTCATCATGCCAATATCCTCTAAAACCTGATGAGTTGCGCCATCTTCGCCCAGCGTTAAGCCTGAATGTGAGGCACATACCTTCACATTTTTGTTGGAATAGGCAATGGATTGACGGATTTGGTCATAGACTCGGCTGGTCGAAAAGTTGGCAAAAGTTCCCGTAAAAGGAATTTTTCCGCCGATGGTCAAGCCTGCCGCAATGCCCATCATATTTGCCTCGGCAATGCCCACTTGATAAAATCTTTCGGGAAATTTTTTCTGGAAATCGCCCATTTTTAATGACCCAATCAAATCAGCACACAACGCCACGACATTCGGGTTTTTTTCGCCCAATATCGTGAGTCCATCGCCAAAGCCCGAACGGGTATCTTTCTTTTCGGTATAATCAAATTTTTTCATCAGAATTTCTTTAATCATTGAGTATTAGAATACAGCACTTGATGTAGCATATTTTTTCGGATAATTTACATATGGTTTCTGTACCAAATTAATAATCCGCCAGTGTCGAAGTTAATTGTGCTAAGGCTTTTTCGAGTTCTTGGTCGTTGGGTGCTTTTCCGTGCCAAGCGTTGCCGCCTTGCATAAAATCCACGCCGTATCCCATCAAGGTTTTTAATAAAATCATGACGGGTTTTCCTTTTCCTGTGCGGGCTTTTGCTTCTTCCAAACCATTGATAACTGCCTGTAAATCATTGCCTTGCTCGATAGTCAAGACATCCCATCCGAAGGCTTTCCACTTGGCTTCCAAATCCATGAGCGATAAAATATCCTCGGTCATGCCGTCAATTTGTGCGCCGTTCAGGTCGATGGTCGCAATCAAATTATCAACCTTGTGATGCACGGCAAACATTCCTGCCTCCCAAATTTGTCCTTCTTGTTGCTCGCCATCGCCCATCAGCACGAAGACGTGTTTGTTTTCGCCGTTTAATTTTTTGGTCAGTGCCGCACCAATTGCGACCGAAAGTCCTTGTCCTAACGACCCCGAAGCCACACGGATACCCGGTAATTTTTTGGCTGGCGAGGGATGTCCCTGCAAGCGTGAATTAATCTTGCGGTGTGTCGCCAATTCGGAAATCTCAAAATAGCCACTTCGTGCCAAAACGCTATACCACACGGCACAAATATGCCCATTGGAAAGCAGACATAAATCCTCGTTCAGGGCATCCGAATCAAAGGAATTATCGTGCATCATGATGGCGTGATACAATGCCACAAAATATTCGGTGCAGCCCATTGCGCCGCCCGGATGCCCCGACCCACAGCCGTTGGTCATGCGGATAATATCGCGCCGTACTTGCGTGCAAAGATTTTCTAATTCGGTCATATTATAAGTTGCCATATTTTTTTACTGTTGAGTGGTAAGTCATTGAGCATCAAGTATATGACATGAATTTATGTGATTTTATATCCATGATTCAAATTTTAATGTGTCATTTGATTTGAATATAATTTATTGATTTTCAGATAATTATATCATTTCAATACTTGATGCTTTCTATTGATTATCTAAATTAATGATTTGCTTTTTTATGGTCAGCCAAGAATTTTTCCAAGCCAATATCAGTCAATGGATGTTTTAGAAGGCTCTGGAAAACACTCAAAGGACAAGTCGCCACGTGTGCGCCCATTTCGGCACAGGCAATCAGGTGCATGGGGTGTCGGACGGATGCCGCCAAAACTTCCGTATCGAACGTATAATTATCGAAAATGGTCATAATCTGTGCAATCAAATCAAGTCCATCGGCACTGATATCATCCAGTCGTCCGATGAAAGGCGAAATGTAGGTCGCTCCCGCTTTAGCCGCCAAAATTGCCTGTCCCGCCGAAAAAACAAGCGTGCAATTCGTGCGGATTCCATGGTCAGAAAACCATTTAATTGCCTTGATGCCTTCTCGAATCATGGGGACTTTGACCACAATTTTGGGGCTGATATGGGCTAATTCTTGCCCTTCTCGGATAATGCCCTCAAAATCAGTAGCAATGACTTCGGCACTGACCTTGTCCTGGACCAGTTCGCAAATGGCTTTGTAGTGTGCCATAATGTTATCGTGTCCCGAAATGCCTTCTTTTGCCATCAAAGATGGATTTGTCGTTACGCCATCCAGAATGCCCATATCTTGGGCTTGGGCGATTTCGTCCAGATTTGCCGTATCAATAAAAAATTTCATGCGCAGATAAGTTTTAAAAATGTTATCGTTTCATTGTTTGAAATTAAGCAAGAATCTTTTAGTATCATGGATTGAAATGATATAATTATTTGATAATCAGTAAATTATACCCGAATCAATGTCTAAAAGCCATTTCCTTCTGACTGGCATCAGAACACAAAATTAGAAAAAACCACCATTTTGGTTCATTTTTCCTGAAATCTCTCGAAAATCATTTTGTAATATATTGATTATCAAATAATTATTAGAAGCGTATTTTCGCTAAGTATGCGTATTTCTGACCTCCAACTTTGTCGTATCGGAAATTGATTTCCCAAAAATCAATAAAAATTCTAAAAAAGAAAGGTTTCAGCCTATTTTTCGGATTTGGCGCATCATTTTTGTCAGGTAAGAAAATAACCGACAAAACGACTGCCAACCCCAAAAACCCGAAAAAAGTTCGGTTTTATTTAAAAAATAGCTACATTTAGCATTTCTGATTTCATCTAAGGTTTGTTTTCGATGATACCAACAAAAGACCTTTTTATTTCTTATGGCAGACGCGAAAGTCTTGGTTTTGTAGGGCGATTGCATCGTTTGCTCAAACTTCAGGGCTATGATGGCTGGTTTGACAAAGTCAATATTCCTGATGGTGATGACTACGCACTACGCATCAATAACGGCATTGAGTCGGCACATAATTTTGTTTATGTGATGGCACCCCGAAGCCTGACTTCGCCGTATTGTCTGCTCGAAATTGAATATGCCCGCATTCTGGGAAAAAGATTAATCCCTGTTAATCAGATGGTTATCTTCAATACGCCACACCACGAATTATCGCCCAGTGACCAAAATGTATTGCGTGGTTTTTATGAATTTCATCAACTGCCCGACCCTCAAATCACAACGGCACAACAGGTCTTAGACCGTTCGCTGGCTTTGATTGGGCGCACCGACTGGTTAGACGGCAAGGAAACGCTCACGGATGCCGATTGTAATGCCTTACGAGATTGGGCGCAAAGCTATGAAAATCAGTGGATTAAACATGATAATTTGACCTATCTCGAATCGGTACAATTACCCGAATTTGGCGAAAATATCGACCCCATTGAGTCCATTGTCGAGCATATTGCCTTGCTAATTGATAAACAAAAACATTACGTACAGACCCATACCAAAATTTTGTTGAACGCCCTGCAATGGAAAAATAACGGCATGGCGACACGGTATTTGTTGGTCGGCAAGACACGCATCGAGGCATACGACTGGCTACAAACCGAATTTGTGCCACCCAAACAACCGCCCTGCCAAGTGATTTACAGGCAGATTTCATTTGTGAAAGCCGCAAAAATGCCGAAAACTTAATGACCGATTTGTTTCTTTGTCATGCCAGCCAAAATCTGGATGTCCGCAATCAGGTCGCTCGAATCTTGGCACACAACGGCATTACGTGTTGGACACACGACAGAGATATTGATAAATCAGAGGAATATCACAAAGCCATCAAACGTGGCATCGAGCAGGCGGATAATTTTGCCTATTTTATTTCCAGACATTCGGTAGAATCCGAAGATTGCCAGCGTGAACTCAAAAATGCGATGGCACTCAACAAACGTATTGTTCCCATTTTGATTGAGGAAGTACCAGAGGTTTTGATACCTTACACGATTCGGGATTTGCAATACATCGACCTGACGGATAACATCCGTATCGGTGATTTGGAACGCGATTTAGATGATATTCTCAATACGGTTCGGCGTGAGCATTCCTATTTTTATGAACATAAAGTATTGTTAGTCAGGGCTTTAAGATGGCAACGAAAAAATCGCATTCATTCTTTTTTGTTGCGAGGCTATAATTTGGAAAATGCCCAAACGTGGCTTCGGCTCAATCAAGAACGCACCCAATTTGCGCCCACCGAAATCCATCGGGAATTTATTCAAGCCTGCGAAGCCACCAAAGGACAATTAGGCGCAGATGTATTTATTTCGTATTCCCGAAAGGATAGCGACTTTGCCCGAAACCTCAATAAAGCACTACAAGAAACAGGCAAAACGACCTGGTTTGACCAAGAGAGCATCAGTTCGGGCGTTGATTTCGAGAAGGAAATTTATAAAGGAATCGATAATGCGGATAACTTTGTCTTTGTCATTTCGCCTGATTCGATTGCCTCCGAATACTGCGAGCGCGAGGTCAATTATGCCAAATCAAAGAATAAACGCATCCTCACGCTCCTGCATCGTCAGACCGATGCCAGCACGATGCCCGAAGCCTTGCGGCTCATTAATTGGATTGATTTTGAGCAACTTACGTTCGATAGGGCGTTTCAGAATTTGGTGCAAGCCATCGAAATTGACCGTGAACACGCCCACCAACACACCATGTTTCAGCAGCGTGCCACCGAATGGCAAGACCACGAAAAAAGTTCTGATTTTTTGTTAAATGAAACCGCCTCGGAAACCGCCGAAAAATGGCTCAAAGAAGCCTTCGATATAGTGGAAGGAACATTCGAGGGCGAGCAAAGATTTATTCCCAAAAAACAACCCATCCCCACCAGCCTCCAAATCGAGTACATTCAACGCAGTCGGTTGACAATTTTACAAGTCCATCGTAAAGAAAAATTACAACGTAAACGTCTGCTTACCTTGTCTATCGTTTCGATTGGAGCATTTCTGATTGCCGCCATTTTGGGCTTACGGACGTGGCAAGAAATGGAAATTGTTGCCAAAAAATCGACCGAAATCCAGCAAGCCTACGACAGTCTAAGCCGATTGCAAGCCAAAGCCGATTCGGCAGAACGATTGGTGAACGAAAAATCACGGCAAATTCACGACTATAAATCGGTGGCTATCGAATCCGAACTGGAAGTACACAAAGCCTTACAAATCGCTCAGGCTGAACGAGATAAGGCACAACAAGCCCTCCAACGTAGCAAAAAATTAGTCCAAAATATTTCTTTTTCCGAAAGCGAAAATCTGGCAATGATTTTTGACCATGGACTGTGGGGCTACATCAACCACAGCGGAGACCGCGTCATCGACCCACAATACAGCAATCCCCGCAATTTTTATCTGGGATATGCCTACGTCAATGATGCCTTTTTTATCAATACCAAAGGACAACGCTTCAAGCGTGCGGAGGGCATCCAACAAATGTTTGATGCCATGAAATCGCACCCAAACGCCTCAAAATTAACGGTTTTGGAACTCCAAAGCCTCAAAATTACGGCACTATCGCCCAATATTAAATATCTCAAAAAACTTAGTCATTTTGTGATTTATGATAATCAACTTGATGCCTTGCCCAAAGAAATCGGCGAGCTTTCGGCATTGACCAATTTGTATCTTTCACGAAATAAATTGACCAACTTGCCCAAAGAAATCGGCAAACTCAAAAACTTAACCTATTTAAATTTGGGCATGAATCAACTTTCGACCTTGCCTTCCGAAATTCGGAATTTAACCAAATTACGTGAATTGGATTTGCGTGGGAATCATTCACTTTCGACCCAAGAAGTTGATAAAATCAGGAAACTATTGCCTTACTGCACGGTAAAATTTTAAATCGTATCCCCAGCAGAAATTCGGGCGTGTTCAACCCTAATTTTGTAAATTTCGTCTTCTTAGAGATGACGTATTCAATTTTGATAAACAATCGTGAATATTTATCAGGAATCAATAATTCCTAACCTCAAATCCAATCTTTTTTATGCAACGATACAATATTTTATGGGCGGATGATGAAATCGACTTGCTCAAACCACATATCTTATTTTTGACCAAAAAAGGCTACGACATTACACCCGTCAATAGTGGGGCAGATGCGTTGGATAAAATCAAAGAAGCACACTTTGACCTCATTTTTTTGGATGAAAATATGCCGGGCATGACAGGACTCGAAACCCTCGAATATATCAAAGCCACAGATTCGCATACGCCTATCGTGATGATTACCAAAAGCGAGGAGGAACACATCATGGAGGAGGCTATCGGTGCGAAGATTGCCGATTATTTGATTAAACCCCTGAATCCGAATCAGATTCTGTTGGCTGCCAAAAAAATCTTACAACGCAGTGCTTTAGTTACCGAAAAAACCAACCGAAATTATCAGCAAGAGTTCCGAACCATCAGCACGGCATTTAGCGAAAATATGAACTTTCAGGAATGGGCTGATGTCTATAAAAAATTGATTTACTGGGAGTTAGAAATCGAAAATACCATCGAGCAAAGCATGGAAGAGGTCATCGAAATGCAAAAAAACGAAGCCAATACCAACTTCTCGAAATTCATCATGGCGCACTACGAATCATGGCTGAGTGAGGATGTTCCCGCCCCGATTTTATCGCATGACTTGATGTACGAAAAAGTATTTCCGCATTTACAACCCGATAAGCCTTTGTTCTTTGTTTTGATGGATAATTTGCGCTTTGACCAATGGCGAATTTTAGCTCCCATTGTCAATCAATATTTTAATATTACCGAAGAAAGTACCTATTATTCCATTTTACCCACAACGACAGCTTATGCCAGAAATGCTATTTTTTCAGGATTAACACCCAAAGAAATGAAAGAATATCACCCCGAATATTGGGGCGATGAAATCGAAGGCACAAGAAATAATCACGAAAAAGAATTCTTGAAAATTCAGTTAGAAGAATACGAATTGCCTATCAAATTTTCGTACAACAAGGTCATTCATGCCAATCAGGGCAAAAGTCTGGTCGATAATTTCAAGAATCTGACCCATAATCAGTTCAATGCCATTGTGTATAATTTTGTGGATATGCTTTCGCACGCCCGCACGGACATGAACATGATTCGGGAACTCGCCCCTGACGAGGGTGCATATCGGTCATTAACCAAATCGTGGTTTTTACATTCGCCATGCTTAGAAATGCTCAAATTAATTGCTGAACATGGTTATAAGTTAATCCTCACCACTGATCATGGGACCATACGCGCCAAACGCCCTTACAAAATTATTGGAGATAGAAATACAAATACCAATCTGCGCTACAAACACGGCAAAAACCTAAATTATGACGAACGCAGCGTATTTATTGCCAAAGACCCCGAACGGATGGGACTTCCCAAAAGCACGCTGACCTCAAGTTATGTCTTTGCGACCGAAGATTTTTTCTTTGCATATCCGAATAATTACAATCATTACGTCAAGTATTATCGCGATACGTTCCAGCACGGCGGAATCTCGATGGAGGAGGTGATTGTCCCGTTTGTCGTCTTAGAACCCAAATAAGTTTTTAAGGAATTTTGAGGAATAAAAATATCGTAATTATTTGATTTTTATGCACGAAGATACGACCAAAGCCAAACACACCCAACTCATCAAAACCATAGCGCATGAATTGGGCTTTCAAGCCTGTGGCATTGCCAAAGCCGAATTTTTGAAAGACGAAGCACCCAGATTAGAAACATGGCTCAAACGAAACTATCACGGCAATATGGGATATATGGCTAATCATTTTGATAAACGTCTTGACCCAACAAAATTAGTGCCAGATGCCAAATCTGTAATATCCTTGATGTATAATTATTTCCCAAAACAAGAAATACTCCATCAAGAAGATACGCTCAAAATCTCAAAATATGCCTACGGAACGGATTATCATTTGGTCATTAAGGACAAACTCAAAACATTTTTTCGGCAAATTCATACCCAAATTGGCGAAGTCGGTGGGCGCATTTTTGTAGATTCTGCGCCCGTCATGGACAAGGTCTGGGCAGAAAAAAGTGGTATCGGTTGGATAGGCAAACATTCCAATCTCATTGCCAAAAAACACGGCAGTTTTTTCTTTCTTGCCGAATTGATTTTAGACCTCGAACTCCAAGCCGATACGCCCATTCAGGACTACTGCGGCACTTGCACACGCTGCGTGGATGCCTGCCCAACTGACGCAATTACAGAACCTTACGTGGTGGATGGCAGCAAATGTATTTCGTATTTTACCATTGAACTCAAGGAACAAATCCCCACCGAGCAGAAAGGAAAATTTGAAAATTGGATTTTTGGCTGCGATATTTGTCAGGATGTTTGCCCCTGGAATCGGTTTGCTACGCCACACCAAGAACCCGCCTTCGAGCCACATCCCGATTTAATGAATCTCAAACGACAAGATTGGGAAGAATTAACCGAAGAAATCTTTCGGGAAATATTCCGAAAATCAGCCGTAAAACGCACCAAATTTGACGGACTCAAACGAAATATCCGATTCGTAACCAATTCATGAGGTCATACACCGATTGAGATAATATAATGACTTGAAAATCAAATCTTTAATTCCTTTGTCGGACATTTAAAACAAGACGGGGGTTTTATCTCAAAATTTATATCTATCTGATTATCAAAATAATAATATAAAACCATTTTGATTCTTGAAATAGCACTTAACAACAATATAGTTTTACGAGCCGTTATTACGTAAATTTATTGTGAACTAAACTTTAAACTCTTATGAAACGATTATTTTTGATGTTTTTTGTCGCTTTGTTTAGCGTGGCGGTCATTACAAGTTGTGGCGGTGAAAGCGGCGAAGACCCTGCTCCTGCGCCCCCCACTCAAGACGATAATAATAGTAGCGGAGACGACAACAACGATGGCAATGATAATAGTGGCGATGATAACAGCGGTAGCGATGATAACACACGGGATTTCAGTTCGTTAGAAAATTACATCCAATCGAACATGAATTCTGAAAAAATTAATGGACTTTCGGCGTTCATTATTAAAGATAACAAAGTCCTTTGGGAAAAAGGATTTGGCAAAGCAGATGTTGCTAATAATAAGGACGTTACGCCAGAAACTGGATTTATGTTAGGGTCTGTTTCTAAGGCAGTTACGGGCGTAGTTTTGATGACACTGTATGACCAAGGAAAATTCAAATTGGACGATGATATCAATAATTATTTGCCTTTCAAGGTAATCAATCCCAAGCATCCCGATACGCCCATTACGTTCAAAATGGTCTTGGCACACGCCAGCTCGATTTATTATGATGCCTATAATGATTTGGACGAAACCCTCATCTATACATACGGGGGCGATACCAACACGCAATTAGGCGATTTTCTCAAAGATTATTTGACCGAAGGCGGAAAATATTATGATGCCGCAGGCGTATATCTGAACGATAAGCCGGGAACTGCCTTCAAGTATTCAAATATTGGCTCCGCATTATGTGGTTATTTAGCTGAAGTAATTGCAGGCGAGGCATTCTCCGAATATTCCAAAAAAGTATTGTTTGAACCGCTCAAAATGACCAATACTGGCTGGTTGCTCAAGGATGTTGATGTCAATAATGTGGCGATTCCTTACAAAGAAGATGGCACCCCCATCGGACATTATACATTTATTGATTATCCGAATGGACAATTACGAAGTAACGCCAAAGACATGAGCCGATTTATGCTCATGATGATGAATAACGGAACTTATGACGGCGCAAAAATACTCGAAAGTGCTACCGTTGAATTGATGCTGAAAGATGCGGGGTTTGATTCCGAATCCAAATTCGGGCTAAGTTGGTATTACGAAGAGGACGGCAACAAAAATTCGATTGTCGGACATAACGGCGCAGAACAAGGCGTACAAACCGAATTCTTCTATAATCCCGCTACCAAAGTTGGCATTATGGTTACGGCAAATAAGGAAGTTTCTTTGGAGGACATTCGGAATGAATTATTAAGCGAAGGAGGAAAATAAAATTTATTTATTAACTTACTAATTATCAATATTTTAAGACCAGTCAATTTTCTAAAACTTGGTTGGCTGGTCTTACAAATATTTACCATCAATTTTGGGGGTAATGCGCTCAAAAAAATAAAGCCAATAAGCTGATATTCAGATGAATGACAAACAAAATTTTTTTCAAAATGTGTACGAGATTGTCCGCCTGATTCCTGAAGGTCGCGTAACTTCGTATGGAGCAATCGCCGAATGTTTAGGCACAAAAAAAAGCGCACGAATGGTTGGCTGGGCAATGAATCAGGCACATTCCATGCCCGATATTCCTGCACATCGGGTCGTAAACCGACAAGGTATTCTGACGGGAAAAGCCCATTTTGAAAGCCCAGACCAAATGCAGAAATTATTGGAAAACGAAGGCATCAATATCACGAATGACCAAATTCAGGATTTTGAAAAATACTTCTGGAATCCTTCGGTAGAATTAGGAATTTAGCCAAAAAAACTCTCTAAAAGTCTATTATTCAGAGAGTTAAATACAGAATTAAAGGCAAAAAATGAATTATTTTAGGCTTCCCCCATTGTTCCCCCAAAATTGACAGGATAAACTGGCGGTTCTCGGTCATTTTTGATATTTCCGAAGGAGGCTTCATATTTTTCGATATTTTCTTGCAATGCCCGCAATAACTTCTTGACATTATCAGGAGTCATAATGATTCGGGATTGTACTTTGGCTTTTGGCACACCGGGCATCAATCGGATAAAATCCAATACAAATTCACTGTTTGAGTGGGCAATCATCGCCAAATTGGCATATTCGCCGCCCGCTATTTCTTCGGCAAGCTCAATATTAATTTGCTGATTTTTCGATTCCTTTTCTTCTTGGTTCATCTTGGTGATATTTTTGGAAATGAGTCGTATTGAAATGACATAATTATTTGATAATCAACATAATACTCAAATATAAGACAAAATCGAATGGTGTACCAAACCCTTATGGGCATACAAAAAAATCCCATAAAGGTTCTTTTTAGTTACAATGATTCAGAATTTTAACGATACAAAACCGCCTTGACTGCCTTGACGGTGCGCGCAACGTTTGGCAGTGTCGCCTCCAACAAAGTCGGCGCATAAGCAACAGGCACATCCTCAGAATTAATCCGATGGATAGGCGCATCCAAATAATCGAACGCAAAACGCTGTACGTGATGCGAAATATCAGTCGATAAAGAAGCCGTAGGCCAAGCCTCTTCGATAAGCACCAACCGATTAGTTTTTTTAACCGATTCGACTACCGTCCGATAATCAATCGGCTTTACTGTCCGTAAGTCAATCACTTCAGCCGAAATATTTTCACTGGCTAATTCATCGGCGGCTTGATGCACCACTTTCATCATTTTGCCAAAAGAAACCAGCGTAACATCCGTGCCTGTGCGTGTGATTTTAGCCTGCCCCAAAGGGATAAGATACTCATTTTCAGGCACTTCGCCCTTATCTCCGTACATAACTTCAGATTCCATAAAAATCACGGGGTCGTTATCTCGGATGGCGGATTTCAAAAGTCCTTTGGCATCATAAGGATTAGACGGTACGACCACCTTCAAGCCTGCGCAGTTGGCATACCAATTTTCAAAATTTTGCGAATGTTGTGCCGCTAATTGTCCGGCGTTTCCTGTCGGACCCCGAAAAACCATCGGCGCACTATATTGACCGCCTGACATCGAATAAATCTTGGCAGCTCCATTAATAATTTGGTCAATCGCAACGAGGGAAAAATTGAAGGTCATAAATTCGATAATAGGACGCAAACCATTCATTGCCGCCCCGACTCCAACGCCACCAAACCCTAATTCGGCGATTGGTGTGTCAATCACTCGTTTTGCGCCAAACTCTTCGAGCATTCCCTGACTCACTTTGTATGCCCCGTTATATTCGGCAACCTCTTCACCCATCAAAAAAATAGTTTCATCTCGCCGCATCTCTTCGGACATTGCCTCACGGAGGGCTTCTCTGAATTGGATTTCTCTCATTATCGCTAAATTTCTATGTGTTTTTTTCATATTTTGGAGTGGTAAAAATACAAAAACTCATAGATTTTCCTATCAATCTGATAAAAACGATGTCGAAAAACTTAACCTAATTTGTTTTGAGGTCTTCAAAAAATAGTGTTGTTTCGCTTATGCAAAAGGTAAACTAGACTACTTTGAATAAGTAGTATTTAGTACAAAGTATTAAGATGATGTAATTATTTGAAAATCAAGAAATTACATTCAAACCAAAATACAAACTAAATTTGCATCGGTACTTACTTACCAAAAATTTAATTTCACAAAAAAAACAATTTACTTGACATGAATATCATTAAAAACATCATTTTTGACATTGGCGGGGTCATTTTGAACCTCGATTACATGAGAACCGTAGCAAAAATTCAGGACTTGGGGGCTTCCGATTTGGATAAATCCATCTACGAAACGCCACTTTTTACCGACTACGAAAAAGGACTGATTTCCTGCGCCGAATTTCGGGAAGGCATACGTAAAACCCTGAAAATCAGGGCAACAGATGACCAAATAGATGCCGCATGGAATGCCATGCTTTTGGATTTGCCGCCCGAACGACTGGCATTAATCCAAAAATTATCCGTCAAATATCGGACATTCATTTTGAGCAATACCAACCAAATCCACAAAACGGCATTTGAAGCGCAAATTCAGCAAATTTCGCCGTTCAAAAATCTGGATGAAATTACCGAAAAAGCCTATTATTCGCATCTTATCCATGACCGAAAACCTAACGCCAGCATTTTCAGAACGGTGCTGGATGAGAATCATTTAGAACCAGAAGAAACCGTCTATCTCGAAGATACATGGGTGCATATTCAGACAGCTAAATCACTGGGTATCAATACAATACATATTCAACCGCCGCGCACCATGATAGAAGCCTTGAACAACTTTTAGGCTGTTAGCTGTTAAAAATCAAAAAAACATGAATTTCTGGCACTGTTTTGGTCTTAGATTGGATAATACCATATTTCTTAGAAACTGTAATGAATAAATTTGCCACCTTTTTATTGGTCTTTATTTTCGCTATCAGCTTGCAAAGTTGCTTTCATGCCCATTCCGAATCTGCCGAAAATTATGGCGTACTTTCGGGCGTTGTGAAGGCTTTTAATGAATCTGATTATCGAAAATTAACCCATCAATCGGATGAACTTATCGAACTGACATTTGAAAATGATGCCAGACATTACAGCAAGACACAAGCTCGATTTGCATTGCAAGATTTTTTTAAGAAAAATCCTGCCACCAACTTTGAAATCGTGCATAGTTCCGAAAACAAACCCTCCATGAAATATATTATCGGAAATTACACCTCCTACACGGGCGAGTATCGCATCTCGATTCGGATGCGCGAAAACGAAGGCAAATATCAAATTAACATGATAAAATTTCGCAAAAATTCTTGATAATCAATATTTTGTATATTTTTTTGCTAAAAATACCATGACACGGCTCAAAGTCGTGTCATTTTTATTTTGTGATGCTTATGGAATTATACCGTTAAAAAATCACATTATTTTTCATAAATTACGTTTCATTTTATAAAAATGCACGGGAATTGCTCTATTTGAAGGTATGCCGATACAAGACTTAAATTTACATGAGTATAATAAAACAGCTGATATACAGGACTTTATGGGGAATGATGTATTTCCTTCTGCTTCCGTTGCAGGGCGCACCCGATGTGCCTATCGCTATGCAAGGACAAATCGACCTGCGGCGTTGGGATTTTGACTCACAGGGCGTGGTAGATTTGCGTGGCGAATGGAAATTTTATTGGCGACAACTCATCTACGAAGACGATTTTCCCGAAGCCAACCGAGCAGACGTTACAGGATATATCGACTTACCGTCAGTCTGGAATGACAAAAAAGTCGATGACAAAAAATTAAGTGCCGAAGGATACGCCACGTTTCGGCTCAATGTTTTGTTGGATAAAAATAAAATTCCACGCGCAGGCTTGCGTATCAAAACCATGGGGACGGCTTGCACAATTTTTATTAATGGCAAAAAAATATATCAGGCAGGCGAAGTAGGGCGACACGCCAACCAAACGACACCCGCTTATTTGCCTGCCGTAGCCGACTTTGTGCCTGATTCTGACCAATTAGATATTGTCGTTCAGGTGGCTAATTTTGACCATCGACTCGGTGGCGTTTGGTATCCGATTACGTTTGGGCGAGAGCAAGATGTGCGGGCGATGCGTGAAACAAGTCTGATTTTTAATGTCGTGATTTTGGGGGCAATTACCGTGATGGGCATTTATCATTTGGGCTTATTTTATTTGCGAAGACGTACTTTGGGCGCACTTTATTTTAGTTTTATATGTTTATTAGTTAATATTCGGACGCTCTCCACCGATGAATATTTGATTCATTATTTTATTCAAGATTGGACTTGGATGATTAAATTGGAATTTCTGTCTTTTTATCTGGTCGTGCCTGCTATGGCGCATTTTATTCAGGCATTATTTCCGCACGAATTTTCGCCCAATGTGTTGCGTGCCATCACAGGAATTGGGTTGTTTTTTTCGGGCTTGGTCCTCTTTTTTCCGCCTGCCATGTTCACGCATACGGTGGGTATTTATCAAGTGATTTCGATTCTGATTGGGGTATATTTGGTGGCGGTTATCTGGATGGCAATTCGACACAAACGACAGGGCGGCAAAACATTTTTGTTTGGTATTTTATTGATTTTCAGTCTTTTTGTCAATGATATTTTGTATTCCATGCAATGGATTGATACCGCACATTTAGCTCCTTTGGGGATGCTTTTTTTCATCGCTTCGCAATCCCTGACCTTGGCTTCACAATTTACGTTGGCTTTGCATCAATCCGAAGAATTAGCCCGAAAAATGAATTATACCAATCAACATCTCGAAGAAATCGTCAGGGAACGTACTCAATCTCTGGAAAAAATAAACGAAAAATTAGCCCAAAACCAACATAAACTCGAATACAAAAACCGAGAATTACTTCTGCAACAAGACGAAATTACGACACAATCCGAAGAAATCAGAAAGGCGGGACAGGAAATCTTGATTAAAAATAGCAAACTCGAACAGCAAAAAGAAAAACTCACGACTGCCCTTGACGAACTCAAAAAGGCACAAACCCGGCTCATTCATTCCGAAAAAATGGCTTCCTTAGGACAATTAACCGCCGGAGTAGCCCATGAAGTCAATAATCCCATCAATTTTGTTAAAAGTGGCGCAGAAGTCCTGCAAAGTTTGTGTGATGATTTAATCGAAATCACGGATAAATATGCCGCCATTGACGAGGCACAAACTCCCGAAGAACTCGAAAAAATCCGAAAAGAGGTCAAAAAATTAAAACTCATTATCAATTATGATGAACTAAAAGATGACATTCGCCAAATGCTCAAAACTGTGCTGAACGGAGCGGTACGTACCATGAAAATTGTGGAAGGACTCCGCACATTTTCACGACTTGATGAGGCACACCTCAAGATGATTCAACTCCATGAAAATCTGGATATTACCTTAAATCTGTTGCGAGGCGAATACGAAACCCGCATCCGCATCATCAAAGATTATGACATCCGAGTTACTAAAATTGAATGCTATCCCGCCCAACTCAATCAGGTCATCATGAATTTGATGCTCAATGCCATTCAGTCCATCAAAAATATCGGCACAATTACCATTCAGACCGAACACGAAACGGACGATTTTGTGTTAATTCGCATCAAAGATACCGGCACGGGCATTCCAAAAGTATTACAATCTCGTGTGTTCGACCCGTTTTTTACCTATGGAAAAACAGGCTCAACAGGCTTAGGATTAGCTATTTCGCACAGCATCATCGAAGAACATCGAGGCGAAATCCAAATCCAAAGCCAAGAAGCCAAAGGCACAACCGTTACCTTACGCCTGCCCACGACACAATTTGGCAGCCAGCACGAAAGCACGATAATCAAACATCCTTAAAAATTCATTTTGAATTATTGCGTAATTTTCTCAAATTAGACCAAAAAAACACTCCACTCAGGGAATCATGCAGAATATTTTACCAATTCGTATTATTTTTGGATGGATGTTGATATTCACGGCACAGACTTCGGAATTATGGGCGCAACCCCCTGATTTTGAGGGATATGACTCCTTGAAATTGCAATTTGAGCAAGCCCGTATCTTCGACCAGAAAATGACCATTCTGAACACTTTGTCCAAACTTTCGACCCTAAGCAACGATAGCCTTGCCGAACGGAAAAGATTTCAGGAATTTGCTCGATTTGCCCAACAAAATGCCTCACAACTTCCTGAAAATGAGTGGGAAAAAAAATATAATTTGTACCGAAATGCAGGACGACTCTACCAAAAATGTTTTGCCTATGATTCGGCGATTTTCATGTTTGAATCTGCCAATCAGATGGCTTATCAACAGCACGATTCGGTCAAGGCGCAATATTGCCTTACCGAAATGGGACATTACGCCAAATCTGCGGGCAAAATTGCTGCCGCCGAAAAATATTATCGTCAGGCACTCAAAATCGCCAAACACTACCAACAAAAAGTCTATATCGCTGAAATTGAGGAATATCTGGGCGATATTTATAGCGTCTTTGGGATGTATGACAAAGCCATTGCCTATTATGATTCGGCATTGGCATTCCGCAAAACATCACCAAGCAACGAACTGGTTTTGCTCCAAAACCGCATTGGCGAATTGTATCTCAAATGGAATCAAGATAGCACGGCAAACCAATTTTTGAGGCAAGCACTCGAATTAGCCTTCCGAAATCAATTTGAATTGGGCGAAGCCTACATCCTCCGAAATTTGGGCAGCCTTCACGAAAAACAAGGCAAAAATGACAGCGCATTGGTCAATTATGAACGGGCGCACGCCAAATTCCATAAATTCCAACAAACCAAAGAAGAAATCCTATGCCACATTTATCGAGGTAATATTTATATCAAAACCAAAAAATTCGAGCGTGCCGAACTATTTTTTCGCTATGCCATACACTATGCAGGACAAAACAACGAACGCTACCTCGAAGCCAAAGCCTACGAAGGTGCGGCACGCAATTTTATGGCAATGCAGCAATATCCCGCCGCCATGAAAGCCGCACAATTCAGCCAAAAAATCGCCTTAAATGACGGCTATTCGGATATTGTGCGCGATAATTTCTTGAATATGTCAAAAATTTATGAACATAACGAAAATTACAAAACTGCCTTAGAACATTACCAAAGTTATATATGGACAAAAGATAAAATTTTTAACGAAATCAATGCCAGTAAATTAGCGGGAATGCGTGCCAGTGTTGAGGTAAGTCAAGCCCAAGAAGAAAATAAAGCCCTCAAAATACAACAACAAATGCAGGAAACACAACTCAAAATCATTGGCATAATTCTGGTTTTTGTCATCGTCCTGATGGCAGTCGTTTTTTATGTCTTGAGCCAGCGCAATCAAGCCCTCAAAAAACTCAAAACCCAAAACAAACAAATCGACAAGCAGTACAAAATTATTGCCAAAGAAAAACAAAATACAGATAAGGCTTATGAACAGTTGCAATGCTCTCAGGCTCAATTACTTCACTCCGAAAAAATGGCTTCCTTAGGACAACTGACTGCTGGCGTGGCGCATGAATTTAATAATCCGATTAATTTTATTTATTCTGCCTCCGAAACCTTAGAAAATGACCTCAAACAATTAGTCGAGATTTATGAGCAACAATCTGATTTACAGAAAATTACGGACAAAAAATTATATCAAGAAAAACTAAAACATCTCCAAAAACGCAAAGCCGAAACCCTCTTCGAGGAATTACCCAACGATATTTTTGAAGCCTTAGACGACATTCGGCACGGAGCAGAACGATTAACCGAAATCGTGCAAGGATTGCGGATTTTTTCGCGCCTTGACCAAAACACGCCCAAACCCATTGACCTACACGAAAACCTAAATGCCACGCTGACGATGCTCAAAAATATGTTACAAACCATTGAAATTCAGAAGGTTTATGCCGAAAATATCCCACAAATTCAATGTATTCCAGGGGAAATCAATCAAGTTTTTCTCAACGTGCTGACCAACGCCATACAAGCCATTCCAGAACCCAAAACAGGTAAAATCCAGATTATTACCGCACTGGATTCCGAACAAAATCAGGTACAAATCACAATTACGGATAACGGAATTGGCATGGATTCCAACGTCTTAAACCGAATTTTTGAGCCTTTTTTTACCACCCGAAAGGTCGGTGAAGGAACGGGCGTGGGCTTATTTACGGCTTACCAAATTATCAAAAAACATCACGGACAAATTGTGGCGCACAGCCAGCCCAACGAAGGTGCAATTTTTATGATTTCCTTGCCTCTTTCGATAATGTTTGAAAAATAAACCTTATTTCAAGAATTTGATGTACTTTCGGTTGCCTGCATTAAAAATCGAAAGCAAGTGCCTTTCGGAATCATGAACAGGAATATTTGACACCTTAAATCGTTGATAATCAGACAAATCCAAGATAAAATTTTGCGGCGGCGTGATTTCAACAAGCCGAAAACCCGCCTGTTCATACACTCGTCCCGATGACCATTCACGGTCAGCATAAGTCATAATATCATCAGGTTGTATTTTTTTGATAAACTCTTTTAATAATTTGGCAAAACCTCCATGCACTCGAATCGCTTTCTGATTGCAGAATCGTAGCAGTTCAAACGACCTGTAAATCTGTTGGTTACGTACTATTTTTCGGGCAGAACTAAAAGAAGCTACCGCCACCAAATCACCCGATTTGTGCCGAAGTCCAAATTTGTACTTTGCGGGGATGGGCGTTGCCAGATGATGTGCTTTCAGAAAGCCCATGAGTTCGGGATTTGAAATGCGCTCAACATACGTTTCCCGTCCGTGTAGATAAGGCGTTTGGCTTAATTTGGCACACAAAACAGCCCATAATTTTTCGGGATTTTTATGCCAATAATCCTCCCAAATTGTCAAAACAGAAAACCCTATTTGTTCTGCCTGATTTATATAATCGGCATAATACGATGAATTGATATTTTGTTTTATAACACTTTGAAAATCAATACAATGTAAAATAATTTTTTTTTCGGGTAGATAAAATATCGGAAAATAAGACCGTACATTTATCGGAGCATCTTCCTGAAAATCAATTTGATTTTTAAACAAAAACTGACGTATATTTTGAATAAATTGAGATATAGAAATCACGATAGTTAGGCTCAAAAAATTTGATAGTCAAAATAGTGAAAAAGGAAGACTTCTTACAATGTATTGATAACTTGAATAGCCTGATAAACAGAACGTTAGACAATAGATTTGCTTAACATTTGTAGAATTTTTTGTTCTAATTTTTGAGCTTTCGGAAACAAAACATTATTTTCGAGCAGGGCGTGTTGATTGAGTTCAGCATCAAAATTTTTGAGCGTTGTCAAAATAACTTTTTCGTGCAAAGGCGTATTTTCAGTGATTAAAAAGTGCTGCGTGAGTTCTCGAATGCCTTTCAAGCCTGTTTCATGCGAATGCTCTTCCTGAAACCGTCCGACAGAAAGTTTTTCGAGTTCTTCGTACAAAAATTCATCGGCAATTCCTTTGGTTTCAAAGCGATACAATTTGAGAATATAACTAAATTGTTGGTCTTCCTCTTCATAAATATGGCGAATAAATTCTTCGAGAAAGAGCGGAAAAATAAACTGTAATTCGTGTAATATTTCGGAGTGTTGCGGTGTGATTTTGGACACCAAATCCGACAAATACGGAAGGCGTTTCTTAATGAAAATGAAGTGGTTATGTTTCAAAAATTCGATAATGACATCGGGCGTGTAATCAATCAGGCTTTGAATATTTCGTGCCTGAATCTGCGAAACTTCCGTAAATTTTCGGATAACCAAATCAGGATTTAAACCTCGCTCCTGACAAACTTCTGCCAGCGTCTGCTCGGTATAATTATAAAAATGAATGCCCAAAAAATGTAAAGCGGCGGCAGCTTCGGGGCTATCTGCCACCAAATCAGCGATTTTGCGGTTTGCACGTTCCATCCCTTCCATGATTGTATTTTCTGATGTCTAATCGGCAAAATTACAAATTTTGGGTGAATTATTAAAATCAAAAAAAGGAATCCCAACACCTTGAAATTCCTTTTTTTGATTGTTTATAAAAACAATTATTTTCGTAATCCTAATTCAGCAATGATAGAACGATAGCGTTCGATGTCTTTGCTTGCCAAATATTTCAATAAACTTCGGCGTTTACCGACCAATTTTAACAAACTTAATCGAGTGGCGTGGTCTTTTTTGTTGGCACGCAAATGCTCGGTCAGATGTAAGATTCGGTGCGTAAATAACGCAATTTGTGCTTCTGGCGAACCCGTATCGGTCGAATTTTTGCCATATTTTTCAAAAATTTCTACTTTTTTAGCACTGGTAACTTTTTCTGCTGCCATGATTTTTTTTGGTTTTCGATAATTCACCCGCCTGCACTTCAGCGTAACAAACAGGAAAACATCAGATTGTGATTTAATTTTTAGCGGGTGCAAAGGTAACGCTTTTTGGAAAATTTATCAAACATAATTCCTCAAAAAAATTATACTTTATAAATTTTCATTTGAACAACTCTTGCCAAGCCTTCAAAAAAAACTTGGGAAGTTTATGTTAAATCATTGATTTTCAAGTTGCTACTAAAGTATTATTTTTTCAATATTTAGGGTCATATTTTGGCAACGCTCCGAAATATCGCCGTAACCTCGCTCAATATTACCGATATTGGTGATGAGGGTTTCGCCTTCGGCAATAGCTGCCGCAATGACATACGCCAAGCCCGCCCGCAAATCGGGAACTTCCAGAGCATCAACGGCTTTGAGCGGTGTTTTTCCCGTGATGATGGCACTAATTTCAAATCCTTTATTGGCAAATCGGCTGGGTGTTTGTCCCAAACAATACGTGGTTAATTGTGCTTTTACGCCCAATGCGGCTAAGGTTTTGAGATATCCGAATCGTTTTTCATAGACTGTTTCGTGGATAATCGAAACGCCTTCGGCTTGTGTGAGCATGATGGCAAAAGGCTGTTGCCAGTCAGTCGAAAATCCGGGATATACGTCCGTTTCGAGCATAGTCGGGCGCAATTCAGTAGCCCTAAAAAACCTGATTTTGTCATTGCCCAGCAATTCAAAACCACCTCCAACGGACTGATAATGAGGCAGAAAGTTCCCCAATGTATCGGGGCGTAATCCTTCGACAATGATTTCGCCATCGGAGGCACACGCCAAACACGCCCAAGATGCACCTTCGATGCGGTCGCCAAAAATATCAATGCGTGTGCCGTGCAATTTTTCCACGCCCTCGATGCGAAGCTGTCGTCCGGGATAGGTATAAATAATTGCGCCCATCGAACGGAGCATCGTAATGAGTTCAAAAATTTCGGGTTCGAGCGCACAATTATTAATAAAAGTAGTACCTTCCGCCAAAACTGCCAAAAATAAACAGGTTTCCGTTGCGCCCACACTCGGATAAGGCAGGTCGATGTGTGCGCCTTTGAGCCGAGCCGTTCGAGTCGCCAAATATCCTTCTTCGTCTTCTTGTACTTTTCCACCAAATTTTTCGATGGCAGCCGTGTGAAAATCTACTTTTCGTGCGCCAATATTACATCCACCCATCATCGGAACGGAAACCTTTCCAAATTTGTGCAACAAAGGACTTAATAATAAAATCGGAATGCGATTGCTTCCCGAATGTGGCATCGTAACCTCAAATTGGTCGATGTGTGTGGGATGAATTTTGAGCGTATGATTTTCAATATCACGCTCTAACTTCACGCCTACGGATTCAAACATATCCAGCGTAATGTTCGTATCGCCGATATTCGGGACATTGGTCAGCAAAGTAGGTTCATCCGATAAAAGTGCGGCAACCATCGCTTTGGTGGCAAAATTTTTAGTGCCATTGCATCGGATTTCGCCCACCACAGGCTGTCCCCCCTTGATTTTGTATGCTTCCATTTTGTTGATAAATATATAAACGTATAAAAATTGTTGTGTTTTGATAGTAGATTTAATCTTGTTAAGTCGTATTTCAGGATGCAAAATAGAAATTTTTGAACCAAGATTTCAAATCGAGTCATTTTGGCAGAAATCTTACTTACAGGTTGTTTAAATTTAGACCTACCAAGTCTTGAGATTTGACAGGTCTAAAAAGATGTCAAATGAATCAATAAATTAAAAAAAATCTATTAATTATTTGATTATCAATTATTTATAAAAAATATTTTGTAATTCATTCCATTTGAAAATAAACTTATTTAGAATCAATCTAAAAAATATTTCAAAACCTATACGCATTTGTTATTGTTTATGATTTTGTTTTATATCTTTGCCAAAGATTCTAAAACATAATTAAAGTTGTAACATCAATTAGTATTAAAAACTACTTTAAACACAAACAAAAATGAATATTTTTTCAAAATTAGCCTTAGGCTTCATGATAGCAGGCGGATTATTTACTTCTTGTGGCGAAGCTCCGAAAAGTACGGACACCGAAGCACAGGATTCCATGGCGATTGATGAGGTTACTGCCGAAAAAGAATTGAGTATCGACACCGATACGGCAAATAGTATCGTAAATTGGATAGGCTCAAAACCCACAGGCGACCGACATACAGGCACATTTGCGTTTCAGTCTGGCACATTAAAATTGGAAGGCGACCAAATCAAAGGCGGTGTATTTGAAATTGACCTCAATTCGATGGTCGTAACCGATATTCCTGCGGATAACGAAAAAAATGGCAAATTGCGCGGACATTTATTGAGTGGTGATTTTTTCCAAGCTGATTCTTTCCCAATCGTCAAATTTGAGATTGCCAGCGTTGAGCCATATTCTGCACCAACTGAAACGGCAGAGGCAACTCAAGAAGGCGGCGAAGATTTGTCTATCAAAGACCCAACACACACAGTATCAGGCAATTTGACCTTGCGTGGCGTAACCAAATCGATTTCGTTTCCCGTGAAGGCTGTCGCTGAAGGCGAAGGCATGAAATTCGAGGCAAACTTTAATATTGACCGAACCGAATGGGGCGTGAATTATATGTCAGATGAATCCATTGCCGATAAATTCATTAACAAAAAAGTGAACATTGGCTTCACGATTTTAGCAAAATAAAACATATTTTTAGCATTTCGAGCCGTGTTATTAGAAAATAGCACGGCTTTTTTTTGTCCTATCAAGCCACGCTTTAAATGTAAGTTTTGGTTAAATTGCCGAAAATTTATATTGATTACATCCAAACCATCACATTGACAAAAATATGATGGCTTTTTATGAAAAATAGTACATATGAACTCATACGGTCATAATTTTCGGATAACCACATTTGGCGAATCGCACGGCAAGGCAGTAGGCGTGATTGTGGATGGTTGTCCAGCAGGCATCGAAATTGATGAAGCCCTGATTCAGAGGGACTTAGACCGCCGAAAACCAGGACAATCTCGCATTACCACCCAACGAAAAGAAGCTGACCAAGTCGAAATTTTATCGGGGATATTTGAGGGCAAGACGCAAGGAACTCCCATCATGTTATTGGTCAGAAATGCGGATGCTCGAAGTAAGGATTATTCGCACATCAAGGACACTTTTCGCCCTTCCCATGCTGATTATACTTATGATGCCAAATATGGTTCACGAGATTATCGAGGTGGCGGGCGAAGTTCGGCACGAGAAACCTTAGCGCGCGTAGCAGCGGGCGTAATTGCCAAACAATTACTGGCGAAAATCGGCGTAAAAATTACGGCTTTTGTATCGCAGGTGGGTCGATTAAAACTCGAAATACCGTACCAAAAATTGGACTTTTCCGAGATTGAAAAAAATGCCGTGCGTTGTCCAGAACCCAATATGGCACAACAAATGTTCGATTTGATTGACCAAACACGCAAGCATCAAGACACCATCGGGGGCATCGTCAGTTGTGTAGCACAAGGAACGCCTGTGGGTTTGGGCGAACCCGCTTTCGATAAATTACACGCCGAATTAGGCAAAGCGATGTTGAGTATCAACGCCGTAAAGGGTTTTGAGTATGGAAGTGGCTTTGCGGGGGTCGAAATGTATGGCTCGGAACATAATGATGAATTTTATCTTGAAGATGGAAAAGTACGCACCAAAACCAATTATTCGGGTGGCATCCAAGGCGGAATTTCTAATGGCGAAGATATTTATTTCCGAGTTGCATTTAAACCAGTAGCTACCTTAATGAAAGACCAACAAACCATCGACAAAACAGGCGATAAAGTTACCGTATCAGGCAAAGGACGACACGACCCTTGCGTAGTGCCTCGCGCCGTGCCGATTGTCGAGGCGATGACCGCCTTAGTTTTGGCAGATTTTTATTTGCGAAATCAATTATCGAATATCGAAAATCTGGAAAGATAAACGAATCCTTTGATATTCCAAAATGCGAAACTTGCCAAGTTTTGAAATTTGGCAAGTTTCACAAATTTGTGTAAATACCTGATTTTCAGTATTTAAATTTTTTATTTTGCTCCAAAACTAATTTTATATCGTCCTTTAATACGCCTCCCAAAAAGCCGAATGTCTTCCCTCCGCAGGTTGTTTTTGATATTTATGAAATACATATTTTCCGAGCAATCCCGCATGGTCAGAACCGACAGAAGTTATTTTTTCTAAGGCAATGCACTGCACTTGTGGCGAATGCAAAATATAATCAATCGGAATACCTGCCCAAGCATATTTACGTGGGAAAGTCGTAAGTAACTCATAACGAGAATCTTGCAAGTCTGTATTTTCTAAAAATGATTTGAGCGGTTCACTCCAAGGAACGGCATTTAGGTCACCAATCAAAAAGCGATAATGTGCGGGCAAAGGTTGATATATTTTTGTTAAAAAATGAAATTGTTGCTTTTGTAGTACATAATCATGATACTCCACAGGAGATTTGGCATGAGCTACCATAAAGAAAATATCTCCTTTTTCGTGTGAAATTCCACCAAGAATAAACGGCGTTTTTTCCGCTCGAATTTCACCTAAACTTTGAAACTCTTTTTTGGCAAAAACAGCGATGCCATTTCCTCTATTATACTCAGAATGAACTACATAAAAGGGATAAATCTGACGCAAACCCTGAATCAGCTCGTATTCCCATGCCTCCGAAACTTCCTGAAAAGCAATCAAATCGGCGTGCGTTTCTAAGGCAGCATGAATCATGTTTTGATAATTACCATCCCGAAAATCAACATTAAATTGTGCCACCGTAAATTCTGAAATTGATGTGTGTTTGGCTTTTTCGGCATCAGGCAAATGTGGCAAAATCCAAACTCCGATGCCCAAACAACACAAAAACGAAAAGGCAAAAGCCATCATTTTACGGAACAAAATCAAGACCAAAGTATAAACCACAAGAAACATAAGTCCCTGTAAAGCAAGGGATTGCAAAATAGTAAACGGATAACAAGGCGGAAAAACGCACGTCATCAGCCCAAAGCTCGGAATGCCAAACAAAAGGGCGGGATGCTGAATTATTTTCATAACTACAACAGTTTTTTTCATAGGATTTCAAAAAATGAAACCTACCTGATTCCGATGACATCTGGTAGGTTTTCATTCCTTTATTTTTTATCAAAAAACATTCTAAAATTGTACTTTTACAAGGTTAAGGCTTCCAAAACATCATGCCGAGTAATGATATGAATTTGGTCGCCACTCCTTACCAAAACTGCCTGATTTTTGTCTTCGAGCATGGATGCCAGTACGTCTGCGGTGCTATCTGGACTGACAAACGTAAAGGGTTTTTCCATTGATTCGCTCACGGGTTTATCACGCAATTCTGGATTAGAAATCAACTTTTGAAGGGCTGATTTTTCGGTCAAACTCCCGATTACTGCATCGCCCTCAAAAACAGGAATTTGCGAAATACCCGACTCTCTAAAAAATCGAAGTGCCTCGCCAAAATTTGTATCTTTCTGAACCTTAATCAGTTGTCGGTCTTCATTGCGCCGTGCAATAATATCGCGCGCCGTAGCAAAAGTATGATTTTCTAAAAATCCGTGCGATTGCATCCAAGCATCATTATACACTTTGCCCAAATAACGCGTGCCGTGGTCAGGCAAAATAATGACCATTAGATCCTCTTTTTTCAGATTTTTACGGGCATATTCCAGCGCACCATGCACCGCCGACCCACAAGACCAACCAATAAATAATCCCTCTTCCCGTGCCAAGCGGCGCGTCATGATAGCGGCATCTTTATCGGTTACTTTGATGAAAATATCAATCAAATCAAAATTGACATTTTTTGGTAAAATATCTTCACCAATTCCTTCAGTCAGATACGGATAAATTTCATTTTCATCAAAAATTCCTGTTTCTTTATATTTTTTGAAAACCGACCCATAGGAATCAATGCCCACCGTAACAATGTTGGGATTTTGTTCTTTCAAAAATCGAGCAGTGCCACACATCGAGCCCCCCGTCCCGACCCCCGCCGCATAATGCGTAATTTTTCCGTCCGTAT
>CAZNYR010000033.1:36622-38313 GCA_964577275.1 uncultured Cytophagales bacterium | reverse complement strand
AGTCATTTTTATCGGCAGGCAAGGCAATCCCTGATTTTTTGGCGGCGTGTTCGACATATCCATCGGCAATTTTAGCTTCGAGATGCGACTTGAGAAACGAACTCAACCCGCTTGCCCAGCGTGCATCCGAAAACGCAATTCGCCACAATTTCCGAACCGTATCTTGCTCATTAATAGCGGATTGCACGAGTGTAATTTTATTTTTGCGGTGTAATTTTTGGAGTTGCTCAAATGCTTTTTTTTGGGGTTCTAAAATAATGCCTTTCCAACCATACACCTTAATAAATTTGTACAGCGGGTCGTGTTGTAAGCCGTCATTTCCGCCAATTTGTATAAAAAATGTATTCGTATTTTTTTGTGCAAAATGTTGATATTCAAGGGCTAACGAATTAGATTTGGGTTTCCAAACGTTACGATAATACCACAGAATCAGGACAGAATCCGAAGCCAAAAGCCGTCTTCTGAACTCCACGATTTGATTCTTGAATTTGGTTTTTAGGTTCATGATTGATTGTATTTATTCATGGTTTGGCTTGCGCCAAGTGTGCAAAATGACAGAACAGCTTGGGCGGATTTTTCGACAAAAATCGGCAATTCGGCTTGTTCGTCTGCCGTAAATTTCGCTAATACATAATCGGCTTGTCGTCCTCTGGAATAATTATCGCCAATCCCGAATCGTAGGCGTGGATATTGATTGCTTTGCAGCTGATTTTCAATATCTTTGAGTCCGTTATGTCCTGCATTGCTTCCCTTTGTTCGGATACGAATTGTGCCAAAAGGCAAGGCAATATCATCCACAATCACAAGCATATTTTGGGCTGGAATCTTGAGTATTTTGAGCCAATACTGAACTGCTTTTCCACTCAAATTCATGTACGTTGTGGGTTTTATCAGGCAAATTGTTCGTCCTTTGTATTTAAACTCTGTGCCAAAAGCATATCGCTTTGCCTCAAATCGGATTTGTTGTTGTTGAGCAATTTCATCCACGACCATAAATCCGATATTGTGGCGCGTTTGGGCATATTCAGAGCCGATATTTCCTAATCCGACAATCAAGTATTTCATCTGTTTGTGCTAATTTGAATCACAAAATTACGATTTTTCAATATATTTTTTGATGTCCATTATATTGGATAGTTTTTGAATTTTCAGACCTGTGTTTGATTTTCATTTGGCAAAATGCTATATCAAACCGCTTTATCTTTTCGTTACATAGGTACGAATTTATCTTCCAAACAAACAAATCACACCCCATGCTCTTATGAAATCGGTGATTCAATATCGTTTAATTTTCTGGTTTACAGTCTATTGCTTGCCTATTTTTGCTCAAACCGAAAATCTCCAAACAGACCACGAATTTTTCCAGAACCAACTCAAAACCTACCAGAAATGGCTCGATTTTTCGGGTTTTGGCGATGTCTTGCAGACCTGTAACACGGAAGTACAGCCCGATAAAGTGCATCTTCATCTGACCTTGCGCTATGGCAATCGGGATTCTTTGGCGCAGGCATGGGAACAACTCAAAAACGATTTCGAGGCGCAAAGTAATCTGACACTCGAAGAACATTTATTTTATCGCATGACCCATCTGCTGGAAGTCAAACCCGAACAGGCAGTACTGGAAATTTTTGATACTTATGCTCCCGACCATAAAACCCATTTTAGTATTTTGATTGCGGGCGATACGGCGG
>CAZNYR010000033.1:30927-36612 GCA_964577275.1 uncultured Cytophagales bacterium | reverse complement strand
AACCCAGACCTACATTTTACCGACCTATATCGGCAGGCTCGAAGCCCAAGATAATCCGTATTCTTTGAGTCAGCCCCCGACTTCGTGGGCGCGCCTGCGTTCGGTGGTGCGTCCTGTCGAAATTCTCCATGCTGATTTGAGCAAATGTAAACGCCTTTCTACTACGCAAGTCCGTGATTTTCTGAACAAACGCCACGTTTTTAAACAAATTATAGATTATGCCGAAGCCAAATACAAAGCCAAAGGCGCAAAAATTTTATTGGTCGAACATGGCAAAAATCTCCGCTTTGAGGTCATTAATTTACGGCGTGAAGTACTGACCGATAAAGCCAATCCTACTTTAGCACATATCCTAAAATATTTTGGCTATCAAGTCGATTGGGTACGGCGAGAAATGCTCATCTTTACGATTGGATTCCGAGAAACCCCCGCAGGAATTGTCCTACAATGCGAAATTCAGGGGAAATACGGTTCGGGATTTTATGAAAATATCAAGCGAGGCGCATATCTGGAGATGGAGCCTGAATTTACCGCATATCTCGAACGGTATGCCGATAATTTTGCCCGTGAAATTTATGACCAAATCGCCAAATAAATTTCGATTTTGAGCAAGGACGTGTTGCTTTTCGGTTTTATTTTTAAATTTGTGAAAAAACACCGTTCACGATTTATTGACCGTAATTTATGGCAGATACCACAGCAATGCGTTTTATCTTTTCGGGCAAAACCGACATCGGGAAAATCCGCAAATACAACGAAGATAGCTTCATTATTAGCAGCGACCTCAAAAAAAATCGCTGGGAGTTTGATGATGCTCCCCTCACGCTCGGCGAACATGGCGCATTATTGGTCTTGGCGGACGGTGCAGGTGGCGTGAGTGCCAACGGCGAAGCCATTTCAGAGCCAGTCGTCCATACGATTGCCGAAAAGTTCCGCAATTTGCAACGATTGCCTGCCAATGATGCCCAAGCACGCCAACTTTTGCAAGCAGTCATGTTAGAAGCACATCAAACCATTTTGCATAAAATCCAACAAACTACGGTTTACAATAATCCCAGTTCTACCCTCATGGTGGCTTGGTTATTGGAGGGCAAAGCGCACATCGCATGGAGTGGTGATTCGAGGGCTTACCTGCTTCGTAATCAGCACGTTGAACTACTGACCGATGACCATTCTATCGTTTGGCAGCTCGTCCGACAAGACCGACTTACTGCCGAGCAAGCCCGCACGCATCCCGATAGTCATATCTTGACGCAGTGTCTGGGAAATGCCGAATTTCCCCCGCATCCCGATGCCCTTACCGTCAGGCTCAAAGAAGGCGACCGCCTAATTTTGACCTCTGATGGCGTGCATTCGATGATGAAACAAGAGGACTTTGCAGCAATTTTGAAATATTACCAAACCCCTCTGGACTGTTGCAAGGGGCTAATTGATGCCGCTAATTTTGCAGGCGGACACGATAACAGCACGGTTATTGTGGCAGATATGACTTCTCCAAAAAAAGTCCGCCAACAAGCCAAAAACCCTCAAAACCACTCGAGTATCAAAAGCGATATTGTCAAGGTCAAGGCACTCGATGACCAAATTCCGCTCGAAAATCCAAAAGATGCGCTCGTGGTGGCGGCACTCATTTTGGGCTTTTTGATGGTCTTTTTGTTCGGATTTGTATTTACCAATCAAATCACGGGGCAGGCTGAAATGCCTGATGAAAGACCCAAAAATGCACGATTTGAGCAGATTCAAGCCCAAAGTCCCCAAAAACAAATCCAAGAAAACGAAAATTTACCTTTATTGCCCGAAGGCGCGCCTAATCGTGCGCCAGTTCAAAATACCGTTTCAGAAAATAATAGTTCGGAAGACACGACCGAAAATCAAGCTGATTCCACAACAAATAACGCCAGCGCACAAGCCCTTGATAAAACCAAAATACAGCAATTACAAAAACTGCTCAAAGATATTTTAGACCAAAAAGACATCAGCCATCGGCGCATTAATACCCTGAAAACCAAAACGATAACCGCCGAAAGTCAAAAAATAATGCAAGAAATCGAAACCGATTTTGGAAAATTATATCCTAAACTCAAAACAATTACAAATGCTAAAAGCGAACTTAATGAACCACAAGATTTAGCCCAAGCAAATGATACCGAAAAAGTATTGAAAGAAACCCAAGCCATTCTCAAAAAAATAGAACAAAACTTACAAAAATTGGAATAAATTATACACAAATCACAATGCAAATTGAGCTTATATTTTGATTTTAATATACTGATTTTCAACAAATTACATCGCCTTAATGAGGTATCAAACTCCTGATAATAAATCATAAATTAATGACGGATAAACGCACATTTTTAACACCCGGTCCTTCCGAATTATATTTTACGGTCGAAGACCACCTCAAAACCGCCTTGCATAACCATATCGCCTCGATTTCGCATCGAAGCCCAAAATTTCAGCAAGTGATTCAGGATACAGTTGCTCAACTGCGTGAATTAATGAATATTCCTCAAGATTATTACATTGTTTTTACCGCATCGGCAACCGAAGTTTGGGAACGAATTATCGAAAATTTGGTCGAAGAAACTTCCTATCATTTCGTAAACGGCACATTTTCCAAGCGATTTTATGAAACGGCGGTCGCCTTGCATCGAAGCCCCGTTCGGCACGAAGTCGAATTAGGACAAGGCTTTGATTTAGAGCAAGTTGAGATTCCAGATGTTACCGAAGTTATTTGTCTAACACTCAACGAAACAGCAACGGGCGTGGCGATGCCTTTAGAACAAATTGCCGAACTAAGAGCCAAACATCCCCATACATTAATTGCGGTTGATGCGGTTTCGGCTGTCCCATTTCCGACTGTTAATTTTTCACAAATTGATACGTTATTCTACTCGGTACAAAAATGCTTTGGATTGCCTGCGGGTTTGGGTGTATGGATTTTCAACAAAAAATGCCTCGCCAAAGCCCAGAAACTGCTTGAAAATCAGTCGATTGGCTTTCATCATTCGATACCTTCTTTTGTCCAACAAGCCGAAAAAAATCAAACGCCTTGCACACCCAATATGCTTGCGATTTATTTGCTGGGCAAAGTTGCCCAAGACATGAATCGGCGAGGTATCCAAACGATTCGGAACGAAATAACATACAAAGCCGCCCTGATTTACAAGGCGTTAGCAGAAAGTTCGCAGTTTGAAATCTTTGTCAAAAACCCTGATTTTCAATCCAAAACCGTCATGGTGGCGGATGTCGTTTCGGGCGATAACACCGAATTTTTGGCAAAATGTAAGCAGGTCGGCTTGGTCGTAGGTACGGGCTACGGAAAAGCCAGCAAGAAGCAAATCCGAATTGCCAATTTCCCTACACATTCTAAGGAAGTATTTGAGCAACTTGCCGAAATTATCAACGAATTTTAGAATATAAATCACAGTTGTTCGTTTTTTTTACGAACAACTTTTTAACTTATTTTTTACTGAAAAATGCGAGATATTACATCAAAAATATCTTCCCTTCGCCAAGCCGAAGCCATCGGAGGTGTTTTTTGCTCTCCTGAAATATTGGAAATCATTAAACGAGGTAAACTTCCCAAAGGCGAACCCTTTGGCATTGCAGAAGCGGCGGCTTTGTTGGCAAGCAAACAGACGCATCACCTGATACCGCATTGTCATCCTGTGCGTATTGATGGCTTGCAAATCAAATTTTATTTTTCGGATAACGAACACCTTAAAACCCTGATAACCAAGCCTAAAACAGGTATTTATATTTGGGCAAAAGGTCAATCAGTCGGAAATACGGGGATTGAAATGGAAATCCTGACAGCAATTTCGACCGCTGCCCTGACTTTGTATGACCTGATAAAACCACTCGGACAAAAAAATATTGAAATCGGGCAAATTCGACTTTTGGAAAAAAAAGGCGGCAAATCGGACAAGCCAATTTATCCCGAAAAGTTCCGAAAATCTGTCATCTTAGGCAAACCAAATGTCCAGACCAAAGGCGTAATTTTTGAAATATTGACCCAAAAAAATATTAAATTAATTCAAAAAAATGAAACGTTAGATTTTCCCAAATTAGAGAAAAATATCTTACGACAAATCAAAAAACAAACGCCATTGATTTTAATTATCCATGAAAATAATGACGAATTAACACCTTTTTTGGAGCATCTATTTGACCGAAAATTAAACGGAATGATTCATGCAATGTACCAACACAACGCAAATCGTTATCCACTTTCGATTCATTCAAGTTTGATGGCGGGGCAAAAAGACCAAAGCATTATCATTTCATTACCAGATAGTTATGAAATTGTTAAAACTGCATTAGAAAGTATCATTTCAAGTATTTTTCACCTCTTACATGACTCGTTAAATGATTGATTTTCAGGAAGCTACACAAATTATTTTGAAACAGACTTTTCCATTATCAACCGAAAAAATACGTTTAGAAAATGCCATCGGACGGATTTTATCCGAAAATATCAAAACCGACCGAAATTATCCGCCTTTCAATCGGGCAACGATGGATGGATTTGCTTTTCGGTTTGATGATTTACAACACCTTGAAAATCAGTCTTTTGAAATTATAGAAACCATTTATCCAGCTCAAAAAAATCAGCGATTATTAGCCTTCGGACAAGCCTACAAAATAATGACAGGCGCATCCGTTCCGTCAGATGCCGATACGGTAATTCAGGTCGAAAGATGTAAGATTCAGGGAAATAAAGTGTATTTTGAATCCAAAAATTTACAAAAAGGACAGTTTATTGCTCAAATAGGTGAAGATGCGATGCAAAATATAACACTTTCCGAAAATCCACTTCGGATTGATATGCCTACCGCTACCACGCTGGCAAATTTGGGCTATGCGGAGGTTCGGGTTTTCAAGCATCCAACGGTAAATATCGTCAGTACGGGCAATGAAATTGTGCGTTTGGGAATGCCTACGGGTGGACTTCAAATCCGAAATTCAAATTATTTTTCGTTGCGGGCAGGCTTGCAAAAGCTGGGCATTATGCCTCAAAATTATGCCTTAGTTGGAGATGATTTTGATGCCCTAAAGATAACGTTACAAAAAAGTTTAATGACTGATATTCTGATTGTTACGGGAGCTGTTTCGAGAGGTGATGCGGATTTTGTGCCTCAAATTTTGGCTCAATTAGGCGCACAAAAACTGTTTCATCGGGTGGCAATAAAGCCGGGAAAACCACTTTGGTTTGGCACCAGAAACCAGACCGTTATTTTTGCTTTGCCCGGCAATCCACTTTCGACACAAGTCAATTTTCGGATATTTGTGCAACCTTTTTTACATCAACTTTTTGGAGTAAGATTACCTCTCATTTCTCGATTAAAGTTAGAATCTAAAGCCCAAACTCATCCGAAATTAGACCTGTTTTGTCCTGCGATTTATCATCAAAACGCACACCAAATTGCCCTCAAAAAATTTAAAGGAAGTGGCGATGTAACTGCCAGTTTGCACACCAACGGAATTGCCCATCTTCCTAAAAATCAAGGAGTTGTATCAGAAATTGATTTTTATCATTGGTAAATTTTTGACGAAATTGGACTATTGATATTTATCCAAATACCATTCGATGGTTTTGCGTATTCCCGATTCAAAATTTTCATCGGCTTTCCACCCCAACTCGTTTTCGATTTTGGTGGCATCAATGGCATAACGGCGGTC
>CAZNYR010000033.1:8374-30917 GCA_964577275.1 uncultured Cytophagales bacterium | reverse complement strand
TTTTTGTACGATTCAGCGTTCGGAAGTGGTTTTTTCTGGTCTAATATCTCACAAATTGTCTGGACGATATAAAGGTTATTTTTTTCGTTTCGCCCACCAATATTATACGTTTCGCCTGCTTTCCCCGTGTGATAAACCAATTCAATGCCTTTACAATGGTCGAGAACATACAGCCAATCCCGAATGTTGAGTCCATCCCCATAAATGGGAATTGGTTGTCGAGCAATCGCCTTCCGAATGATAACGGGAATCAGTTTTTCGTCATGCTGTTTGGGTCCGTAATTGTTTGAGCAGTTGGTAGTTACGACATTCATGCCGTAAGTATGAAAATAACTTCGGACAATCATATCGCTGGCTGCTTTGGAGGCACTGTACGGGCTATTTGGGGCATAAGGCGTGGTTTCGGTAAAAAGCCCCGTTTTGCCCAATGTGCCATAAACTTCATCGGTTGAAATGTGATGGAATCTACAATCGGTATATTGCGATTGATATTCAAAAGGTGCTGACATCCAATACTTTCGGGCAACATCCAAGAGTGTAAAAGTTCCATTTACATTCGTTCGGATAAAGGCTTCGGGACCCGAAATAGAATTATCAACGTGCGATTCGGCGGCAAAATGAACCACACCCCGAATGTCATATTCTCGGAATAAAAATTCGACCAATTCTCGATTACAAATATCGCCCTTGACGAATTGATAGCGTGTGTGCATTTCCAATTCTTTCAAATTATTTGGGTCGCCTGCATAGGTCAAGGCATCCAAATTCAGGACAAAATAATCGGGATTATTTTCGATAAAATAGGGCAAAAAATTCGAGCCAATAAAACCCGCACCGCCCGTTACCAAAATGCTTTTCATAAAAAGAAATTTTTGAGTACAAAAATGTATGGAAACAAAGCTATTTCTTTTCCTTGAAAATCACTTCAAACAGGGCGTTAAAAAATGTTGTCAAGTCCAAAACAAGTTAAAATTTTAAATGTTAATTTTTGAAAATATCTACTCATTATTACTTTGTTTAATTTCACTTAGTTTCGTCAAATTTTATCAAAAAAGTTTCAATAAACACTTCATCTTGCTCTGTAATCTCTTCGGGAAGAGGATATTTATTCGTGTGAAATACCAAATAAACCGCCCGACATAAACCCAAACTTTTCGCATCATATGCCAACTGCGCCTTACCCCTCGTAAATTGCAATTCGTAATAATAAATCTTACTTTCCAACAAATATTCATTCCCTTTCACGTTGATTATCAAATCACTTTTACCCAAACCCGTATCCGCCTCTCGGTACGATTTCCCGTCAGTCGCCTGCAAAAGTGCCTGAATATACGTTTCAAAACTATACAGCAGTGAACTTTCTTTGATGGAAATATAACGACCTCCTGAATCCCGCTACATAAACGCCTTAAACCCGCGTCTTTTGACGTACTTTTTGTAGCCTTCTATGAAAATTTTGAATAAAAAATTACATTTTTCATCAAAAAAATCACGAATCACTAATGAACGTATCATATCATCTTTTTCACCATTCGTATAGGGATAAAACGCATTATAAAGTCGCTTTTTGTAGAACGGCACCCAGAATACTACGTAACCTTCCGAATCTTTTTTGATTAAGCCATTCGTATAAAGTAGTTTGATGGAAGGACGGTCGATTTTGAACGGATTTTATCTTCGGTAAATAACAATCTTTCCACAAAAAGGCGTTCCTCCTGCGCTTTATTCAAGATATTTGCAAAATTTTTATCAATGCTTTCGGTCAAATACCAATCTTCTACTTTCAAATAATCTTCATATTCAATTTCTACTTTTTTCGGATAATCCGTGATTAATTTCTGTGCAAATCCATTGACCAAGCCCGGTTGATTCGCCGTAATTTGACTAATTTTTTCTTTCACGGACATCGCAAAACCCTGCCCTGTTTCATCTTCATGTTGTCCCAAAAGTTCTAAAATTTCCGAATTTGTGAAATATGGTACATTCAAATTATCCGCAATATTAAACGGACTTGCATTGTCGCTGACCACCCCGACAATATTCGATACGCCCACCAAAATTACACTTTTCAAAGCGTGCGTTTCCCGTGAATGATACAAGCGACAAATCGAATGTAAGAAAATACCAAAATATTCAGAATTAATGCCTTCGACTTCATCAATTATTAATACAAACCTTTGGTTTGATGTCTTTTCGATGGCATAAAATACTTCTGAAAGTTCTCCTTGAAGGTATTTCGTTTCCCAAAATTTGTTCAATTCTCCTACAAATTGCTTCGTAAAATTTTCAATACTTGTAATTTTGGCATTCTCAAAGTTAATGTGCGCTACTTTATAATCTTGTTGCCTCAAAACCTCCGCTCAATCGTGTAATGCTGACTTGCAATATTTGGTCCCGATGTATTGAAATATCTACTCATAATTTTGTTGCTTCTTAGGTAAAGAAGCAATTTTTTCAGGAATCGGTCGCCGTTTTTCGACTCCCAAAAAGGTCATCAAACGAACTGGTTATGATGAAATAATTGCACAAATGTTAAATTTATTATCTGATTGCAAAAGTTTGGCAAGATTTTTTCGGAGAAAATGTTAAAAACAAACCTGAACAAATGAATTTTTCGTTCAGACAACTAAATACAACTCAAAATCACAAATCATTAGCATACGATGCGTTATTTGCAGGTTTTCCTCTTTTTCGTTGGTTTCCTGATGTGGACAACGGCAATACAAGCGCAAATTTTGCGCCCCTTCGACACGACTCTCCCTATGTATGACGAAGCCGAAATGCTCTACAAAAATCGGCAATACACGCAGGCACTCGCTCTTTATACTCAAATCGTAAAAATACAGCCCAATAATGATATTTATTTATTCGGAAAAGGTAAATGTCATTTGGCAATGAACGATTATGACAAAGCCATGTTTACCTTAGCCAAAGCCACTAAATTACGCCCTGATTATGCGGAAGGATACGTATTATTAGCAAAGTGCCATGAAAAATTAGGCAAAACTGATAAAATGATTAAAAGTTTGGAACAGGCTTCTAATTATGAAGATGACCAAACTAAACGCTTTCGGTACAAAATGCAAATCGTGGAGGCATTGATGAAAACCGAGCAATACAAACACGCCCTTTCGCAGATTGTTATTGCCCGCAGTATGCAACCCGAAAACGAACGCTTACTCTACTACGAAGCCAAAGTAGCCAACCAGCTTGAGCAATACGAAACCGCCAAGAAATGCCTTGAAACCCTGACCAAAACTCTCCGAACTACCGATAGCGGAAAAAGAGCCGCCTATTATTACGAGCTGGGCTATGCCTATTTTCATCTGGGCAAAACCGAGCAGGCGCAACAAGCATGGAAAGAAGCACAATATGGAAAGTATAAAAGATTAATCGCTCGATATAATCCGCAATATTTTTATCATATTGCCTCAGCTTATTTTGAAATTTATGACTACGAAAATGCCGAAAAAAACTTGTTTAATACCCTAAAACTGGATGCAAATCATACGCAGGCATACCTGATGTTGGCACAAATTCAGGAAAATAAAGCCAAAAGTGATGCGGGATTAGCCTATTATCAAACAGCTCTGAATCAGGAAAATACCCCACACCAAAAGGTAAAACTGATGTTTATTGTTGCTCAAAAAATGATGGAAGGACAAATCCATGACCGTGCGCTCGAAATCATTGAGGATTATTTACGCCTCTATCCAGAGGAAGGTAATATGCTGTTTATGAAGAGTTTAGCTTTAGATTATTTGGGCGAATACGAGCAGGCAGCTCAAATATTAGAAAATCTCCTCAAAAGCACGGCGATAGACCACAAAACCAAGACCAAATATCATTTCGTTTTGGCTGAAATCTACAAAAAAGCAAATCTGCCCGAAAAAGCCAAATTAGCCTATCGTTCAGCACGTTACGGGACATTTTATCGGGCAGCAGACGAAGAATATACTAAAATTATGGATTTATTGACCAAAAAATAACCTCATCTTGCGCTCCAGCCAAAGGGTAGGTTGAAGACTCAAAATGCACACCAAAAATGGCATAAATCCTACTTTATAACGTATCAGCGTTCCGATATTTGGGGTGGCAAACGTCATCAGAATCAATAAAATGCCCGAAAAAGTTAAAATCGTAATTAGTAATAAATTCATATTATTAAAATACAATTTTGGTTTTTGGATAAAAAAACACAAATTTGCCATCAATAATAGGTATAAAAATAGATTTTCTAAGCGCACAGGAATTTTTGTGAAACTGCCAGATTCCCAGGGATAAGGACGCATCAAACCTTCCCAAAAGGCTTTCGGAGTATTTATCATAAAACTCTGAAAATCAGGTTTTAAATCGGGAAAATTGATTTGATTTTCAAGCCCCGTAACGGCGTGCATTTCCTCATAATTCTGGACGATGATATTTAAAATTTTACTCAAATTTAGATTCTGATGCAGAAAGGAAGCCAGCCCCAAAAATACGAACATCATACCAAAGAATAAACTTACTTCAGTCCAATTTTTGACCGCAAATCGTCTGCCCACACAATACGCCACGAAGTAAGCCACCAAAACAGGCATCAAAACGGCAAAATAATAATATTTTAGTCGTAATATCATCCAAAAACAAACGCCCAATGTCGTTCCATATTTTAGAAATTGAACTTTCGATAATTTATTTATTGTCTTAAAATAATGCAATTTTAGAAGTATGGAAATAATAAGTCCCAAAGCACCGACCAAAAGTGTTTCTTTGAGAATACCCGCACTCCAGAAAACGACCGAAGGAAACAGAAAAAAACCAATGCCTACCGCATACTTTGACGTTGGAAAAATACGTGAAATCACATCGGCACACCGCCAAAGCCCAAAGAAGGAAAAGAAAGAAAAATAAATGGAAATGAGCCAGTAATTATTTGCTGTTAAGAAATTGAAAATGTGCGTGATACGATACATAAAAATGGCTCGATGATTGTTGTTATAGCCCGTTCGATTGAAGCGTTCATACACAAAATAATCGTTCTGAAAAAGCCAGTCAAAATAAATATGCCAATCTTTTGGGGCTAATTGCGTGATGGTTTTTCCGTGTGCGAAATAACTCCAAGAATCGCCCCGAAAAAAAATCTTTTCGACATCAGGAAAAACAGGATTTGGCTGATTATAAAATCTTAGATAAATCCAACCCAAAGCCAATCCAGCCAAAATTTTTAGGAGTAATCCGAGCCAAAAAAAGGGACGCAATGCCGAATCCTTAGCCGATTGCCAAAGCCAAACCGACAAACTCATAATCACCAGAAAATGAACCAAATACAGCAGCATTATTTGGTGGTGCGTGTCCAGACGGTTGTTCGTCCGAGCAGAGAAATCCCTACGTACCCTCTGATATTCAGGGTTTTATTGTTTCGGTCAAGCGTCATTTTACAACTGTACGTTTTGCCCGTATTAGGGTCATAAATTTCGCCATCTTCCCAGACCAAATCGCCATCATAGGTAAAGTCTTTCAGGATTTCTAAGCCTACGACCTTTCGGCTTTGCAGCTTCGGATTGGGATTATTGTCATCTAAAGCATTGGGATTATCTCGACTATAAACGACCTTACCGAAATATTTTCCGTTTTTTTCGTAGATTTCTACTTTGCCATCTTTCTCTTCGCTAAGCCATACGCCGATGATTTTTTTGGCTTCATTGGTTTGAGCATACGTACTGATTATCAGTATATTAAAGAATAATAAAGCAACTAATTTTTTCATGTTTCTTTCTTTTCTGTTTGATGAATTTTGAGGGCAAATTTTTAGGTTTTTTGACCTTGCTAAGAATATTTACAACGTTCAAACGGATAGATTATGTTCCTTTTTGAGAAATTCCAAAAAATTTCGGTTGCAGGTATCCAAGACCTGAAACGCTGTTTCAAATCCATCTTGACCGCCGTAATAAGGGTCTTCGACATCGCGTACTCTGCCTCTCGTGCCTTCAAACTCACGCATCATTCTGATTTGGGCTTTGTAAGGTGCAATATTATCCCCTAACGATTTGATATTCCGAATGTTAGTTCTGTCCATCCCGATAATATAGTCGAACTGCTCGAAATCAGAAACTTGGAGTTGCCGAGCTTCCGAATGGAGTTCGATGCCATGTTTTTGGGCAATTTGCTGGGAGCGCGGGTCGGGTTTATCGCCTGCGTGCCAGTCTCCCGTTCCTGCGGAATCGACTTGGATGCGGTCGGAAAGGTTATTTTTTTCGACCAAATCCAAAAAAATCCCTTCGGCTAAAGGCGACCGACAGATATTTCCCAGACACACAAATAATACTTTTACCATAATTCATGAAATTTAATGACCTACAAAAAAAACAGAAAAAGAACCTTCCAAAAATCATAAAGTTTTTGGACTTTTGCAACCCCAAACACAAAAGCCATACCGACTATTGACGGTATGGCAAAATGCAAATATCACAAGAATCAGTCTGTTTTAAACCTTGATTTTTAATAAAGTATCTTCAATGACCGATTTCAGGGTCTTTTTGGGCAATGCGCCTTGTGCCATTTGCGGAATTTGGTCATCTTTGGTGCAAAACAACAAGGAAGGAATACTTCGGATACCAAAAACTGCCGATAATTCTTGCTCCTGTTCGGTATCGACTTTATAAATATTGATTTTGCCTTCGTATTCGTGAGCAAGCTCCTCCAAAACAGGCGCAATCATCTTGCAGGGTCCGCACCAATCGGCATAAAAATCAATAATGCACGGCAAATCACCCTGAAAGTTCCAGTCTTTATGCTTCTCAAAATCAAATACTTTCTCCTGAAAAGAGGCTTTTGTTAAGTGTTCCATAATATTCAGATTATTTGAAATGAAATACTTTTCATTTGTTCATTTATACGAACGTAAAAGTAACCATTTTGTTTTTATTCTTCGTATTTTTGTTCAAAATGAATCTCTAAGTAGTATTGAGTATTTAGTACAAAGTATTAAGATGATGTAATTATTTGAAAATCAAGAAATTACACTCAAACCAAAATACAAACTAAATTTGCATCGGTACTTATTCAAAATAATTATTGAATAATAGCGTATTTAGTGATAATTATTAATTATTAAAATTTAAAAGTGATGAAGACCTTTGAATTTAAAACCAATATTAATTGTGGCGGTTGCCTCGAAAAAATAACGCCATTTATGGCTAAATTCCCCCCTCAAACCACTTGGCACGCCAATACCGACCACAAGGATAAAATTCTGACCATTGAATCCGATACGCTGACCGAAGCCCAAATCATGGCGGTCGTGCGGGAGGCTGGTTTTTCGATTGAACCACTCAAAAAGGGACTTTTCAGCAAATTATTTTAGCACCAAACTGCATACGGAAACTGACGGGTCAGAAATAGGATATTTCCATAAATTTGGCTGCGTTTTTGTCGCAATTTTTAAAATTTTAGTATCTTTCCTAATTCAAATACCATAACACCAGACCCGTATGCGGTATCTTTTTTGGGGACTGCTCTGCTTGTTTTTGAATTTACAAGTGCTTGAGGCTCAATCTCCTATCGAACTTTCAGGAAAAACGGATATGCGTTTCATCGGCAAATCCGTATCGTACTGGACGGATAGCACCGAAAGCCTGACGTTTTCGCATATTTTGACCTCCGAAATTCAGGATAAATTTCGGGCTGGCACCGAGCAAATCCTTGAGTTTGAGGGCAATCCACATTCGATTTGGATAAAAATCCAGACCTATCACACCCAATCCGAACGGCATTGGGTATTGCAATCGCATACGCTTTCTTCGGCGGATACGGTGCAGTTTTTTGCTGTTTTGCCTGATGGTTATACCTTGCAAGAAATCAATCCCTTACAAAAATTTTCGGAGCGTCCCGTGCGTGCGGGGCATCATATTTTTGAGCTACATCCGAACGCCGATACGTATTATTTGCGGATACATTCTTCGGGACTTTGGCGGCTGTCTTTGCGGTTGGCTTCGTGGAAAAATCTGTTTGAGTATTATCACGAGCGGGATTTTTTGCAAGGATTATTTTTCGGCATCCTCATTTTATCGGGCATTATTGCCTTGATTATTGGTTTTGTCATTCATTCCAAGATATTTTATTACTATGCGCTCTATATTTTCGGGATTCTGATTACGAATGGCGCATGGGAGGGCTTATTATTTGAGTGGCTTTGGGCTAATTTTCCGACCCTAAATTATTTTGACCCTTCCAAGTTTATTTTTTTTATGCTGGCGATTCCGTTCGTTGCTTCGTTTTTGCATACCAAACAAAATGCGCCCAAACTTCATCGTCTTTTTTATGGCTTGGTCATTTTATATGTAATCGGTTTGATTATCAATATTTTAGGATTTATTTCCTTGACTTATTATTTGATTGATATTGCCTTATTTCTGACCTTGATTCAGATTTTTGTGGTTTCGGTCGTGATTTATCGGCAAGATTATCGCCCCGCCAAATTATTTTTGGTGGCTTGGTTGCCTTTTTTGGTGGGGATTATGATTACATTTTTGCAGGATGCTGGGGTTTTGCCTCATAATCCATTTACGTTTCATGCCGTAAAAGTAGGGACGGTATGGGAGATTTTGGTTTTATCATGGGCTATTTCTATGAGAATCAATGAGTTACGTCAGGAGCGAGAGGGCGCAACCAAAAAAGCACTCCATGCGCTTCGACAAAACGAACAAATGATTCGGGAACATAACAAATTATTGGAGGCGCAAGTCGCCAAACGCACCGCCGAGCTTGCCCAAAAAAATCAGGCTCTCGAAAACCATGAACAAGAACTCGAACAAGCCCTGCACGATTTGCAAGCCAAAGAAGCACAATTAGTGCAATCCGAAAAAATGACTTCGCTCGGAGTATTGACCGCAGGCATTGCCCACGAACTTAATAATCCGATTAGTTTTATGAATGCGGGCGTGTATGCCTTAGAACGTAATCTATCTGAAATTCTGAAAGTTACGGGACTTTATGAACAAATCACGGACGAAAATTATCCTCAAATCCTGCACCAAATCGAAGCGGAAAAAGCGGATATCGAGTATGAAGAATCATTAGCCGAAATTCGAGAGTTAATTCAGGGCATTAAGTCTGGAGCTAAACGTACCGAGCGCATTGTCAAGGCTTTACGGCTTTTTTCACGGCTCGATGAGGCGGACGTAAAAACGATTGATATTCATAAAAATTTGGATAATGTGCTTGTTATGCTGACGAATCGGTGGAAAAACCGCATCGAAATTATCCGAAATTATCAAGATATTCCGAAAATTGAATGTTTTGCAGGCAAACTAAACCAAGTATTCATGAATATTATCTTGAATGCTATTCAAGCCACCGAACAGGACGGAAAACTAACCATTACCACGCAATTAGTCCCTGATAATCAGTGTCCTATGGTTCGTATTTCGGTCAAAGATACAGGCAAGGGTATCCCCCAAAATGCACGCACCCATATTTTTGAACCATTTTATACGACCAAGCCCGTGGGCGAAGGGACAGGTTTAGGTTTGGCAGTCAGTTATAGTATTATCCAAGAACACGGCGGAAAACTGGACTTTACGAGCCAAGAAAATATTGGCACGGAATTTTGGATTGATTTGCCTGTCAGCTCAAAAATTAAAGAAAATGCAAGCGAAACCTAAATGGCTCGAAGATATACAAAATAATAGTTGGAATCCTGAATTATTAATTTCGGGCGGTATTTTGTTTTCCCTCTTCCAAATTCCCGATTTTTTACATCACTGGGGTATTCTTTTGCTTCAAAAGTCAGGTTATTTTGAATCGTTGGTAATTGCTCGCATTTTGACTATTGCGGTCAATGGCTTGATTGTCGGATTTACGTTGCATCTGATAATCAGAGGTTTTTGGGTTTCTGCGGTCTGTTTGAGTTATGTTTTTCCGAAAGGAATCCGACGCGAAAAATTAGAAAATTACGAACCTATTTTTAAGAAAAAATTACAACAAATCCCTGATACTGTGGATTTTGTGATTTTATTGGAAACGATTTCGAGCTTAATTTTTGCGCTTTCATTTTTATTTGTGTTAGTGCTGTTGAGTTTATTTACAACATTAATGATTTTAGTTCCTCATTCGAGTCTTGCCGAACAAATCGGGGCAGGAATGTTTTTTGTCTTGCGGATTGGCTCTGGAATTGTACTTTTTTTAGCTTTTTTATATCTGGTTGATTTTGTTACTTTGGGACGGCTGAAAAAAATCAAAGGCTTTGATAAATTTTATTATCCGATTTATACGTTTTTTTCTTGGCTTTCGCTTGCTCCAATTTATCGTAGTGCATATTACACATTAGTTACCAATATCAAGACATGGAAATTAATCGTCGTGATACTGATTTATGCCGTATTGGCTTTGGTTTATACGGCAAGCAAACACCCTGAAAATGAGGATTTTATTTATTATAAAAAATATTTAGCGAGTCATGTAGCTTATGCAGTACACCAACCGAATTATTACGAAAATTTGCGTCCCAAAACACAATTAATTAGGGGCGCAAGTATTCAGTCGGATATGATTTCGGGCAAATTATTGCGGATTTTTGTCGTACATCACAAGATTTTTGAACGAATTACCGAGATAAATTGTGGTGAAATTAATCTACAGAAAACACATCAAACAGAAATATCGGCGTGTTTGGATTGCCTCTCCAAATTGTATAAAATCAAGATTGATGCACGAAAAATAAACGGCTTAAAATGGCGCATTCACGAACACCCCATGACCAAAGAAATTGGTTTAATCACAGCTATTCCCATCGAACAGCTCACACTCGGCGAGCATCAGATTCATATCCAAATTAATTGCTCGGAATCCCAAAAAAAAGTACTCACACGCTACGGCTTGAAGGATGAAAATTTTGTTCAAATTCCGTTCTGGAAGGAATAAAAAATATGCGTATTGGCATTTCATAGAAAATATGTACCTAATCGTAATGGTATGATGTCAAAAAAGTCTGTACCCTACTAAAGTTGGTTTAAAACCATATTTTTCAGCAAAAAAATACTTTTGTAACCCTTTTTTTCGCTTCCTGTATCCATAAATGTAGATTTCCAAAACTTGACATTGCCCCAAAAAGCCCTCTATCTTTGTCGAAAGTTCAGCCAAAACTAACGCTTGAATTAGAATTATTTAAACCATACTTTTTTAATTTATTACTCAATCTGATTTTCTAACACATTTTTTTAATTGTTACTCAAAATGAAAAACGCTTATTCGCTTATTCGAGACTTTATGAAAATGAGCTTGGCACTCGCCCTAATTCTGGTGGCTGGTTTTGCCAATGCACAGGTTAATGGTGGCGCACCATTCAACAAAAATGACCACCAAAAACAAATCATTGCTTACTTTACGCAATGGGATGCGTGGAAAGGTGCAAATAATGGATTGCCTGCCAAAGGAGTTTTTAACCAACTGAACGTAGATTATTCACAGTATTCGATTATCAATTATTCATTTTTCGGGGTGGCGCAAGACGGTTCGTTACACGGTGGCGATTATCGGAACAAACAAATTTATCAGGCAGGGCAAGTTCAAGCCCCCGACAAAATGATAAATGACGACATCTATAGCAGCTGGGATATGTACTTGCTTTACGGCGAATTGGAAGTTTTGTATTACGTAGCACCCGGTTCGTATGCCGCTTCTTTGGGGTATGTCGAAATTCCTGGCGGTTGGGAAAATACCAATACAGGCGCAACTGGAACGTATCCGCTTTCAGTGCCAAAACAAGGCGGAGCGCAAGGACTTTTTGACTTAACCGAAAATAACGGCGTGAAATTTATGGCTTCCCTAGGTGGCTGGAGTATGTGTAAGCATTTTCCTGAAATGGCACGAGATGACGTAAAACGAGCCAAATTTATTGCCGATTGTAAGAAATTAATTGATTTAGGATTTGATGGAATTGATTTGGATTGGGAATTTCCCGGACATTACGGCATGAACATCGAAAATAATGGTCCGGACGATTACGCCAATTTCGAGCGATTAGTCAAAGAAATTCGGGCGGCAATCGGTCCTGATAAATATATTACGGCGGCTTTTCACGGCACGCCTGATGTGGTCGCAGGATTTGACTGGGCTGAATTGGATAAGCACATGGATTTTTATAACATGATGACTTACGATTACAACGGCGGTTGGTCAGATGATGCAGGACATAATTCTGCTTTGTACGGCAATGAATTTTCGTTGGATAAAATCTTTACTTATTTAACAACTCAAAGAGGCGTAAATCCTACTAAAATTAATTTGGGAGTCGCTTTTTATGGCAGAGGCGTAGTTACGAATGGTGCAGCTGATTTGGGCGTAGCCACAGTCAAAAGACCTGAAACAGTCGAGCCTGACGGACCCATTACAACTTGCTCGGATTTCACCAACTGGGGCAAAGGAGTTTGGGATGGAACGCCTAATTATCACGCAATTAAGCAAGCGATGGATGCTGGCGGATGGACACGACACTGGGACGATACCGCCAAAGTGCCATATTTAACGAAAGACAATTATTTCTTGAGTTATGACGATGAGGAGTCCATTCGATTGAAAGCCGAATACGTGAACGCCAAAAATGCGGGCGGTGTCATCATTTGGCAAATCTTTGGCGATTGGGATTTGGGCGCAGTTACTACCACTTATGGCAATAAATTGCCGTATTGTGCCAATGCAAAAGCTCCTTTAGCCAATGCGCTGAACGAAGTTTTTGCTCAAGGAGCAAGTGGCGACCCTATCGTAAATGTAACTTCTCCTGCCAATAACGCAGTTGTTGAGCAAGAAACGTTATCGGCGGTTACTTTGACGGCTAACGCAACGGATGACGGCTCGGTAGCCAGTGTAGTTTTCTCGGTGGATGGACAAACTTTGAATGCAACGGCTTCAGGCTCAAACTATTCCGTTTCATGGACTCCTTCAGCTTACGGTGATTTTGCAATCACAGCAACGGCAACGGACAACGAAGGAAATACCGCAAATGCTTCGGTAAATCTTACGATTTCTGCTCCACTTCCGAACGAAGCCCCCGAAATTACCGCTTCAAATCAGACAGCAAGCCAAGAAACTTTGTCGGCTGTTACTTTGAACGCAACGGTTTCTGATGATGACGCTGTGGCTTCGGTTGAATTTACAGTAAATGGAACAACCATAGCTGGAACGGCTGGTGCTGGCGATTCTTATGCTGGTTCTTGGACTCCTTCGGCTTTCGGAACTTACACCGTTACCGTTACCGCAACCGACAACGAAGGCGCAACCTCAACGACTACTTTTGAAATGACAGTAGAGGAATACATCCGAAATACAGAATTTAAGGTCGTGGGTTATTTTGCAGCTTGGGCTGGTGCAAATGAAGAAAATTTAATCGAATACGAAAAATATACGCATCTCAATTATTCGTTTGCCATTCCAAATACGGATGGAAAATTAAAACCACTCGAAAATGCTTCACGTTTGGCAACTATCGTACAAAATGCACACGCCGTTGGGACTAAAGTTTTCATCGCAGTTGGCGGTTGGAGCGACCAAGGCGAGGTTTTAGACTCACGATTCGAGGCAATCGGTGCAAGTCCTACGTATCGACAAAATTTAGTCAATGACGTAATGGCATTAGTTGCTCAATACAACTTGGACGGTGTGGATATGGATTGGGAATATCCGAACGCAGGCGCATCCGCCGATAATTATGAGGCATTAATGATGGCTTTTGCCAACCAATTACACCCAGCGGGCAAAGAATTAAGTGCCGCAGTTTCGGCTTTGAGCGGTGGCGAAGGAATCAAAACGTCTTTATTAACCGTCATTGACCACCTCAATATTATGGCTTATGATGGCGATGCAGGCGCAGGACATTCTCCGTATTCTTATGCTGAATCGGCATTAAATTACTGGATTGACCAACGAGGCTTGCCTGCCGACCGAGCCATCTTAGGATTGCCAATGTACGCCAGACCAAGCTGGAAAGCATACAATACATTATTAGGCGAAGGCGCAAGCGCAACGGCTGACCAATTCGGTTCTGATTATTACAATGGCACAACAACCATCGCCGCAAAAACGCAATTAGCCGTACAACGAGCAGGCGGAATTATGTTCTGGGAAATTAGCCAAGATGTTCACGATAATCGCTCTTTATTGCGTGCCGCTTACAATGCCATCGTGCCGCCTTGTGCTTCAGGATGCCAACCAACAATCACTCTGAATGTTGAAAGCACCGTAGGAACAGGAACGGCAGTTACACTATCCGCTTCGGCAAATGACCCGGACGGCGGTGCAGTTTCAGTTGAATTTTTTGTTGATGGTGTATCGGTCGGAACAGATAATTCCGCTCCTTACCAAACTTCATGGACTCCTGCAACTAACGGAACTTACACCGTTTCAGCAACCGTAACTGATGACGAAAATCAAACGGCTTCCGTTTCGGCTTCCGTTTCGGCTTCTTCTTGCACGGCAACACCTTGGGACCCAAATGCAAACAATTACGTAGGTGGCGACCAAGTTTCGTATAACGGACGACTTTATGAAGCCAAATGGTGGACAACTCAAACTCCGGGTGGTACTGAATGGACTGACTTAGGCGTATGTGGCGATGGAAATACGAATCAAAAACCAACCGCTTCGGTTTCCCTTTCCGCTTCGAGTGCAGACGTAAACACTGCCGTAACTATTTCGGCAACTGCCTCAGATTCAGATGGTTCTGTGGCTTCGGTTGAATTTTTCGTAAACGGAAGTTCGGTTGGCGTTGATAATTCCGCTCCTTATTCAGTTTCTTGGACTTCAACTACCGCAGGAACGTACACCGTTTCAGCCGTAGCAACCGACAACGAAGGCGCAACTTCGGACGCTTCAACTGCCTCATTTACAGCTAATTCTGTTGGTGGCGGAAATGATAACCCAACGGTTTCACTTTCATCTGACATAAACGGCGGAGATTTGGGCACAAGCATCGTTTTGACAGCTTCAGCCAACGATACGGATGGTTCGGTTTCAAGCGTAACTTTTAGTGTCGATGGTGCTGTAATTAACACGGATTCTTCTGCACCATTTACTTATACTTGGACACCAACCGCTGCTGGAACTTACACCGTTTCAGCCGTAGCAACTGACAATGAAGGCGCAACATCCTCATTATCAAGCATTAATATTACGATTACCGATAACGAACTATGTGGCGGAATTCCTGCCTATGCACCGTATCCAACAGGATTGTATCAGCAAGGCGACCAAGTCGTTCACAACGGAATTATTTACGAATCACAAGTCAATAATCTGTATAACGTAACTCCGGGTACGGCTGAACATTGGTGGAAAACCATCGGAGCTTGCTCTGGTCGAGTAGAAGCAAATGCTGCTGTTGATTTCAATGTTTCTTTATTCCCGAATCCTGCAGTTGAAACGGCTTCAGTTCGATTGAATTTAGACTCTGATTCTCAGGTTCGAGTAGCGATTTATAATACATTAGGAGCGAAAGTTGCTGACGTTATCAATTCTAATTTATCGGCTGGTTCTCACACTTTTAAGGTCAATGTGGCGAACTTGTCAGAAGGATTATACTTATTGAAAGTAAACGCTGGCGACCGAAGTGTAACCGAAAAAATTATCAAACGATAGTTCAGATAAATTGTCATTGACATAAAAACCTATCTTAAAAGCACTTTTGTAATACAAAAGTGCTTTTTTAAACCAAAAAACAACGTTTGTAAATTTTTCGGTGAATATTCATAATAACCTATAAGATTTATTATCTTATAGGTTTATTACTTGATAAGTAGTCATTCAAATTTAGTTTATAATTTGTAACTTATAATTCAGAATTCATACAATTACTTGATTTTCAATACATTATAAGACTTTAATACTAAATGCTTTACACTTATCAAATTTATGTTTCATCTATCAATTCCTTAAAACAATGAAAAATTATTCACACGTAAAAACGACTTTACAGACGTTTTGTATTTTGGTTTTCTTAGGATTTCAGTCTTGCATTTTTGCACAAAATCAAGAAAACGAACCCTTCAAAATTATTGGATATTTTGCTTCATGGACAGACGATGGCGAAGAAGACAAAATTGAATATAATCGTTACACGCACTTAATCTTTTCCTTTGCCGTGCCTGATACTACGGGACATCTAAAACCCCTCGAATATCCCAAAAAATTAGAAAAAATTATCCGAAATGCTCACGAAAATAACGTCAAAGTCCTGATTGCCGTAGGCGGTTGGAATGACCGAGAGAATGGCGAAATACTTGGTTTGCGCTTCAATACATTCGCTCAAAAGCCTGAATCTCGTCAAAATTTAGTGCATGACATCTTGGAATTAGTCAAAAAATTCAATTTAGATGGTGTAGATATAGATTGGGAATATCCCACCAAAGATTCCGAAAAATTTGCCCTCGTAATGAAAACACTTCATTTAGAATTAAAAAAGGAAAATAAGTTACTTACTGCTGCCGTCAGCGCAAATGCCTTGAATGGAAAAGGCATCAAAACCGAAGTTTTTGAATACGTAGATTTTTTAAATCTCATGGCATATGATGGCGGTGCAGGTGCAGAACATTCGCCCTTTTCCTATGCCGAAAAATCGCTTGATTATTGGCTACAAGAACGTGGTTTGCCAAAAGAAAAAACGGTGTTAGGTTTGCCATTTTATGCTCGTCCGAGTTGGAAACCTTACAAAACTTTACTGGCGGAAGGTGCAGACCCTAAAAATGATTTTTTTAAAGAAAATTATTTTAATGCCATCGAAACCATACGCCGAAAAACCCAATTAGCGACCCAAAGAGCGGGCGGTATTATGATTTGGGAAATTAGTCAAGATGTCCACGACAAGCATTCTTTGCTTCGGGCAGCCTACGACCAAATTCACGCACCTGCTTCAGCAAATAAATAATTCTTCAATCAGTTCATAAGCCATTGAAAATCAGTGTTTTTATGGACTGTTTTTTCGTCTTTTTTGACCGACCCGTAAAAAAATCTACCGCATTTGCACTCAAAATTCCCTGAATTTCTCGCCTTGAAAGTCCGTGTTGCTGCATTTCGAGGTGCAATTTTTGGAGCATTTCGAGGTGCAATTTTTCTGCGCCCACCACCGGCGTAATCCGTCCTTCATAGTCCGTTCCGAAGGCAATATATTTTGCCCCTACCAAATGACGAATATGCAAAATATGCGTTACAACTTGCTGCAAATCAGACTTTTGTTTATCTTTTGAAACCATCGGTTGATGCAAACAAACGCCAATCAATCCTTGATTTTTGGCAATTTTTTGGAGCTGCATATCCGTCAAATTTCGAGGCGTAGCGCACACCGAACGGGCGTTGGAATGTCCCGCCACAATTTTTGTCCGTCCTTGATTCAGAGCCAAAATCTCATCAAATGCCGTCTGTCCCAGATGCGAAATGCCAATCGTCATTTGTTTTTGAATCATTTTTTCGAGTAATTTTTTACCCTCATCCGAAATTACCGATTGTTCATTTAATATATCAGGAAAACCATTTACATTTTTTTTGTGCCGATTTTCGGGCTTGCTCACAAACTGATTGTGAAACCGATGCCCAAATGTAATTTTACGCACACCCACCTGATGCAAAGAATCAATATAATGTATCTGATTCTCAAGTAGATGTGTTCCTTCTAAACCAAAAACAAATGCCGTTTTGCCTGTCCGTATGATTTTTCGGGCATCTTGGGGCGTTGCCGCAAAAACCAAATCCGAATAATTTTCGGCGACATACTTCCTGAAATCTCGTAAAAACTGAATCGCCTCTTGGATGGTAGGCGTTTCAGGATTTTGCATATCAAACCGATTGATTCCCAGTGATAAAACCAAAAATTGTCCGCCCACTTCCCTAATTTTTTTTCGGCTAACCGCATAATTTTCACGCTCCAAACCTGCCGTATCGTCTTGCACAAACATTCGGCTGATGACACTATTATGAATATCCGAAAAATGAATCTTTTGAGGCAAAATCACCCAATCTGAACGACAACTTTCCAACATTAACATACTGAATATCAGCAATACAACGGGATATTTTTTCAAAATTTATCACATTTTGTTTGAAACTTAGATACAAAATCATAAATTTGCACCTCTAATTTTTAGGACATCCATAAAACATTGAAATATAATGAGAAAAGATATTCATCCAGAATACCGCCAGGTGGTTTTTTGGGATACCTCAAGTGATACAAAATTTGTTACTCGCTCATCGGTCGAAACGCAAGATACCATCGACTGGGAAGACGGAAATTCTTATCCGTTGGTCAAAATCGAAGTCAGTTCTGCCTCGCATCCTTTCTATACAGGCAAACGAATGTTCACGAGTGCCGCAGGTCGAGTCGAAAAATTCAACAAAAAATACAAGAAAAACTAAGCATTTGTTTTAAAATGTGATTTTAAAACTCTGATTATCAATATTTTAAGTTCTGCCACATTTTAAAAGCGTGGCAGAACTTACTTCAAATAAATTCCGACCACAATAATATCATCGGTTTGCGGATTGCCTCCTTGTCTGCGCCATTTGAGGTGCAAATCTCGTAAACGCACATATTGCCTATCCATCGGAAGCATATGGATATGGTCTAAAATATCTTTAAAATTTTTGCTCATGAGCTTTCGGCGATGCGCCCCACCAAATTGGTCAATATATCCATCCGAATACATATAAATCAGCGTTGGGACATCAAAAGAGATGGTATGTTTATCAAAAGTACGTACTTTTTCTCGTTGAATGCCTCCAATTGATGCCCGATTTCCTTTGATGAAAAACTGCTTGCCTTCCTGAAAATAAATTAATGGGTTTTTTGCGCCCGCAAATTCTAAGGTTTTAGTTTTTTGATTAACCACAGCAATCGTTATATCCATCCCATCACGATTGCTAGATTCTGCCTGTTTGAGCGATTTTCGGATGTTCAAATGCAGTTTTTCCAAAATAATTTCGGGAGAAATGACCGCATTATCCCTCACAATTTTATCCAAATTCGACATCCCAATCATGGACATAAATGCGCCCGGCACGCCATGCCCCGTGCAGTCAGCAACGGCTAAAATTCCGATATTTTCTTTGTGATAAAACCAATAAAAATCGCCCGAAACAATATCACGAGGCTGAAACAAAATAAAATTTTCGGGGAAAAAAGCATTAATTTTTTCTTGCACAGGCAACATGGCTTCCTGAATACGATGTGCATAATTAATACTGGCAATTATATTTTTGTTTTTAATATCAACTTCTTTGTAAGCCTCTTGTAATGAGAGATTTGTATGTTCAAGTTCTTGCGTGCGAGCTTTTACTTTTACCTCTAATTCGGTGTTGTGTTTTCGGGTCAGGGCTTCATTTTCTCGGAGTTGTTCGATGAGTTTTTCCTGAATACTCTGTTTTTCGAGGTCATTTCTTCGGATTTTATCGCCCAAACCTAAGGAAAAAACTAAGGCTTCCAGAATCACGCCGATTTTGGTCATCGAATGTGCGATTTCGACCAACTCAAAATTCAGTTGTACCAAAACCACACTAAGTATCGTAAACAAAATCAAAATGCCATTGCCCCACAAGAAAAAATGTCCCGAACTATCACGCGGATATAGCCAAACATGGCGCAAAGTGCCTACCAAAAATATCCCCACTCCACACAACAACGACAAATTATTCATCGTGGCGATGTATCGGATTTGTTCATATTGCCAGATGACCACCAGACTTACTAAAAGAGTCATCAATCTTAGCCCAATAACCCACTGTACTAACTTGTCCAACTTGGGTTGATGTTGTGCCGATTGCAAGAAAAATCGAAAAAATTGAGCATACAGTACAAATGCTAAGCCAAGTGCGATTTTATCAATATAATGAAATATACTCGGATTTTGAGCAAAAAAATCAAACTCATAAATTAATTGCTGGGCATTCGCCAAATAACCAACCACCGCCAAAATATAAGTTGAATAATAAAAATATAAATTAGTTTGATTTATCAAAAAAATTAAAAAATGATACACACCCAAAATAAATAAAATTCCTATAATAAATCCGTTAATCGAATGATGTTCGATACGATAATCGGAAAGTTGAGCCTTTGCCAAATCGGACGTTACCAAACGCAAATCGAAATGATTAGCGCGCTCTACGATATAAATTCCTTTGGCTTGGATAAAAACCGTGATGGTCTGATTTGGCAGTAATCTCAAAGGTATCCAACTTTTATAGCGTGAAAGCTCCGATTTTTCGGATTTTGGGACAAAAAAGCCCGTTTTTTTAGCCTCAATCAGCACAGAATCCTGAAAAATATACGTCTGTACATATTCTCGATTTTCCATACCATAAATTTGCAGGACAAAATTTTGAGCTGATTTCAATTCGTTACGTAGTTGAATTTTTGCCCAATATACCGAGGCGTTATCGTGAAGTGTTGCACCCACAAATTTTCTGAAAGGCATTTGTTGTACATTTTGCAACGAAAGTTCCCGACTGGAATCCTCCAAAAAGTACAAAAACTGATTTAAAGAATCGTACTGTTGTTCGGGGGTTTGTACCCGAAATACGGCGTGTTGCGCTTGCATCGTGTGCCAGCCCAAACAAAACCAAAAAACAAGAGCAAAACATCGCATAGGTGTTATCAAATATTTAGCAGAAAGTATTTATTAAAAATCATATCTTACTGATAATCAAATTATTACAATTTTGATTTTGAATCTTTTTCAATTTCAAAAAATTATCTTATTACATTAATTTCATCACATTTCAAGGCATTTTATATGTATGAAACAAAAATGAGGCGAAAAGTTTGATTTTATTGCCCCGAAAAAAAATTGTAGCAGATTGATAAGCCTTAAAAATACAACTCAAATCATTTTTCAAGTCATTCAAACATAATTTTTGGCGTATTTTTTGATTTTCCATCATTGACAAAGATTTTTGATAATCCACTCAAAAGCCAAAAACCGAATGAAAAAGTACATGACAAGTTTGGGAATTTTTGCCTTTGCACTTAGCAATTTGGCTGCCCAAAATATTGATTTTGACTCGCTCAAACTTGAGCCTTTGCGCCAATACCATACCGAGAAAACTCTCAAAGACAAGTATTTACGTCAAATTATGGGGCAGATTCAGGAGGCAAATGCGGCGATTGTACCTGATTCCTTAGCCGATGTCTTGCAAGGATTTCCCAAAGAATTTATGCGACAAACATACATTGACAAAAAGCCCCAAGCGAAAAAAAATACTGCCGAAAATGCAGGAGATTATCAAGGAAGATACCGCACGTATTTTCGGGATGAGATGCACCAAATACCTGATTATGAGCAAGATTTGAGGTCAAATGGCTATTAAAAAATAATTTTTTCCTATGCCACAAAAAAAGGCGTTTTTGCAGGCTCAAAATACTGAAAATTAGTTGGGAATCCTGCGGACGAAATTAATTTTGTATTACATTTGGTGATGTATTTCTTATCCTCAGAAAAACAAAATATCTTTAGGTAGGTTTCCCAAAATAATACAAAATTGATATGGCGATAGTTTGGCGATTATCTACGATTCAGTTTGAACAAAAAACGCTTTTTGTCGGTACAATTCTACAAAATCAACCTTTTCATCCCGAAAAAAAACATTGGGATTTTTGGAATTTTTTGAAGGTCATGTATTCGTATTTTTGCCCAAGTTATCGGAATCAATCCATTTTGATTCATACGCCCGAAGCCATATTCAAAACCCAAACGAATTATAAAGGCGGCTTTCGTTTTGTATCTAACCAACTGATTTCAGGGCAGATACGAATTACGGATGCCAAAAACAATCCAATTCAAATTATTCAAAATTATCCGATTTGTTTTCAGAATACCGCCAGCGATTTCGATGTCATTTCTGATATTGATGATACGATTATCAAATCTTATACTGCCCATTTTATCAAACGCATCGGCACGATTTTGTTTAAGACTCCGAAAAGACGAAGGGTGATAAGTTTTACACAACAAATCTTGAATAAATCTAAAAAACAACACGCCAGAGTATTTTATTTATCCAAAAGCGAAAGTAATTTATTTTTTATACTCACCAATTTTATTGAATACCACGACCTTCCTCGTGGTCCATTGCTATTGACCCCATATCTCAAATTTCGGCAACTTTTTCGTCCAAAAAAAGGCAAAAATTACAAAATAAATTACTTGAAGTTTATTTTTGAAAATTCTAAAGGCAAGCAATTTATTTTGTTGGGCGATGATTCGCAGCGTGATGTGGAGATTTATACCGAAATTGCTCGAAGTTATCCCGACCAAATCAAACAAATTTATATCCGACAGACGAAAAAAAAACCAAGTCTTCGGCAAGTATCACAAATCCGAAAGATGCGAAACATCGTAAGTTCGCAAGTAATTTATTTTGGCAAAAATGACGTTCCCAAACATCTTATATTATGAAAATTTTAGCCGTTTTAAATCCGATTTCAGGCACAGAAGACAAGACCTTATTTATCCAAAAAATCACACTTCTTTGTCAAAATTATGGGATTCAGTTGCATCTTTTCAAGACCACAGGACTCCATGAT
>CAZNYR010000033.1:0-8364 GCA_964577275.1 uncultured Cytophagales bacterium | reverse complement strand
GAATTTTGCCCTGATAAAGTGGCGGCTATTGGGGGCGATGGCACGCTACTTTTGGTTGCTATCCTACTGAAAAACAAGAAGTTACCGATGGGTATTGTACCTTTGGGTTCGGCAAACGGTATGGCAACCGAATTGGGCATCAAAGAAGACCCTTTGGAGGCATTCCGGGATATTTTGCTCTCGGATTTGGTGGTTCATTTGGATATGGTCGAAGTGAACGGACACAACCTATTGCACATCGGCGATGTGGGGGCAAATGCCAACATTGTAGCGGCATTTGCCAATGACCAAAATCGTGGGTTGGCTACGTATGCCAAATATTTATTTGAAGAATTGCGCCAACAAGAATTATTCCGTTTTACGATTCAGTATGAAGGCAAAACAATTGAAAATCAAGGCATTATGATTGCAATTTGTAATGCCCGCAAATACGGAACAGGCGTGCCCCTGAACACGATTAGCAGCCCACAGGACGGCAAATTTGAGTTGGTGATTATCGAAAATATTGATTTTGCATCGGTCATTAAGGCGGGTTTTTCGACATGGGACGACAAATTTATCGAAGACGAAATCCGACAGGTCATCAGCACGCAAGAAGCCGAAATTACGTTCGATAAGCCACGCCTTTTGCAGTTGGATGGCGAAGTGATTGAAAAATTTGATAAATTAATCATCAAAATTCAGCAAGGATGCGTCCGATTATTGACCACGCAGGAAAACCTAAAACGCCACCAAAATCAGTAATGCGGAGCAGTAGGCTTGGCTTGGGCGGGCTTGTTGATTTTGTCTGTGTTTTTGGCAAGTCGTTTGGCATTTTATGCCTTAGTCTGAAAAATTTTGTTAATTTTGCACCTATAAACGCATAAAAATCGGCAATCAAAAGATGCTAAACAGACGGGGTTTAAGGATAAAGGCAATGCAGGCAATTTATGCTTATGAGCAGTGTCGTCAATCGAATTATCATTTGGCAATCGACCATATTCACGCCAAATTTGAGCTGGATTGGAACGTTACCGAAAGCAAAAGTACACAACAAATCAAAAGCGAACGTGAATCCGCTGTACAAATTTTCAAGGATAACTATCAGTCCGATGTGGTGCGTACCGATGCCGAAGTTCCTAATTTGGTGCGTCAATCCGCCGTATCGGGCTTGAGTTTTTACAAAAAAGCAGTCATCAAAGATTTTGAGCGATTGCGCGAAGATGTGATGCTCCGTGCCGAAGAGGTTTATACTCAATATTTGAGTATGCTACGCCTTTTTATCGAACTTTCAGATTATGCGGATACCGATTTTATTGAACGCCAAAAACGACATTTGGGCGGTGATGTGGTCTTTGAACACGAACGCAAATTTGCACAAAACTTTGTGGCTCAACGACTTCGGGAGCATGAAAACCTACAAAATTTATTTCGCCGAAATAGCATTTCGTGGAATAAAAATACGGTCATTGCCTGGTACAAATTACTCCGAAAAGACGAAACATTTGCTCAATATTATCATGCCGCCCAAGTCAATCAGGTGCAAGAATACGAATTAGCCAATTATGTGTGCCGACAATTTATCCTCAAAAATGATGCGGTGGTTTCGTATTTTGAGGAGCAAAATCTGTATTGGACAGAAGACAAAACTACGCTTAAAAGTATGTTAATGAGAACCATACGAACCATCGGCGAAGCCGAAGAAGGCGAAGAGAGCGACCTGCAACCGCTTTCCAAAAATTGGGAAGTCGATAAGGCTTTTCTTCGTGATTTGTATGTGCATACCATCCGAAATGAATCCGAATATGCCCAATTAGTCAGCGAAAAACTACAAAACTGGTCGATTGAACGCATCACGCAAGTTGATAGAATTGTCCTGAAAATGGCTATCACCGAGATGGTGCATTTTCCGAGTATTCCCGTCAAGGCATCCATCAATGAATATATCGAAGTGGTAAAAAATTACAGCACCGACCGCAGTACAGAGTTTATCAATGGCGTGCTGGATTCCTTAGCCATTGATTTGACCAAAAAAGGGAAAATCAAGAAAAGTGGGCGCGGTTTGCTTGATAATAAATAATCGAATATTCCAACTCGTCCGAATCTCGTATGAAAAAGTGGACAACATAAAAACCTACTAAAGATATGAACAACAATTTTGGTGGCATCATTGGATTTGTGGCAGGAGCTGCCGCTGGTATTTTTGCGGGACTTTTGTTTGCACCAGATTCTGGCAAAAATACACGTAAAAAATTAAGTTATCAGCTCAGTAATTCCAAAGACCGATTACAAGAAGTTTTGGAGGAATTACGCAAAAAAAACAAAGATAACGCCTTGAGTACGAGCGCACAAAAAACGGCGCAACTCCAGATGGAAGCCGAAAAATTATTGTCAGAAATTGACAAATTGGAGGCGCAAGTCCGAAAAAAATAAGCAGATTTTGCCCTGTCAAAGTCCTATTTTTTCAGGGCTTTGACTTGGCTTATGTCTTCATTTGAAGAATTTACCCGGCTCCAATTTTGTTTTTCTCGAAATAAAAACCTATATTTCAGTTGTTTACGTTCATTATTTGAAGGCAACTCATTGAAATCTGATGGAAAATACGCCACAACACATCTCCCGAATCAGTTCCGAAAACGAGTTTGAGAACCTCATGACTGATTTTGCGGCATATCTCAAAGCCAATCAAAGCAGTCCAAAAACACGCAAAATTTTGGCACATGAGCCTGAAAATCAAGCCCAAAGCACTTTTATTCCTCAAGAATCGTTTTCCGAAATTTATCAAAATACAGCGTCTGACTCTCAAAAAAAAAATACCATGACAGCAAGGCAGAAAGCACAATGCGTTATGGATGAAATCGAAAAATTAATTCAAGTGATTGAAAATCATCAATAATACTCAATACAAAAACTAAACTTAGATTAGCATTTAAAAAATTATTTTTTAATAAATTTATGTATAAAAATAATTACTTTTGGCTGTTTTTGGGTTTCTTCTTTTTGCTGGGGAGTTGCTCACAAAACCAAACGGCACAAAGCCAAGCACCTGAAAACGAAGCGGAACATGGTGATTTCCCCAAGTTCAGGTTCGATAAAGTAGAACATGATTTTGGCAAAATGACACCGGGAACGGTCGTGAAGGAAACTTTTTATTTTCAGAACGTAGGCGATGTGCCTTTGATTATTACCAATGCCCGTGCGAGTTGTGGTTGCACGCTGCCCGAATATCCCAAAAACACACCGATTGCACCTGCCGAAAAAGGTGAAATTACCGTAGAATTTAATAGCACAGGCAAAATAGGGCAACAAAACAAGACCGTTACCCTATTTTCCAATGTCAAAGGTGGAAAAACTGAACTGAAAATTTATGCCAGTGTCGAATACAATAATGACCAAACGCCAACCCCCCGAAATGACTAAGATTATTTTTGATATAAATATTTGATAATCAATTACTTACACCAAAACCAATTCGTCCTTTTCCAAAGAATTTTTCTTCTTTGGTCAGTTCTTTGAGGTCTGCAAGCATGAGGGTTTGGATGATTTCAGATTTTCGTTCGGCGGGACGCAATTTTGACATCCTAAGGTGTTGATTTTTAATGGCATCCGTTACAATTTTTCGTACCGACCGCGCATTTCCGAAAAATACATCTTTGTTCGTATGGATTCTTTTAAGATAAAATTGTAAAAATTCATGCGCTTCTGCATCAGGTATGAGTTGCTCTTTTTTGAGCATCGAAAGTGCAATCTGGAATAATTCTTCGGACGTAAAATCCTCAAAATCAATTACTTTATCAAATCGTGATTTTAAGCCTGGATTCATTTCAAGAAAGTTATCCATATTTTTGGGGTAGCCCGCCGCAATGATAATAAATTCGCTTCGTTTGTCTTCCATCTGCTTGATAATGACCTCCAAGGCTTCTTTTCCGAAGTCGTTTGTGCCGTCCGAAGCATTGAGCGCATACGCTTCGTCAATGAATAAAATTCCGCCGTGTGCTTGGTCAATTTTTTCTTTGGTTTTGAGGGCAGTTTGTCCGACAAAACCAGCGACAAGTGCCTGACGGTCAGCCTCTACGATGTGTCCTCGTTCCAAGATTCCGAGTGCCTGATAAATCTTGGCGATAATACGGGCGACTGTCGTTTTGCCTGTTCCCGGATTGCCTTTAAAAATCGTGTGTAAGGAAAAATGATTCAAAACATCTTTGTTGGTTTCTCGATAAAATCGCACCAACTGGGAGAGTTCCCGAATTTGTTTTTTGACCTCTTTCAAGCCGATGAGTTCGTCAAGTTCGGACATGGCTTCGAGCAAAAGCGGCTCATCAATATTAATATCGGGGCGTTCGCGGTCTTCTTTTTCAAAAACTTTTTCAATATCCTGAATTTCAATGAATTGCAAGGCATCTTTCGGGAGTTCATCGGGCGTTTGCGCTTGCATTACTCGAATGCCAAGTTGCATTTTGGACTCTTCGACCAGCCGATAAATCAGGCGCGCATTGCCAAAGGATTCATCACGTTGGCGATATTTTCGGATAATTTTTTGGTCTAATAATTTTCGGGCTTCATCAGTAAACGTAACGCCTTGTTTTTGGGCGGCAATATCCACGATTCGGCTTAATTCTTGTGGCAAGAAATCAGGAAAACTAAAAGTAATGGCAATTCTGGATTGTAGCCCTGGATTTGAGTTCAGCAATACGTCCATTCCTTTAGGGTATCCCGCCATAACGACCGCCAAATCGCCCTGACCATCGGACATTTCCTTGACCAGCGTTTCGATGACTTCCTGCCCATAATCTTTGTTATCGTCCTTATTTCTGACCAAGGAATATGCCTCGTCAATAAATAAAACGCCTCCGCGCGCCGCATCAATCATTTCCTTGACTTTTGGGGCAGTCTGTCCGATAAACTGTCCGATAAGTTCGGCACGCCCAACCTCCAAGACTTCGCCCGTACTTAACAAGCCTAATTTGTGATAAATTTTGCCTAACATTCGGGCGATGGTGGTTTTGCCTGTTCCCGGATTTCCTTTAAAAACGATATGTAAATTAATGTTTTCGTCTTCGTCAAAGCCTTGTTTCTTACGGAGTTGCAAGAATTTCAAATAATTTACGTAATCGTGAATACGTCTTTTGACGCTGCCTAAACCGACCAGTTGGTTCAGTTCGGTCATGAGTTCATCTAATGATTCCTGTACTTCTTTGGGGCTGGGCAACGTAGGACGTGCCATGGCATTTCCGCGCAAAATTGGCGTTGTTCCTTCGGTAAATTCCTCGCCTATTTCAAATGGAATTACGCCGATGAGTTTGTCCATAAAAACGATTTCGATGCGATAATTATTCAGAAACCAAGAGCCTTTTGTATCTGACCCCCAGCCTGTTACGATGGCAACCTCTTCGTCATCGGCTTGAATTTTTTTCAGTTCGGTGGTGTGTCCCTTGAGCTGCCCTGCTTCGTTATAAAAATAAAAAAACAACTCGCAATACCAAGAGGAGGTTTGTAAATTTTCAATGTTTAATTCTGTCCAAATATAGCGCACTTCTGACCCCTTAAAACGAGTGTAATATTTTCGGCTTTTTTCGATAATTCCCATATTAGGACCTTCATAAAGTCGGGTGCTGTTGATTTCAAAATACGGATTATCGTCAGGCTCGACCGTGCCACCATCTTCGATATAAAAATATTTTTTGCCAATAAATTCATGCTCCATATAGACCTCCCAAATATAATCGCCTCGTGTCCAGAAGCCTTTATCTTTGTGTCCCCAGCCCTCCCGTACCTGAATAACGGCATCTTCCTTACTTATCCGCAAATCGGTATAAATATCACAAATTTGTTCTTTTCGGGATTTATCCAAGAGCCGAAAACAACGCAGATTGGCAGTAATATCCCAATCCTCCTCGTCAAATAATTTGTTATAAAAAGACAGTTCGACATACAAATAGGTTACTTCCGAAGTGTCAAAAACGGTGCGATATTTTTTCTTGCCGTCCGCCAGCCATTCGGTGGAGGCATAAACCTTCAGCGATTTGAATTTGTAAAATGTCGTATTATTTTTTTTACTCCTGAAAATCATGTCTTTATAAGAATTAACTGCTTGTTTTTTATCCCCCAGTTTTACAAGATAGTATAATCTTTTGTTTTATCAAAGTAGCAGTTTCTGGAAAAGCATAAAAAAAGCCCCTCAATTTATTAACCGAGAAGGCTTTTTCATTTTGGAATGTACGTATTACTTTTTGCCCCATCTCGCGAACTCATAGCGTGTCGTTACACCAAATTCCCAGAGATAACTTTTGAAGGTCTTACCAAAATGTAAATAGCCACGATGAGTCTGGTAAGGACTTCCAAATATGGAGACAGTAGGTTGAAGATAAATCGGATTTTTTCTGATTTTAAATATTTTATAGTTCAAACCTGCCGTAAGGTGTAAATCTATACGACGATAAGGTACAAATCTAGTAGCATGCCATGTGCCTATGGGACCTTTTTTGTTGTCATCGTTGTATGAATTATCAATCAAAAAATAATTCTTATGATTACGTATAATTCCTAATTTAAAAAACAGAGAAGAGGCTCGCAGAATTTGCACTTGAGGCAAGGTAGCTTCTAAAAATAATCCGATTTGTTTCTGAATAACAGCTTCCTTAGTTTTACCATATTGAGGGGTTGTATTATGCACATCCCGTGGAACTTTGTAAATTCTTGACCCAAAACGAGTCCGCCGATATTCCGCACCTGCTTTTAGTAAAACTTTTGGCTTTTGTAAAAACGTATATCCCAAATTGACGTGATAACTAGGCGTAACCACCTCAATTCCTTTGAGTTCCGCCTCTTCTAATACCGTAAAATTGGGTAAATCATACCCCATTCGGGATGTACCTGTTGTACCTGCTCCAATAAATAAACGTGGTTCTTGGGCATGAAGAGCTGATGAAAAAATATATATTAATAAAAAAAAAACTTTTTTGCTCATGATTTATATAACATTTGGTAGTAACAGTGTAAATTATTGACTCACCCAACTGGGAAACGTTTTGTCAATAAATAAAGAGTGTAGTTAATGTAGAGATTATTACAAAATAATTCGGTATAATTCCTAATATCGCAGAAATCCTAATCCCTATCAACATTAAGTCCAACAGCCGTCCAAGCGTCATTTTCCCAATGTTTTTCATATACACTATAATTTTGTAGACTTCCATCAGGAATACAAAGCTGTAACTTTATTCGGTAGCTTTTATAGTAATATTCTGAGACATCTCCTGCTTTGGTTAATGTACCACTTTGTTTAAAGTTCCATCCATGACTCCATCGATATTTCGTGTACCATTTGTATTGCACATCACAATTTGAAGTACATGCGTTCCACTCTATTTTAGCCCAATGATACCACTTAGAGAACATTTTGCTACCACAATCCGCCTCAATTCTGGTATTCATGGCTACTGCTTCTTTGGAGATAACACTTTCATCAATTCCGACAAAAATAAACGGGTTTTCCATTTCTAAGGCTTCCTCTTCGGTCAATATAAGTGGCGCATTGTTCAGGAAAACCAGCCCGTGATTTTTGTTAGGCAATGTAATCGCCAAACCAATGGCTACATCTGAAGAGGTTTTATTCTGATTGAACTCTGCTAAGGTATATAAAACTAATTGTTTTTCACCTCCTTTGAGCAACATATCATCAAAATAAGCCAGAAAATCAAAGTCTTTTGCATTTGTAAGGTCTTTTGACAAGATTGTATGCAGACTCTCATACGTGCGTGTCATCAATGAATTTTTAATGTTTTCATTGAATTGCGTTTTCAAGTTGGGGTGTGTTTCAAATAAGGTCGCCAACGGAATCATACTGGGATTATCCAACAAGACTTGTTTTAAGTCGCTGTTCTGAGCGACCAGCTCTTGTAGCGCAGCGCAATTCCTGCGTGAAACGTCATTCCATCCTGAGCTTCTGAAATTTCATATTCATTAACTTACTTCAACAACTTAGAGACTTCGGGAAAATAAGCCTGATTCTTTTCCGTAATGACTTCTTTTTGACACGAAAATGTGGTTAAACATATACATACAACAAATAGGGTCAGTGCTTTTTTTACTAATTTCATAAATAATTTATTTTGGGTTTAATTAATGATACAATATTAAAAATAGTTTTGTTTAATATAAAATATTATACAAGTTGTTGTTTTTTTTTACAAATAATTATATATTTTATCTATTAGAAATATAAAAAATGTTTTTTTACTTATTAAGTAAATGTTTTTTGCATCCAAATAGAATATAATTTTAAATTTTATCAATACTTATACATTCATAAAACATAAGTTTACTATTAGTAACTGACCTTTCGCTTGGGAAAAGTTTTGATAAAAGTTTAAAAATATTATCAGG
>CAZNYR010000032.1:13813-38950 GCA_964577275.1 uncultured Cytophagales bacterium | reverse complement strand
TATACCCAATTATTATCTAGAATACTATGCTTCACCTTAATTTACACATGAGCCTGTAATTTTCATTTTCAAATAGTTAGGCTGTCAATTTTTGATTTTGCCTTTTCCGTTGGCTTTTTAAAATTGTACGAACTTTAGTTCGCATTTTTCGAGTTCATTAAATTATCTAAGGGGCTTTTGACCCTTTGGATAGTACGATTACTAACGTGTATGTATCGTTCAGTTGTTTTAGAACGGCTATGCCGCAAAGAGTGAAAAGTTACTTTGTTTAACCCTCACATTTTAATCCTATTAAGTTTGCGTTATAAGATATTTATTCAATTATTTAACGGACTTTTTTAAATAGGCTTTATCAATCCCAAATTGTCGGGGCAATTAGGAACTATCCAAACTTTCTGGATTTTGTCCCATCTCGAAAAATGCAAAGTCAAAATAAATTTCGTATCTAATTCACAACTTTATGTTAGGTATCGCTCATTTATGCAGGCAAATACTTGGCAATCAGACGAGTAAGTTCCTCAAATTGGGCGACAGTCAGTTGTTCGGGACGTTTAGAAAATACGTCCAACTGGCGCACCTCTTCGGGCAAAGGAAATACTTTGAGAGAATTACGAAGCGTTTTTCGGCGCATCCCAAAGGACATTTTGACCACCCGAAAGAACAGTTTTTCGGGGCAATCCAAGTGTTGGCGAGCATTTCGTCTGAGCGTAATTACGCCCGAATCTACTTTGGGCGGCGGCAAAAAAACATGGGGCAACACCGTAAATTCGTAAGAAATATCATAAAAAGCCTGCAAAAAAACACTCAAAATGCCGTATTGTTTGTTGCCTGCGGGCGATGCGATGCGCTGTGCGACCTCCTTCTGAATCATGCAAACGACTTCGGGAATTTGATGCCGATATTCCAGCACCTTAAAAAATATTTGTGATGAAATATTATACGGCAGATTGCCTACCACCGCAAAATTTTCTTCAAATATATCGGATAAATTCAGGCGCAGAAAGTCGCCTTCGATGATATGTTCAGGCGTAATGACCTGATGTTCTTTCAGATACGCTACCGATTCTCGGTCAATTTCGACAACATAGGTTTTAAAATCAGGCAAATCGAGCAAAAATTGTGTTAAAATACCCGTTCCAGCCCCAATTTCGAGGACATTTTGGTAATTTCCGTGTCCTGACACCAAATCTGCGATGCGTTTGGAGATGGATTCGTCTTTCAGAAAATGCTGTCCGAGTGCTTTTTTAGGACGTACTTTCATAGGTTTGATAATTTTCAAGAGGCTTCAAATTTTGGTTTCGTATTCTGATAATGTAATTATCTGATAATCAATTTTTTGTATCAAAATCCAATACCAAATTATTTTTTGGCGACTGCTTCAAGCAACGTCATCAAATTTCATGAGGTCAGATTTGATACCACAAAAATAATTTTTTTTGGCAATTCCCGAATCATACGTTTTTTTTCGTCTTGCGCCCGTTATCTTTGCGCTTCCTTATCATAAACACATATAAAACAGACAAAAAATGATTATTGGTGTACCTAAAGAAATTAAAAATAACGAAAATCGTGTCGCCCTGACTCCCGGTGGCGTAACCGAACTGAAAGCACACGGACACACCGTTTATATCCAAAGCACGGCGGGCGATGGAAGCGGATTTCCTGATGAATTGTATCAGGAGGCAGGCGCAAAGATTTTGCCGACTATCGAGGCAGTTTATGAAATTGCCGAAATGATTATGAAGGTCAAAGAACCCATCGAACCCGAATACAAACTTATCCAAAAAGACCAACTTGTTTTTACGTATTTTCATTTTGCCTCTTACGAACCCTTGACGCACGCCATGATTGAAAGCGGAGCAGTTTGCTTGGCGTATGAAACGGTCGAAACAGCCGATAGAGCCTTGCCGCTCTTGATTCCGATGTCCGAAGTGGCAGGACGAATGGCAACCCAACAAGGCGCAAAATATTTGGAAAAACCCATGAAAGGTCGAGGCATTTTACTTGGCGGTGTTCCGGGGGTCAAGCCAGCCAATGTGCTGGTTATCGGAGGCGGTATCGTAGGTACGCAAGCCGCCAAAATGGCGGCAGGTTTGGGAGCCAACGTAACGATTATGGATGTGAGTTTGCCTCGTTTGCGACAGCTCGATGACATCATGCCAGAAAACGTAACGACCAGAATGTCAAGCAAATACAATATTGCTGAAGAAATCCAACATTCCGATTTAATTATCGGAGCAGTCTTAATTCCGGGCGCAAAAGCACCACATTTGATTACGCGCGAGATGCTCAAATTGATGCGTGAAGGAACGGTTTTGGTGGATGTTGCCGTGGACCAAGGCGGTTGTTTTGAAACCACAAAACCTACGACACACCAAGACCCCATTTATGTCATTGATGGCGTAACGCATTATTGCGTGGCAAATATGCCGGGTGCCGTGCCTTATACTTCGACCATCGCCCTGACCAACGCTACGCTGCCGTATGCCTTGCAGTTGGCAAACAAAGGCTGGAAAAAAGCCTGCCAAGAAAACCGAGAATTATTGTTAGGACTCAATGTGGTGGGCGGAAAAGTCGTTTATAAAGCCGTTGCCGATGCTTTTGATTTGGTTTATACTGATGTACAAGAAGTCTTGTAAATGTAATATTTTAACATTTATTTGACAAAAAAGTACGATTCGATAGCACGAACTACTTGGATTTGTAGAATATTCTATCAAAAATACCCACGATTTTTAATCGTGGGTTTTCAACAAAAAATATGGCTCATCAAGATTTTACCAAGTTCCCGAAATTCCTCCACCCTGAAATGATTTCTTGGTTAATTTTTTGCTCGGTTCGGGTGGTTTGGGCAGTGTCGTGCTTTGGTCATGTTTCTTGAGAATAAACCACATTCCCGAAAAAATAAATAACCCCAAGATAAAAATCAAGGCGATACTAAATGTTTCGGCACTGGTCAGATATTTGAGCAGACTGTAATCGCTGGCAGTTTTCTGGTTTAGTTCACCCGTAACGCTCATTTTTTCCTCTTCGATGTGTCGGCTCATGATGTCCATAACATTATCGACCGCCCGATTGAGTCCATCGGAATATTGTCCTTTCTGAAAATCGGTTTGTTTGGAAAGAATCTGACGAATTACCCAATCGGTCAAAATCCCTTCCAAATTGTAATCAACCTCGATATGTGCCTTTCCGTCATCTTCCGAAATAATAATAAGAATGTCATTTTCATCATGCTCAAAGCCATTTTCCATCAATTCTACGGTATATTCTTCAAATGTTTTGCCTTCTAATGATTTGATAATCAAGGCTTTAATTTTATGTCCGGCTTCTCTGGAACATACCTCAAGGTTTCGTTCGAGTTTGTCGCGCTCTTCCAATGTCAAGACATCGGCTCGGTCTTCGATATAGGAATATGTTTTTTGTGTTTTTAATGATTTAATTTGTGATTCATCAAAATTACAATACTCTCGTAAATAATCGGTGGCGTGTGCATAGCCCAATTCGTGGGCTTTTGTCCAATATTCGCAGGCAGTTTTGAGGTCGCCTTTTTGCTTGCGGGCATAGGCATAATTATAATAAAATGTACCCGTATTTGGCTCAATTTGAATGGCTTGGGCAAAATCAGCGAGGGCTTTGTCCGCATTTTTGAGTTCCAGATGAGTTAAGCCCCGAAAATCATACACGCGCGCGCTGTGTCCGTTGGGTTTTGTCTTGAACGCTACGGTATAATCGCGCATTGCCCCCTCATAATCTTGCATCATGTAGCGCGCTTCGGCACGATTGGTATAAACAGAAGCGTGTACGTTTCCCGCTGATAATGAGCGTGTAAAGTCGGCGGTGGCGGCTTTATATTCCTTCAACGCACTTTTGATAAGTCCGCGTTCGTTGTAGGCATCAGCTTTTTCTGCACCCAAAAATATCGCTTGCTCATAATCTTCGAGTGCCTCTTTGTAGTTGCCTGCGTGATATTTTATCCAGCCTCGTTTCATGAAAACGGTCGGGTCGCCCGGACTCAAATCAATGGCTTTATCCAAATCCGCAATGGCTTTCCGAAATTTTTGCAACCGATAATACGCATCCGCCCGATTATAATAAAAATCCGCATTGGTCGGGTCGCGTCCGATGGCATTACTGAACGCCTGCAACGCATTTTCGTATTGTTTTTGTCTGAAAAATTCTAACCCTTGTGCATTCAAATCGGGTGCATTGTTCTGATTCTGAGCTACTAAGCAAAAGGATACGCTCCAAAAAATATATACTAAGATGAGTACTCTCATGGGCTTCTGTGTTATTTTTCTTTATCTATGCAATTTTCGTGTAAAAAATGATAACCACACGATTTTTTTTTGCTTTCCGAAAAAATTATCCACAGAAACATCTTAAATCCCTCTTTTTTTGGTGTAACCAATTAAGGATTCATCACTTGTCGATATTTGGCGACATTGGTCTGTACTTGTGTTTATTTGGTGATTTACCCCAAAAACTTCCCTAATTCATCAGCAATTTTTCGGTCATTCGACAGGCGTGGGACTTTGTTTTGTCCGCCTAATTTTCCTTTCGATTTCATGTAATTAATAAAGGCATCAGGTGGTAAAACCTTGATTTCCAAAGGTTTGAGGATTGCGCCAGAAATCAAATCATCGTAATACGAATTTAAAGCACACAATTTTTTATCCATTACGTGGCGGAATGCCTCCAAATCGTGGGGCGGCTGGGCAAAAGACATCAGCCATTCGTGATGGGGCAAGCCCTCCGAAGGCGTAACTTGTGGCGCAACCGTAAACTCAATGACTTCAGTTTCAGGGAATTGAAAAACCGCTTCTCGCAAAGCCCGCTCGACTTCCTCGCCGATAACGTGTTCGCCAAATGCCGAAATAAAATGTTTGATTCGTCCCGAAACCCGAATTTTATACGGATTTTTTTGTGTAAATCTGACCGTATCGCCAATCGAATAACCCCAGAGTCCCGCATTTGTATTCATAATGACGGCATAATTTACGTCCGTTTCGACCTCTTCGATGGTCAGGCGTGGCGGGTTTTCGTCAAAAAATTTGTCGGCAGGAATAAACTCATAAAAAATTCCGTGATTTAATAACATCAAAAGTCCTTCATCTTCTTGACTATTTTGGTAGGCAATAAAACCTTCGGATGCAGGATACGTTTCTATGGCATCAATTTTTTTGCCGATACTTTCAAATAATTTGGCGGAATAAGGCTGAAAATTAACCCCGCCATGCACAAAAAGCGAAAAATTCGGGAACACATCCTTGATTTTTTTGCCTGTTTTGGCTTCGATACGGTCAAAATACATCTGTACCCAAGGCGGAATCCCCGAAATCAATGACATATCTTGGCGTAATGTTTCTTCGATAATCGTATCCAATTTCAATTCCCAATCTTCGATACAATTCGTTTCGTAAGAAGGCATTTGGTTACTTCGTAAATACTTGGGAACGTGATGGTTTACAATTCCTGAAAGTCGTCCCGTATAGATTCCGTATTTTTCTTCAATTTCTGGACTTCCCGAAAGGAAAATCAATTTTCGGTCTAAAAACCGTGCATTTCCCGTTTCGTGGACATAAGAAAGCAAGGCATTTCGTGCGCTGTTTATGTGATAAGGCATTGATTCTCTGGTAATTGGAATGTACTTTGTGCCTGAAGTTGTGCCTGAAGTTTTGGCAAAATACAGCGGTTTTCCTTTCCAAAGTACATCCGATTCACCTTTTTGGATTTTTTCGACATAAGGGCGCAATCCTTCATAATCCCGAATCGGGACACGCTCCCGAAAATCAGCATACGTTCGGATATTTTCAAAATCGTGGTCATTGCCAAAAGCCGTATGTTTGGCATTCTGAATCAAATATTCAAAGACGTTTTGTTGGGCTTGGGACGCATTTTCAGCCCATTTTTTTTGTTGTCCGACCACATAACTGGCGAACGGTTTGGCTAATACGGAACGAATCATCACGTTATGTTTTCTGTTTTTTCGTGGTGCGAAGATAGGAGAAAGAATGGATTTATTTGAAATCAATCGCAAGGCGGAGCTAATATCACGTCTTAATACAGTATAATAATTTGATAATCAATAAGTTATATTCAAATCAAATCATAAACTAAACTTGATTTATCATGGGCATTAAAAAAAATACAAAAGGTTAATACGAATCATATAAATCATTGATTTTGAGTAAGTTCATCTTCAAATTTAGTTTTAAACTATTGCCCAAAAATTGGGTGGATATTCAAGGAATAATAGTTTTAAAACTATATTTTTGTTAAATTAATAATTCGTTAAAAAAAGGCTTGTTTTATATCAAAATTTGCAATAAAATCTTGCTTTAATGGAGTTTATTTTCATTATTCGTAAAAAAAATTAAAAAAATTTCAATTTGATTAGGATAAAGGAAGTGCTTTTTTCTACCTTTGGACAAAATCAAGACTTCGGAACGAGAAGGCTTGGAATCAATGCTAACTTGTTGATAGACAAACTATTAACTTAACGATTTGAATTTTGATATAAAGTTTGAATCCTTTTTTCCGAAAACAACAAATTTTTAAATTTTTGTAAGAAATGGAGATTAGTGCTTTAGATACTTGGGGTATCGTCAAGAATAAACCCTTTGTCATTGCAGGTCCTTGCAGTGCCGAAACTGAAGAGCAATTACGGGCAACGTGCCAAGAGATTGTCAAAACTCAAGAAGTGGATGCCTTACGAGCAGGTATCTGGAAGCCTCGAACCCGCCCTGGCTCCTTTGAGGGCGTAGGCGAAGAAGGCTTGAAATGGTTTCAGCAAATCAAAAAAGAATTAGGAAAGCCCATTGCCACCGAAGTTGCTAATCCTGAGCATGTTGAGCTGGCATTAAAATACGAGGTGGATATTCTTTGGATTGGCGCACGAAGTACCGTGAATCCGTTTACGGTGCAAGAAATTGCTGATGCGCTCAAAGGCGTGGATATTCCTGTGGTGGTCAAAAATCCGATTAATCCTGATTTGGCGTTATGGATGGGTGCTTTAGAACGAATTTCTAATGCGGGCATTACCAAGCTGGCTGCCTTGCATCGAGGATTTTCAACGGCACAAGAGAGTAAATATCGTAATGTACCGATGTGGCAAATTCCTATCGAACTCAAAAGCAAACTGCCTGATTTACCGCTACTTTGCGACCCCAGTCATATCGGGGGGACGCGCGATTTGATTTATCAGATTTCACAAAAAGCCTTAGATTTGAATTATGATGGCTTGATGATTGAAACCCACTATCAGCCCGATGAGGCGTGGAGTGATGCCAAACAACAAGTTACGCCCGATAGACTTGACCAAATCGTGCATGAACTCAAAATCCGTAAGGCAAATTTTGAGGACGAACACGTCCTGACACAAATCGAGGAATTGCGCCAAAAAATTGATATGATTGACCGTGAATTGGTCGAGCATTTGGCAATGCGTATGGAAGTTGTCCGAAAATTAGGCGATTTCAAACACGAAAAAAATGTCGCTGCTTTCCAAGTCGATAGATGGCTCGAAGTATTCCAAACTCGACCCGAATGGGGACAAAAAATGAACCTGAATCGAGATTTTGTCGCCAATATTTTCAAATATGTTCACGATGAATCTATCCGAATCCAGACGGGCGCAAGCGGAAAAACGCTTTAGCAAGACATTAATTTGAATTGCAGAAGACAAATCCGTCAAATACCAAAAACTTTTGACGGATTTGTCTTTATATGATTTGAAAGCATGACGGAAAAAATTTTTTTGAACCAATGAAATCGGAGTTTTTCTCAAAATACCAAGTCTGACCTTTTTTTTGCCATTCATTAAATTTTCTGTAATATTCACGAAAACACTTTTGGGTAAAATATGATGAGCGTGGATATAAAAACACAATCCGCATTTTTGGCATTTTCCTTTCTTAGCTTCTTTCATGCCTATAATTTTTTGATGCGGTAATGAATATAAAAACTACCCAAACGTTGCGTATATAAAACAGTTGTGCCATTTTAAACCAAACGCAACTTTGACAGTCTAACCAAGACAACTTAAATATATAAAAGATGAATTCATTTAAAATTATTATCGGACTTTTTTTGCTTTTGACTTCTTGTTCAAAAGACGATGAAACTACACCAACGCCAACGCCAACTCAACCGATTGTTTACAGCGTGTATAAGAAATAGCGGGTTCAGTGCTAAATCAAAGGTCAGTGCTTTTAATAAAAGTCAGTGCCAAACTGAAAGTGAAGTGCTTTTAAATCCGCTACTTCTCATACACGCAAAACGTTAGAAGCCGAACTCACGATAAAAATCGTGGTTTTTTTTCGTAGTTTTTTTATGCAAGACCTCTCTGCTGTCCTGTTCGTATAAATGATGTTTTTGCTCATTCATTTTTGTCTAAATTTTGGTAAATTTACCTCCAAACTAAAGCCCAAACCCATGAATATTGAGGAATTTAGAGATTTTTGCTTGTCATTTCGGGGCGTTACCGAAAGTTTCCCTTTTGATGAAAACATACTGGTTTTCAAGGTCATGGATAAAATGTTTGCCTTGGTTGATGTCGATAAATTCGAGAGCGTCAATCTCAAATGCGACCCCGAACGCGCCATCACACTTCGTGAGCAATTCCAAGGGATTTTGCCCGGCTGGCACATGAACAAAAAACATTGGAATACGGTCAAATTTCGGTCGGATGTGCCTGAAATATTGCTCAAAGAATTGGTTGCACATTCTTACGAATTGGTGGTTGGGAAATTACCCAAACGCCAACAAACCGAACTCATGAGCTAAATCGTGAACACACTCTAAATCAAAAATAGAGCAAAAAATAAAACGTTCCGTTACCCAAATTCGTCCATGATGAATGTAAGCCTGCTTCAAAATTCAAAACGCCGCCAACGATGCTGAAACAAACTAACTTTTCGTGGATTTATGTGTCGATTTTTTTGGGGGTATTGTTCCCCGTTTCTCATTTGTGTGCCTACTCGGTCAAAAATTTGCGGGGCATCATCATCGATGAAAATACAGGCAAACCGCTGGCAAATACCGAAATTTTGATTCAAGGTGCCTCCGTAGAAGAGGCTATTCAGGTATTTACGAACGAAAGTGGCGTGTTTGAGGTCGAAATTTCGGCTGGAATTTATAAGATGTGCATCAAAAATTCTCGGTATTATGTGGCTGAAATCTTTAAATCCATTCCCTTCGATGAGCAAACCGAAATCCAGATGACCATTTCCCTCCATCGCATGGTAGTCGGGCAGGTCGTTGCGCTCAAAGGCATTCGATTTGCACTCAATGATGTTCGTTTTCACGTACATAGCCGAGATTTGGAGGATGTTTGGCATTTGCTCCGCACGAATCCAAATTTGATTATCGAAATCAGTTGCCATACCGATTCCAGAGGCGATGACCAATACAATATGAAATTATCCCAACAACGTGCCGAAAGTTTGGTAAAATACCTGATTGCCAGAGGAATCCCTGAAAATCAGTTAGTTGCCAGAGGTTATGGCGAAACTTTCCCTCTCAATCACTGCTCGAACGAAGTCCGATGTTCGGGACGAGAACACACCCAAAATCGGCGAGTCGAATATCTGGTCGTTGGTTTTATTGATGATAAACCCGAATGAATCCTCACTTATTTCCTCTAAAAAATGAAAATTGTTTGTAGTTTCGTAGTTACGGAAGCGGTTTCTTAATCGGATAACATACACAAAATCAGGAAATGCCCATGTCTTTTCGTAAAAATATATCTTGGTCGATTTCAAAAATATGTATTTCTTTTTGGATTATTCCAACAATAGCCGTAATCGCCTCATTTATAGCATTATACATGGTAGATCCAATGATGCCCGATGTGGGCGCACACGCTCAAAAAATCGCAAATACACCATTTTCATGGCATTTCTTGTATTTTTTTTATCACCTGACCATCCAAATATTAAGTGGATTTTCTGAAAATGCAAGCGATGTCCGCCTCGCTATTATCTTGATGATGAGTGCATGGGTTGGGATAAAATCTTGGTTATCAATGTATTACTCGAAATATACATTCCAAAAAGACAACCTCGAAACTTTGTTTTGGGTCGTTGGTATTGCGGCTGTTAATTTTATTACTGCTTTGCCTATCTTATCGCCAGAATGGTATTTGGGCAAAATATTTCCTAACGTATGGCATAATCCATCCATTAGTTTTACGATTCCTTTTTGTATTATCGCTTTTTATACCGCAGTAGATTATCTTGATAACTATTCCATTAAAAAACTAATTTTATTTACAGTTTCATGCTTTATTATTTTGCTCAGCAAACCCAGTTTCTTTTTTTGTCTTGCGCCTGCATTTCTGATATTTTGCTTGGTTCGCTACAAATTTTCGTTTCCTTTTTGGATGGCATTGGCAAGTGTTTGTGTGGGAATGACCATCTTAATTATCGAATTATTTGATATGTATCCCATTGATAACCAAAAAGTTGAACCTATTTTACAACAAACTTCTTCGCCACAATCCAAGATTTCAAATACCAATATTGCCATAGGCGTATTGGTGGTCTGGAAAGCATGGGTAAAATCATATACTAATATGGCTATCAGTTGCGCCGTTAGTTTTCTTGTGCCAATAGGCTACCTCATTTTATATCCCAAACAAAGTATTTATAATCGAAATTTTATGTTTGCTTGTTGTCTGATGGTGTTGAGTCTGCTGATTTTTAGTATTTTTTATCATACCGACCAATCGCTCGGACACGGAAATTTTTATTGGCAAAATATTCCCGCATCTTACCTGCTTCATTTGGTGGTTATCACAAATTTTTTGACGCATTTCAAGCTAAAATCCTATCGGTTGGATTGGAAAAATATCGTTTTCATGCTCATTTATTCGATGTATGTTTTATCGGGTTTGATGTATCTTTTTCGGTTGGCATGGTGGGATAATTACCGATAAATTGAATTAATTTCGCTGATTTTTTAGCATGAAAATATCCAACCGCCATGAAAACTTATTCCATAAAAAAAACCTATCTTTATGAAAAATAGGTTTTTCCAGCGTCAAATTAATTAATATAAAAACTTAAAGCATTTTCTTAGCAATGAAAATCATCACAGTTTTTATGACCTCAAAACTAAGCAATTACGGGCATAAAACCAAAAATTGTGCTTCATTACACCATTTTGGTTGTCTGCCTTATATTTGACTTCAAAAATATCCGAAGGTTTAAATCAACCCTCAAAAACATTTTTCCGTGCTAATTTTCTGTAATATCAGGCATGGAAGCCACCTGAATTTCGGTGGGCAATGTAATCAAAAATGTAGTTCCCTCCCCTACTTTGCTATTCACTTCGAGTTTGCCGTGATGCTTCTTGATAATACCCAACGAAATCGACAAGCCCAATCCTGTGCCTTTGCCCACTTCTTTGGTCGTAAAAAATGGGTCAAAAATTCTATTTTTTACTTCTTCTGGAATGCCACCGCCCGTATCGGTAATTGCCACTTGATACTGATTATCAGATAGTTTGATTGTTTTTATCGTGATTTTGCCTTCGCCTTCAATCGCCTGAATAGCATTCGAGATGATATTCATAAATACCTGATTCAGTTTACCGGGATAACATTCGATGTCAGGTAATTTTTCGTCATATTCTTTCTGAATTTTGATGCGCCCTTTGTATTGATTTCGTAAAATAACCAATGTAGCATTTAGATTTTCGTGCAAATCGGTGCGCTTGAGCGTATCCTCATCCAGTCGGGAAAATGTCCGCAAGCCTTTGACAATCTCTACGGTTCGTTCCGCTCCCGTCTGAATATCATGAAGCAAATTAAATATATCTTGTCGTGTATCTTCAAACTCCAAATCTTGCTTGAGTTCGTTCAATTCCCGAAGAGCTTGAGGCAGTTGTTCGGCAGGAACTTCATTGAGTTCATCATATTTTTCGGCAACTTCATCAAACTCTTCTAACAAGGATTTGAGCGATTCCGAACCCGCAAAAATAAAGTTTATAGGATTATTTATCTCGTGGGCAATACCCGCCACTAATTGCCCTAAGGAAGCCATTTTTTCGGACTGAACTAACTGACTTTGAGCCGATTGTAGTTCGTGATACATTTGTTGGACTTTATTTTTCTCGTCCTGTAATTTTTCGTTGGTCGCCTTCAATTCTTCGGCATTTTGTCGGATTTCCTCCTCCGAAACCTTGAGTTCTTCATGGGCTTTTTGCAATTTTTGTTTGGCGCGCTCGCGTTCGGTATTATCGGTGGCAATGCACAAAACGCCCTCCTGAACGGGATAAATGCGCGCCTCAATCCATGCCTGTCGATTATTTTTGAGTCGCACCTCGCCCAATACTTTTTGCGATATTCTTTCGTGCAGTACGGTAATAAATGCGGTATGAAACATCGAATTTTTGAACGATGGAAAAACCTTAAATAACTCATTTCCAATAGCTTCCTGACGACCTATGCCCGATATCATGATGGCGTGATTGTTCAATAACACGATTTCCAAATTTGCATTAATGACCAATACAGTATCCGAAATGGACTCCAAAAGTTGCCGAAACCGATTTTCGCTTTGTGCCAAATTCTCGTTAATTATCGTCAGCTCTTCGGTTTGTTGTTTGAGTTCCTCTTCAGATAATTTTAGCTCTTCGTTCGTTTGGGTCGCAGTTTGTAAAAGTTTGTTAATTTGATTTTTTTGTCCTTCGATTTCTTGGGTGCGCTCCGATATAATTTTTTCGAGTTTGATTTGACCTCGTTTGAGGCGTTGCGTATTAATCCAAAGCAATATGCCCGTAATCGAAAAAATCAAAATAACCATCAAAATCCCACCCCAAAGCGTTTTGTACCACACCCGATAGACCGTAAATTGAAGATAAACTGGCTTACTTTTCTGGAAGCCTCCCCGTTTTTTGGCACGCAATTCGAGCGTGTATTCTCCTGATTTTAAATGACTTAGCAATAATGGTTTCGAGCCGTCAATGCGTTTGGATACCGTATCTTTTTGGCTATACAATTCCATAAAAAATTCGGTGCCGCCACTCGGATAAGTCGGACAAATGAAAGAAATATTCAGAAAACCACTTTCCGAAATTTTGGGTTTTAAATTCAGGGCAGTATGTTCGGTATCGGTGGTTTCGAGCTGCGTAATTAATGGCGTTGGTGTTTGATAAATTTCATCAAGCGATTCGGTGTACGCCATACCCGAAGCCGTTGCCGCCCATAATTTATCCTGATGGTCAAGCAATAAACCTCGATATGATACAATTTTGGAGGGCAAACCCTCAAACTCACCGAAGGCGTGTGGCGTGGCACCGTTGTATTTAATCACGCCTTTTGCGCTCGCTATCCAAAGTTGATTGGAGTCCGTAAAAACCATCGCCTTGACCGCTTCAGTCGTCATATTGCCCATCGGCAGGCGTTCAAATTTCTGATTTTTGAGTTGAATTAAGCCCTCCGAACTACCGATGAATAACGTATTTTCGGCATCAAACTGCATATCGTTAATCACTAATCGCTGACGTGGCTCAAAAGTAAATGAAAAGGTTAATAATTCAAATATATTCTTAATTTTGTTATATTTAAAAATAAAATCATTTTGATTTTCTCCGATTCCTCCGATATAAATTTCGCCTTTCGTATCCTGACGAATAACCACAGGGCGACACGTCAATCCCTCTTCCGCTCCGTATAACTTGATATTGCCATCCGAAAAAATACGGATGACTTTTGGATTTTTATCTTGACATACCCACAGGCTTCCGTCAGTTGCCGAAAACATCGAATAAACCGCCCCGCCATATTTACTTAAATCAATGATTTTCAAGTGATTATCTCGCTTATAAATCACCTTGCCCGATGCGCTTCCCAGTCGTAATTCATGACCAAATATCGAGAGTCCTAAAATATTTTCCTCTGCATTTTGATAGATTATAGACGGCATCGTATCTCGATAATTATACGAAAAAACGGCATCGCCACTACTAAAAATCAATTCATTTTGGTTTCTTTGTGCGAGGGCTTGAATGTATTTTTTGCCTGTCTGACGAACAAAAGTCGTTAAAAAAGTTCGTGGTGTTAATAAAAATAATCCATTATCTGTACTTAGCCAAAGTTCTCTATCGCTGGCAAAAATATAGGATGAACCAATAATATTTTCTGGCATCAATCGTTCGACCCGAAAATTATCTCCAATCTGTTTCAAATGTAATAATCCTTTTGTCCAGCTGGAGGCATAAATTTCTTGGTTATACATCGTAAAATAGGATATATCTGCCTCTCTATCAATGAGTTGGAGTTTTGTAAAATTTCCATTTTTGTCCAGTTCAATTTCATATACGCCCGTTAGACTGGAAACCAAAATTCGCCCTTGCGGTGTAACCAGCACATGAAATACCTCATCAATTTCGGCGGGGACGGGAAGTTCTCGGAAGGTGGCGGTTTTGCGGTCATAATGAAACAAAAATCCGGGCTGGGAAAAGGCATAAAAATGCTGATATTTATCCTCAAAAAAAGAGAAGGAACGATGAAAATGGTCGGTCGTATTCTTCGTCTGATTCAGGAAAACTTTGAAGCGATCATCCTGATAACGAAAGACTTTCAGATTATCAGAAAACCAAAGTACGCCCTGTTTATCCTCGTACATTTGTTTGGGATAAAAAGGCTGCGTATCATTTTTTTGGATACTATTTTTCAGGATGACTTCAAAGGAAATCGCTTCGGGATTCGGATTAATTCGGATAATTCCGCCATCGGTCGTAGCCCAAAGTTCCCCATTTTTCCGACACAAAATATGCTTGACATATTTGCTGGGCAAAATATCCTCGCCATACACCTGAAAATTTGTGCCATCAAAACGCACGATGCCGTCATCTGTTGCCAGCCAAACAATTCCCATCGTATCTTTGGCAATCGACTTGACCAAGGGCGTTCCGAGTCCTGTTCTTTCATGGTAATGTTGCAGGTTAAATACTTGAGCCTGAAGTATATACGAACTATTAAGGAGCAAAAATAAAAAGCAAAATCTGAATGTCATGGCGCATCTAAATTTTTATACGAAAGCCCAAATGAGTATCCTATCGTGTATTTTATTGGTTATCAAATTGTTATCTTGCATGAAAACTTGACCAAGCAATACTCACTACTGCCTATAACAAAGATTGTTCTAAAAAATATCCTGAAAAAAAAGTAAAATCCGAAAATCTCAATTTTCTTTGTTTTATTTTTTTATTTTTCAAAAGTTATCCAAAAAATGGTCGTGTTTTTGGATAATCTCAAAAAAAACGAATTTTCTTGGCATCTTGTTCTCTTACAGAAAAAGCTCACAAATTGATTTGAATATGCAAAAATTTTCATTCCTATTTCTAATTTTATCGTGTTTTAGTACAAAAGTTCATGCCCAACTTGACCAAAGTTCGTTTACGGCAACGGGGCGTGGAGGCATGGCAACGACATTTGCGACCGATTATCATGCCTTAGGCGTGAATCCTGCGAATTTGGCTGTCCGCAAAAACTTTCGCGACCCCCGTCTGACCTTTGGTTTTTTTGAGGGCAATATTTCGGTGGCATCCGATGCCTTGAGCCGTAACGAACTGCTCAATACGGTTTTTCCATCCCCAAACGCCACAGGGTTTTCGATAGAAGATAAATTTGCTGCCTACCAAAAATTATCGAACAAACAGCTTTCGGTCAATATGGATATTACGCTGGGGGGCGTGCATCTGAGCCATCCCAAATGGGGCGGTATCGGATTTAGTATCACGAATCGGGCGCAGTTTTCGGCACGGATTGGTAGCCAATTAGCCGAACTTTTATTTCTGGGACACAATTCCGCTTATTTTGATGTCTTGTTTTTGTCCAACGGATTGCAAGTCAGTAATACGTCCGATTTGCCCAGCGATATTCGAGAGCAAGCCTATGCGGGTTTTGTCAGTAATCCTGCGGATGCCAAAACGTATGCTCAATTATTGGAAGGCTCACGGATTTCGCTTTCGTGGTTTCGGGAATTGAACTTGAGTTATGGCAAAAAAATCGTGGATGCCTATAATTTTTCGATGCACTTGGGCGCAGGCATCAAACGCCTCAGCGGTATCGGGCTGGTAGATTTACAATCTGATGGCGAAACCCTAACCAAAAGTATTTTTTCGCTTTCGCCTACATTGGGTTTTGGATTCGTGGAAAGTGCTGGTATTCAGCAACCTACGTTTGAATTACCGACCACTTCCTTGTTTCAGCGTTTGATGTTTGCCCAATCCGTAGGCACGGGATATGCCTTTGATTTTGGGATAAATATGGTCATTCGGCGCAATTTTTATATCGGTGCTTCTGCCGTCAATCTCGGAAATATTAACTGGCAAGGTGGCGTGGCAGAGGTTTCAGATGGAATTTTACGAGAAATTCAGGGAACAGGCTTAAATAATTACAATATTTTACAAGCCAACGAAAGTGCGTTACAATTTGCGGGCGATAAATCACCGCTCAACTGGCAACAAAACGCAGGCGGTCGAACTACCGAACTGCCCCGCATCGCACGAATCGGCATGAGTTATGATTATTTCAAGATTTTCCAACTTGGGGTCGAGCTAATTTATCCTCTCAATACGGATGGCGGGAATTTGCAAGAGCCTCTTTATGTTGTGGGGGGCGATGTGCAACTGAGTCGGCGGCTTCGGCTTTCGAGTGGCGTAAGTGTAGGCGGAAATCAAGGCGATTATATCAATATTCCGATGGGTTTGATTTATACGACCAAACGCCGAAAATTTGAAGCGGGCATTGCCTTTAAGGATATTCGGTCGATTGCCAATACCCAAAATGGTAGTAATATTTCGGCTTCCTTTGGGCTATTGCGTTTCAAGTGGAATCCCCAATTTATGAATTAAATCAGGAAATAAAATTTCAGGGTTTGGCATAAAACTACGGTACGGAAATTGTCCTGATGCCTGAGGAGCAAATGACAGAAATAATTTGCTTTTTGTATTAATAATCAATACATTACAAAAAAGTATCGAAACAAAAACTCACGGTAAACCTTTAGCATTTATGGAAAAATTTCTCATCAAATTGGATTCGTACTTGGAATCCCTGTACCGATTCGAGGAGCATTGGCTACATTATATTTTTGTTGCCCTGCCTATTATTTTGGTTTATATGTTCATTCGGGACGTAACCAATAAGCGACAGACCATCAAACATAATTACCCTGTCGTGGGACGATTGCGCTACCTTCTGGAATCCATCGGTCCCGAATTGCGGCAGTATATCGTTGCCAGTAATCGGGAGGAATTACCCTTCAATCGTAGCGAGCGTTCTTGGATTTATTCCTCCTCCAAACGCCAAAACAATTACGAAGCCTTTGGCACGGACAAAGACATTTATGCGCCCGGACACGTTTTCATTAATTCGGCATTATTTCCATACAAACCTGCCGAAAATCACCCTAATACCAAAGACCCCTATTTCCTGCCATGCGCCAAAGTCATGGGACTTTATAATCAACGAAAACGCCCATATCGCCCGTATTCTTTGGTCAATATTTCAGCCATGAGTTATGGGGCATTATCCAAAAATGCAATTATTGCGCTCAATAAAGGCGCACTCACTTCGGGATGCTATCACAACACAGGCGAAGGCAGCCTCTCGAATTATCATGCCCACGGAAGCGATGTGATGTTTCATTTTGGGACAGGATATTTTGGCGTAAGAACACCCGATGGCAAATTTTCGATGGAAAAAATGATAGACTTAGTCGAAAAAAATCCATTTATTCGGGCTATCGAAATCAAAATTTCGCAAGGCGCAAAGCCGGGGAAAGGCGGTATTTTGCCCGCCTCAAAAATCACCCCCGAAATTGCCCAGATTCGAGGCGTACCCTTAGGACAAGATGCGATTTCGCCCTCTTCGCATTCGGCATTTTCTACCATCCCCGAAATGTTGGATTTTATCGAAGATATTGCCCAAAATACAGGGCTGCCCGTTGGTTTTAAGGCGGCAGTCGGCAAGACAGAAATGTGGGAGGAATTAGCAGATGAAATGCTCAAACGCAATACGGGTCCCGATTTTATTACTATTGATGGCGGCGAAGGCGGCACGGGAGCTGCTCCGCATTCATTCGCTGACCACATGGCGCTGCCGTTTATGTTTGCATTTACAAATGTGTATAAGATATTCAGGGACAGGGACTTAACTGACCGTGTGGTCTTTATTGCTTCGGGAAGATTGGGCTTTCCTGCCAAAACCCTGATGGCGATGTCTTTGGGCGCAGACCTAATTCATGTTGCTCGTGAAGCCATGATTTCGATTGGCTGTATTCAGGCGCAACATTGCCACAAAAACGATTGTCCCACAGGAATTGCCACACAAAATAAATGGCTCATGAGCGGACTCGACCCCGCCGATAAAGCCGTCCGATTTCATAATTACGTTACCGCCTACCGAAAAGAAGTTTTAGAAATGACCCACGCCTGCGGTTACGAACATCCCTGCCAAATCAAAATGTCTGATATTGAGGTCGGTATGGGCGAGGCGCACACCACACAAACTTTAGCAGATAATTTCGGGTATGTCAAAAAAGAAGTGGATTTTGAGCATATGCAAACACTCTTGGACTGCCAGTATTTAGGTGGTTTGGGCAAGGACAAAAAGCCAGCCCCGCTCCGAGATGTGGTCTATAAAACCTAATGAACACAATCAAAAATTACTTTTCGTCAATAACGAGATGTGATTAGACCTTATCACGATAAATTTATCGTGATAAGGTCTATTTATCGTTTTTATGATTGTAAAATTAGGCAATATTCCTTATATTAGAGGCTCATATCTGATGGTTGTAGGTGGATGGTATAATTCTGTGAAAAGATTGTTATTTATGGAGATACTACCAGACAAAATGGCAGACCCATCAACTTCGGTACGAATATTATAGATTTGATTCAAAAATTTAACTCAAAATTCATTAACCCGTTAATAAACTATGAATGAATATTATTTGCGTGTCAAGCGATACCTACAAGAATTAGGCTATGACATCATGCTCGAAGACCCAGAGGATGAAATATATGTGGTCAATGACGAAGAGAACGGCATTAAAAACCTTATTATTGACTGTGAAGACACGATTCTGACCATTGAGCAATTTTTGTTCTCTTTTGAAAAAGACAATATCCAAATGTTCAAAAGCCTATTGATGAAAAATCGGGAGGTCGTACACGGTGCGTTTGTCATTGATGATAGCGGTAGTCGGGTGTTATTCCGTGATACACTGCAACTCGAAAATCTTGATTTGAACGAACTCGAAGCCTCTTTGAACTCGCTCAAATTGTTGCTTGCCGAATATTCGGGCGAAATCATCAAATTTTATAACATTTAAAAAAACGAATCAAAGCCATGGGAATTTTCAGCAGAATATTTAATATCGGAAAAGCAGAAGCGCACAGTGCTATTGACAAGCTCGAAGACCCAATCAAACTCACAGAACAAGGGATTCGAGACCTCAAAACGGACTTAAACCAAAGTCTTCAGGGATTAGCCGAAATCAAAGCACTCGCTATCCGAACCAAGAACGACCACCACAAATTCAAGAACGAAGCCGTCAGTTGCGAAAAGAAAGCCATGCTTCTGCTCCAAAAAGCACAAGCAGGACAAGTCTCGCCACAAGATGCTGACCGTTTGGCAGGTGAAATGCTCCGAAAAAAAGAAAAAGCCGAAGCCGAAGCCATGCGAACAGGCAAAGAACTCCAAACGCACGAAACCCAAGTGCAGCGGATGGAAACCAACATCAATACGCTCAAAGGAAAGGTATCGGAATACGAAAACGAACTCCGAACCCTCAAAGCACGTACTAAGGTCGCTTCCGCTACCAAAAAAATCAATAAACAATTATCTCAAATTGATTCTGGCGGAACAATCGCTATGCTTGAGCGTATGAAAAATAAGGTCGAAGAGGACGAAGCTCTTGCCGCATCCTATGGCGAGATTGCTCAAGAATCCAAAACCGTAGATGACGAAGTAAACAACCTTTTAGGTCCTGGTGCCACCGATTCGAGTGATTCATTATTAGCACTTAAAGCTAAAATGGGCTTATTGGGCGATGGCTCAACCGAAAAGAAAAACGAAACAGATTCCTAAAATTTTATATCATTCTGAAAATCAGCCTCCTAACTTCTTCTATCAGTTTCGGAGGCTTTTTTATTGGGGCTATTTTTCCAAATTATCCACCTTGACACCCACCTCAGATTTGTATTGTATAGCGATTATGTTCTAATTTTGTTGAAAATTTCAAAAACTGGATTCTAACTAATTATGCCGAAAGATAACAGCATTAAATCCGTTCTGATTATCGGGAGCGGTCCCATTGTCATTGGGCAGGCTTGTGAGTTTGATTATTCGGGTTCGCAGGCGGCGCGTTCGCTTCGAGAAGAAAACATCGAGGTTACGCTGATAAATTCCAATCCCGCTACCATTATGACCGACCCCGTTACTGCCGACCACATTTATCTCAAGCCACTCACTCGCCGTTCAATTATCGAAATTCTTGAAGAACATCCCCAAATTGATACTGTTTTGCCTACGATGGGCGGACAAACAGCCCTCAACTTGGCGATTGACTGCGAAAAAGCAGGCATCTGGAAAAAATATAATGTCCGGCTGGTTGGCGTAGATATTGCCGCCATCCAAATTACCGAAGACCGTGAGGCATTCCGCGAAAAAATGATAGAAATTGGGGTCGGAGTCTGTGAGGGACGTACCGCCCGCTCATTTTTGGAAGGAAAAGAAATCGCCCAAGAAATTGGCTTTCCGTTAGTTATCCGTCCTTCTTATACCTTAGGAGGCTCTGGCGGCGGATTCGTCCAGAAAAAAGAAGACTTTGAAGCCGCCCTGACACGAGGCTTACATTTTTCGCCCGTCCACGAAGTGTTGATTGAACAAAGTATTTTGGGCTGGAAAGAATACGAACTCGAATTGTTGCGCGATGGTGCTGGAAATGTCATTATTATTTGTTCAATTGAAAATTTCGACCCCATGGGCGTGCATACAGGCGATTCGGTTACGGTTGCCCCTGCCATGACATTGCCCGATACGGTCTATCAACAAATGCGTGATTTGGCGATTTTGATGATGAATTCCATCGGCGATTTTGCCGGCGGATGTAACGTACAGTTTTCGGTCAGTCCTGAAGATGATTCCATTATCGGTATCGAAATTAATCCCAGAGTTTCACGCTCATCCGCTTTGGCTTCCAAAGCCACAGGCTATCCCATCGCCAAAATTGCCGCCAAACTGGCGATTGGCTATAATTTGGACGAATTAAATAATCAAATTACCAAAACCACCTCCACATTTTTTGAGCCAACCCTCGATTATGTCATTGTCAAAATACCACGTTGGAATTTTAATAAATTTCCCGGCGCAGATGACAAGTTAGGCTTGCAAATGAAATCCGTTGGCGAAGCCATGGGCATCGGACGAAACTTCCAAGAAGCACTCCAAAAAGCCTGTCAATCCCTCGAAATCAAACGAAACGGACTCGGTGCGGATGGCAAAGAATGGACAAATCAAAAGGATATTTTAGACCATCTGCAATATCCGAGATGGGATAGATTGTTCCGTATTTATGATGCCTTCAAACTCGGAATTGCCTTTTCGACCATCCAAAAATTAACCAAAATTGATAAATGGTTCTTGTACCAAATCGAGGAATTGGTCAAATTAGAAAAAGAAATCGAACGCTACCACATCGGAAATATCCCGCCCAATCTCCTCCGAATTACCAAGCAAAAAGGCTATGCCGATAGACAAATCGCACACCTCTTACGATGCTTGGAAAGTGAAGTCTATAACAAACGTAAAGAACTGGGAATCAATCGAGTATGGAAATTAGTCGATACTTGCGCCGCCGAATTTGAAGCCCAAACGCCTTATTATTATTCGACTTATGATGGCGAAAATGAATCCCAAACCAACGACCAAAAGAAAATCGTGGTCTTGGGGTCGGGTCCCAACCGAATCGGGCAAGGCATCGAATTTGATTATTCATGCGTACACGGAATTTTGGCTGCCAAAGAAGCTGGTTATCAGACCATTATGATTAATTGTAATCCCGAAACCGTTTCGACTGATTTTGACATCGCCGATAAATTATATTTCGAGCCTGTCTTTTGGGAACACATCTACGAAATTATTGAACACGAAAAACCCGAAGGCGTTATCGTTCAATTAGGCGGACAAACTGCCCTCAAATTGGCTGAAAAACTAACCCGATACGGCATCAAAATTCTCGGAACTTCGTTTGAAAGCCTTGATTTAGCCGAAGACAGAGGCAAATTCTCCGATTTATTGAAAGCCAATGGCATTCCTTACCCCAACTATGGCGTTATTGAAGATGCCGAGCAAGCTCTCGAATTGGCAAAAAATATTGGTTTTCCTATGTTAGTACGACCTTCGTATGTTTTGGGCGGACAGGACATGAAAATCGTCATTAATAACGAAGAACTGGAAGAACATGTCGTCAATATTTTGAGCCGAGACCCCAACAATAAAGTATTGCTTGACCATTTTCTGGAGCGCGCAGTCGAAGCCGAAGCCGATGCCATTTGTGATGGCGAAAATGTCTATATCATCGGAATTATGGAGCATATCGAGCCTGCAGGCATCCATTCGGGCGATTCCTATGCCGTGTTGCCGACTTTTGATATGAGCGAAAAAGTCATCCAACAAATCGAAGAATACACCAAAAAAATTGCTATCGAACTCAAAACCGTTGGACTTATTAACATCCAATTTGCCATTAAAGACCAAAAAGTGTACATCATCGAAGCAAACCCCAGAGCTTCACGAACTGTGCCATTTATTTGCAAAGCATACCAAGAACCTTACGTCAATTATGCCGTCAAGGTCATGCTGGGCGATAAGAAAGTAACTGATTTTGAGTTTAAGCCCATCAAAAAAGGATATGCCATCAAAATTCCTGTATTTTCATTTGAGAAATTCCCGAACGTAAACAAGCAACTCGGTCCCGAAATGAAATCTACGGGCGAAGCCATTTATTTTATTGATGACCTACACGATGAATTTTTCTTGGATATATATTCCAAACGAAATTTATATTTGAGCCGATAAATACCTGAAAATCAGACTTTAAGTACCTGATAAAAAACAATTTAGGAATTTAGTTTTGATACAAAAAACTGGTTTTCAAGTCATCATACCAATCTCCATACGCACCACGTGATATTTGTCCCGCTTAAAGTCATGGAATTATAATAACGTTCCATGACTTTTAATTTTTAATAATTTATTTCAATAACTGAATTGTTCCTTTCCGAGTTTCATTCAATTTTAACAAATAAAGTGCATAAAAATACACGCCCGCCGAATGATTTTTGCCCTGCCAATCATTCCGATAGTTTGTTGTTCTGAAAATCTCTTTTCCCCAACGATTATAAATCACGAGTTCATGTTCAGGGTACAGATGTAATTTTAATATCCGAAAAGCATCATTTTTTCCATCCTGATTAGGCGTAATGACATTCGGAACAAATAATGGATGCAAAAATTTGACCGCCACCGTATTTGACCACGATTCAAAACCCTGCACACTCACCGCCTTGATTCGATAGTGATGTTCAAATCCAGTAAGGCTACTTTGTGAATTTGTAAAAGTCTGAAAATCAATTATTTCTACAAACTGAAACTCATATTCATCATCCAATTTTCGCCATAATTCGTAACGAATCGGAGTCCAACCCACATACGGAGTCCAAGCTAAAGCTACGGTTTCGGCATTTTCATCGCCCTTCGCCTCCAAAAAAATACTTTGATGAGCTGAACTTTGTAACGATTCATCACATTGATTTTCAGCACGTAAACGATATTCCCAAATGCCAGTAACTTCGCCCGTTTGATGCGTGAATTTTGTAAAATTTAGGTTCGTAACCGAATCCCAAACCGTTTGGTTTGGAGCTTTGGCAAAAATTGAAATACCATGCAAAATCTGACTCGAATCATTTGTAAACCACTCTAAATCAAGTTGTTGGTTATTTTCTGCTACTGAAATATTTTCCAGCCGAACGAACGTGGAATCCCTGAAAATAACCACATCTAAGGTATCGGAAATTCCCTCACAAATCATTGCAGGCGTTTGACTCTCTTCTCTCACCCAGATTTGTTTTTCGCCGATTCCATTCCAATTTACAATCATTTCGGCAGTGCCTTGACCTTCAACAATCTGACCATCAGATACTTGCCAAGTATAAATCGAGCCATTTGTAGAATGTAAGAAATAGCGATTATTTTCAGTTTTATTGGCGCAAATTAACGTATCGCCTATTGGTTTTTCGGGTTTCAAAACAGGATTTATACGAACTGGGAAAAACAAAGTATCGCTCAAACAATTAAATTGATTTATGGCTATTACTTTAATCATTGCCTTAGAATTGGTTTCGCCCCAATTTATCGCAATTTTATCGGTATTTTGCGCCATAATTTCGCCTCCTTCCACCCAAAATTGATACCTCAAATTCGTATCTGGATGTTGAATTTCGTAAGTAATATTTTCGACTTTTGGACACACAAACTGACTGCCAATCAATACGATAGAATCTGGAACGGGCAAAAATCGAACGGCAAGATTTTTGGAAATTTGGCACGCTCCTCGCTCAATTTGTACGTAATAATTTGCAGCCGAAGTAATAAAAATCGTGGGTGTTGTCGTGTTGCTATCGCTCCAAAAATACGAAGCCTCGCCCTCGACCGTTGCATCTAAAAAAAGGGTATCACCCTGACAAAGTGTCGTATCTTTTGCCCAATCAAGTTCGGGGGCTTGCTCAAAATGAACCAAAATAGTATCCGTAATTTGGCAATTTCCCTGCCGAATCAAAACCGAGTATTCACCTGATTGTGAGATAGTTATAATCGAAGAATCACTTTCCGTATTCCAAAAATATGTTGGCGTTATTTCGGTCGAATCTTCAATCGATGCGTCCAAAATCAATATTTCGCCTTGACACAAAACCGTATCTTTTCCCAAATCCAAAAGTGGTAAATTTTGATTTTTGACAAGAATTGTATCAGAAATCATACAATTTCCTTGTTGCACTTTAACGATATAAGTTCCTGATTTTGTGATAGTTAAAAAAGAATTTTTGGTGCTGTCG
>CAZNYR010000032.1:0-13803 GCA_964577275.1 uncultured Cytophagales bacterium | reverse complement strand
TCCAAAAATATGAGGCTTCCCCCTCGATGGTCGCATCCAAAATCAAAACATCGTCTGCACAAAAAACGGTATCATTTCCCAAATCTAATTTGGGAGGTTCAGTAAATATGATTTCAATGGAATCTCGTACAAAACAAGTTCCGTTTCGGATTTCGACCGCATAAATGCCTGATTTGGCGACCGTAAAACTGGAGTTTGTGCTGGAATCTTGCCAAACATAACTTTCTGATTTTGAAATAGTTGCATCCAAAATTAACGTTTCGCCTGCACACAAAACCGTATCTTTTCCGAACGAAAAAACGAGAGGCGGTTCGGCGGTCAAAAATATATTTTTAGAAAATTCACACGTATTCCTAAAAATTTTAAATTCATAATTGCCAATTTCCTTAAAAACAAATTCGGTTGAATCTTGAAACGTATCCACCAAAACCGTGTCATTTCGGGACAAAATATAGCGGTCGGCAATATTTTCAAACTGCATGAGAAGCGAATCACCCTGACAAATTGTCAGAGAATCAGGAAGTTTAGGCATCGGATTCATAAAACTCACTTCGATTTGGTCAGTTGAAACACACCCCGTAGCATTGACGGCAGATAATTCATAAATGCCCGCTTTTGTGATAATAACTTTCTGATTTTCAGTTACTTGATTATCTGATAAATTTTTCCATTGATACGCCAAATAATCGGCTGGAGCTTGCAAAATAACCGTATCGCCTTGACAGCTTTCGACATCTTCACCCAACTGAATTGGTGGCATCTCAGATTGCATAACCTGCACAGTATCAGTGAGTTCACAACCATTTTGAGTGCTGGCTTTGACCCAATACGTTCCAGCCGAAGCAATCGTAATCGTTGGGGAGGTTTCGCCCGTACTCCACAAAAAAGTAGCCTCCGAACCTAAATTTCCTCGTGCCGTAACTTGTTGATTTTCAGAAGAACACAACGAAAAATCACCGCCTGCGGATAAACTGCTGAATGTCGAGAAATACCCATAACGACTGCCATTAAAATCGCCTCCGAACAAAATTCCCAACTGAAATGAATGCGTTGAATTTTCGATAATGTTCGCTTGATTGTTCAAAATATTACTCATCGGAATCTGTACGCTGGCAACTTTCCATTGTTCATTTGTTCCTTCAACAAACTGAAAATCAGAGGCTTGCACTTGATTTGCTGAAGCATTAAACCTAAAATTAGCTTCGCCTCCTGTCTGAACTAAAATTTTGGCAAAAAATACATCACTCGAACGACTTTGTACCGAACGAGCAAAATTGATTTTTTGTGAGCCTCGACACTCCAAAGGCGGTAATAATGAAGCACTTAGCTCACAATTTATGCCTACATATTGCAACACTAAAATTGGATAATTCGCCCAAATATAAAGCGGTGTAGAAATTGGTGTCAAAAAAATATCTCCTTTATTTAATTCTCTGACCAATGTACTGTTTATAAAAATTTGTGTATTATTTTCAGTGGCAGTAATGCAGATTCTTTCATTACTCCCAGCCGTTCCGCCTTGTGCAACATACTGATTTCCAAGTATATTGATAGGAACAAGTTGGTCACCCGTCAAATCAATGCAGCCCTGTGGCGTAGCCATCGAATCATCAATCAAACTTACGGCAATCGGGCGAGAAGATTTGACCGTTGAACCCGCTAACGTACTGCTTGCGGTGCGAGAAATAGCCCTTGCAGAATAGGTCTCGCCACGATTCAAAACCATTGAAAATGAGGTATTTGCGGGGTGTCCTTCGATGTCAGAACTGGGCGTAATTTTGATGACGGTATTGTCTTGGGTGGCGACAATATCAAACGAATTATATGAATCGGAGAAAACGGCACTATTTTCTAAATAGTTTTGTCCTGCAATCATAAAATCGTGTCCAAGTGCATTTTGCCCTTTGAGCGTAAAAATATCCGCATTCAGAAGCGCACCCAATTCGACATAGCACGTAATCGGAGCATTCGACCTGATATACAAGCCTTTATCCAAAATTTTATCGGCTGTGGTATTTTCAACCTCCGAAAGTGCAAGCTGAATTTTTGCAATACCATTCGCCTGAATTGTTCTGGAAATTAATCGTTTATTGTTTTGAGCAGGTTGCAAAATTTCGACCGTTGCCGCTTGGTCAAAGGTCGAAACATAAACCCAAATGCTGGGCGTATCGTGAGTTTTGGAAACGTGCGGAACAGAAAACCAAAATTCGGTATCTATCTGGGCATGAGTGATTTGTGTAGATATAAATGCTAAAATGAAGCCTAAAAAGTATCGTTTTTTGATGTGCATTTTCGTGTTATTTGTTAGAAAACAAAATCATATTTATCTTCAAAAGATACAAAAAAAAACGCATGAATTTCTCCACACGTTTCTTTTTAAATGCTTGACAAAAAGTTACTTGGTTTCGGGCTTCAAAACCAGACGAATATAGTTTTTGCCGTTCATGTATTTTTTAACGACATTCTGAATGTCTTTTGATGTAACTTTTTCAGCATTTTCGATATGTTTTAAGATTCCTTCGGGACTTTTTTCATGGACGTAAGCCTCTTTCAGAACTCCCAACCAAAATTTATTTTTCTTCAAATCCAGTTCGTGTTCTCGGCGCATGGTTTCAAGGACTTTTTTCATGTCTTTTTCTTCGGCACCTGATTTACGAAGTTTCTCAATTTCATCCAAAACAGCCTTGCTCAAATCTTCGACATTTTCGGGCGCACAAGGAAACGAAATCGTTACGGAATATCGCTCTTCTGGGAATTTTTCGGTTTGGCTCGAAGCCCCAATTCCGTACACGCCGCCCTTCTCTTCTCGGATTTGTTCAATCAATTTGATGGATAAAATTTGTGCTAACATTTCCATTGCGTAATTGGTCTGAACTTCGTACTTATACTCGCCCGAAAAAATCATTCTGACCATACTTTTTGGGTCTGAACCTTTATAAAAAATTTTGTCGTGTTTGCCCGTTGGTGGATTAATGCCTACGTTTTTCCATGTTTCTTTTTTGGGTTCACTGGGCAAACTTCCTAAGTAGGTTTCGAGCAGTGGTTTCAATTTGGCTTCATCAAAATTACCGACCAAGAAAAATGTAAAATCACCTGCATTTTTGAAACGTTCTTGATAAATTTCAAACACTCTATCCAGATTGATTTTGTCCATATCTTCGGAGGTGGGGATTCCGTTATGTCGTAGATTTCCTTGCGCCATAAACCGAGCCGATTGGTCATAAAAATAATATTGCGGATTTGAGCTAATGTTCTGTAAAACAGACTTTTGACGATTTATGAACGAAGCGTGAGCGTCCTTATCTTTGCGTGGTTTTGTAAATGAAAGATGCGTTAATTGCAGTAGTGTCTCCAAATCTTCGGGGCGACAACTGCCCGAAAAACCCTCTTCCAATTCGGAAATATACGGACTAATTGCTACGTTTTTTCCTGCCAATAATTTTTCCAAATCCACGTTTGAAAATTCGCCCAAACCACTATTTCCGATAATCGAACCTGCATTATCAGCGGACTGATAATCGTCATCTGAATACAAAGAATGACCGCCTGCACTATACGCCGACATCAAAATTTCATCGTTTTTGAAGTCCGTTTTTTTCAATAAAACTTTTATGCCATTAGAAAGTATTAATTCCGTAATGCCTACTTTTTCATAGGATTTTTCGGCTGTGATTTTGCCTGCTTTTGGGGTTGTTTCCATCAATTTTGCGTTGCCTAATTTGTCTTCGTAAGGCTCAATTTTTTCGGATTTGGAAGCCTCCAAAATCATTTTGATTTCAGCTTCGGAAGGAACTTTTACGCCTTCCTTTTCGGGAGCCGTAACGACCACCACTCGATTATCTTCGCGAATTAACTCTTTAGCAATCGAATTAATTTCGTCCAATTTAATGGTAGGCAAAATCCCCTGCACAAACTTAAACGAAAACTCAATTCCTGTCATGGGCGTTCCCTCCAAAAAGTGGTCTTTGTATTTGTCCGTATAGCGTTCGGATTCGGTTTTATCTTTTTCGCTGTATGCCTTTTGGTACATGGTCAAAAAATTCTTTTTGTAGCGTTCCAATTCTCCATTTGTAAAACCATGTTGTTTAACACGCTCATTTTCAGTGAGTAATGTTTTCAATCCGTTTTCGATGCCGTCCTGACTGACCACGGCATATGCCTGATACGCATTTTTGGTTCTTGCCCAACTTGTGCCATAATAAACGCCACCAAAAATGAAGGGCGGTTCGGCTTTTTGGCGCAATTCGTTGAGGCGTTCATTTAACATTCCGCTAAAAAACTGATAGAGCATATATTTTCGGAAATCGGCTAAAGTTTCTATTTTTTCAGGATTTTTTTTGTGAAAAAGATAAATTCGAGTGAAAGCCGCTTCCTTGTCCGTAGCCACTTTGATTAAAGTTTCGTTGTGGTCAGGAACTTGAAAATTTTCTCGTTTTCGGGGATTTTCTGGATTTTTAAGATTACTAAAATGTGCTTTAATTTTCTTTTCGATTTCGTCAGGTTCGAGGTCGCCGACCGCCACAACTGCCATCAAATCAGGACGATACCAGTCTTTATAAAATTGTTTAATCGTCTGATACTCAAAGGTTTCCAATGTATTTTTAGTGCCAATCGGCAAACGTTTGGCATATCGAGAATCCCGATAAAGCACGGGCAAAAAGCTATCCAACATCCTGCGGTCTGCGCCCTGTCCGAGTCGCCATTCCTCAATCACAACGCCTCGCTCTTTGTCGATTTCTTGGTCATCAAAAGTTAATCCGCCAGCCCAGTCTTCGAGAATAGTAAATCCTTTTTCGACAATTTTATCATCATCCGAAGGGATAGGTAAGATATAGACCGTTTCGTCAAAACTGGTGTAAGCGTTCAGGTCTGCCCCAAATTTTACCCCCACCGACTGTAAATAATCGACTAATTCATTTTTCGTGAAATTTTTTGACCCGTTAAATGCCATATGTTCGGTAAAATGAGCCAACCCAAGTTGATTATCATTTTCGAGAATTGACCCCGCATTGACGACCAATCGCAATTCAAGGCGATTTTCGGGTTTTGTATTTTTTCGGATATAATAGGTTAATCCATTATCTAACTTCCCGATACGTACATTTTTATCTATCGGTAATTTTTGCTTGAGGTCTGAATTTTGTGCCTGCACGAAGGTTGTCAGTCCCAAAAGACAAATAAAAAGACAATAAAATTTAAACTTTCTCATGTGTTTTAAATGTGTTTTTTAGATTTAAAAATTAATTTTCGGAAAGATAAGGCACATTCCCAAAAAAAAATACTTTTCAAGAAATTTTTAGGGTCAGGCAACGTTTTTTGATAAAATTCTGACTAAATCCATAAGCAAGAGGGATTTCGGAACGAAAAATTTAAAAAGAAGAGATTGGATTACCAAATTTTTTCTATCTTTATGCCGTCGTGAGTTGATACCCTGTTTGTTCATTAACTATACACTACTCTATTTTTTTTAAAGTATCAAAAACAGATAATAATTAATTATGAAATTTATTCGTATGATTTTACCAGCACTTGTTCTGATGTTGTTGGTGGCTGGTTGCAAAAAAGATGACCCTGTTGAGCCTTCTGTCATTGCCGATAAATTCGTAGGTACTTGGACAGTTACCAAAGCGACAAGCAATGGAAGTGATGTAACCTCTTCATTTTCAGGTGTTTCGATTTCATTTACGAAGTCAGGCGATACGAACGGAAGCTACACAGCACAGGTTTCAGGTTCATTATTGGCATTTATTGGGGGGAACGGCACTTGGTCAACAAACGCCAGCGGTACTCAATTAACGATTGGAGGCAATACGTACACGATTACGGTTACGGATAGCAAAATTACCTTGACGTTTGTAGATACGAGCGATAAAAATGAACCAACTTACGTGGTTGAGTTCACAAAAGGATAATTCACATTTTGAAAAACAATAAATTACGCATCGTTTTGGCAAACCAAACGATGCGTTTTTTTATTCCTTTCCATGTACTTGAGCCACCTGCTCGGTATGAAAATGTTGTAAAATTTGAGTTCATTTATCGGATTTAAGCCGTAAAATACTATCTTGCAATGCCGATTTGCTGGCGCAGAATCTTATCCGTTACCGAAAATATAACGATACACAATGAAAATTATTAGTAACCTTTCCCAATCATTTGGTTGCCTTTTTTCTTGCAAAGCGATTTATTTATGTCTTTTTCCTGTTTTTATGTGGTTTGCGTCCAACACAAGTTACGCCCAATCTCCCGAAAATCACGGACACGCCCACGCCACTGAAGAGGTGGTCAATGATGCTGTTGAGGATGGCGGCACGAATCATGGGCATCACGGCGAGGAAGCTCCCTTGTGGTCAGTACTTCCTTTTGCCATGTTGCTGATTATGATTGCGACAGGTCCGCTGTTTTATGAACATTTTTGGCACCATAATTACCCCCGTATTGCGCTCGGATTATCTTTCATGGTTATTTTTTATTATATCTTTGGCTTGCACAATACACATTCCCCGATTCATGCTTTGGCAGAATATGTCCAATTTATTGCCTTAATTTCATCGCTTTATATTGCTTCGGGTGGGATTCTGATTAAGATTGATAAGAAAGGTAAACCTTTTGTCAATATTGCCATTTTGTTGATTGGGGCGGTGATTTCCAACCTCATCGGCACTACGGGCGCATCCATGCTGCTGATTCGTCCTTATATGCGCCTCAACAAAGAAAGACTCAAAGCCTATCATGTCATATTTTTCATTTTTATTGTCAGTAATGTGGGCGGTGCTTTGACTCCGATTGGCGACCCCCCGCTGTTCTTAGGATTTCTGAAAGGTGTGCCTTTTACGTGGACATTAACTAACAGTGTATTCCCGTGGGCGGTGGCATTAGTGATGCTGGCGGGTATTTTTTATGGGTTTGATAGTCGGAATAAACTTGGCAAAGATACCAGAGCATCAGGGAATTATACGAATAAAATTGAAATCAAAGGCAAAGGTAATTTTATTTGGCTGGGATTGATTATTGCTTCAGTTTTCTTAGACCCCAACGTACTGGATTGGGTGCCTGGAATTATTTTTGAGGGACAAAAATTTTCGTATCTCCGTGAGCTAATTATGTTTACGGTCGCTTTTTTATCCTTCCGATTTGCTTCCAGAGAGGCTTTGCGAGAAAACGAATTTAATTTCGAGCCAATCCGTGAAGTAGCCTTTATTTTCATCGGAATTTTCGGGACGATGATGCCAGCCCTCGAATTGGTGGCTAATTTTGCCGCTTCTCCCGCTGGCGTGAAACTCATTAATCATAATACATTATATTGGGGAACGGGTTTTCTTTCGGCGATGCTTGATAATGCACCCACCTATCTGAATTTCTTAACTGCAGCCTTAGCTGCCCAAAGCGGAAGCATCGGAAATCCTACTCAAGTCATACAATTTGCGGAAGGTGGCGTATTTAACAATTCGGTCATTCAACTGATGGCGATTTCGGTTTCTGCCGTATTTTTTGGCGCAATGACCTATATCGGGAATGGTCCTAATTTTATGGTCAAATCTATCGCCGAACAACGAGGCTTACAAATGCCGTCATTTTTTGGCTATTTGTTACGGTTTTCGATTCCATTTTTATTCCCTGTATTGATTGTGATTTGGGTACTATTTTTTGCTTTTGCCTAAAATCAAAATCATTTATTACGAAAACTATTTGCTCCAGACGTATCCCAAAACTTGTGATTTTCGGATAGGTTTGGAGATTTTTTTATTAGATAATAAAGCTAAATTATAGAATAATCTCATTGATTATCAATCTGTTAGACAATAGAATTTGTGGTTTTGTCGCAAGGATAAAAAAATCCATTTCCTCAAAAATCAAGAAGTCATATTTTTAATAACCGATTCATTGCCAAATCGGTTAAAATACCGTATTTTCACGTCAATTAGTTCGTATTCAAAAAATTTAGAGGCTAAATAGTACACAATATGAAATATGATGTAACGGTCATTGGTTCAGGACCGGGCGGATATGTGGCAGCCATTCGGGCGGCACAATTAGGATTCAAAACAGCATTAATCGAAAAATATAACACCTTAGGCGGCACCTGCTTGAATGTCGGATGTATTCCTTCTAAGGCACTTTTGGACTCCTCAGAACATTATCACAATGCCGAAAAAACATTCCAGACACACGGCATCGACCTCGAAAATCTCAAGGTAAATCTGCCACAAATGATGAGGCGAAAAAGCGAAGTCGTACAGCAAAGCGTGGACGGCATTCAGTTCCTGATGAAAAAAAATAAGATTGATGTTTATACGGGAATCGGCGCATTTGTCGATAAAAATACCATCCAAATTACTCCACGTGAAGGCGGTGATTCTCAACAGATTACATCGGACAAAACCATTATTGCCACAGGGTCAAAACCCATCATTATTCCACCCACCAAATACGACAAAAAACGGGTCATCACCTCGACCGAAGCCCTCAAATTGGAGGAAGTTCCCCACGAAATAATTGTCATTGGCGGCGGCGTAATTGGGTTAGAATTAGGGTCGGTTTATGCCAGATTAGGCACAAAAGTTACTGTTATCGAATTTATGCCCTCCCTGATTCCGACTATGGATGTAACTTTGGGTAAGGAATTGGGCAAAGTCTTACGAAAACAGGGCATGAAATTCCATTTCAAACATAAAGTTACGAGCGCAGAAACCGTAGGCGAACAGGTCATCGTCAAAGCTGAAAACCAAAAAGGCGAACAAATCGAGTTTCGTGCCGATTATTGTTTGGTTTCCATTGGGCGAAAACCTTACACCGAAGGATTGGGATTGGAAAATATTGGCGTAAAATTGGACGAAAGAGGACGCATCGAAGTCAATGAAAATTTGGAAACTTCGGTCGAAGGGATTTACGCCATCGGAGATGTCATCAAGGGCGCAATGTTGGCGCACAAAGCCGAAGAAGAAGGCATTTTTGTAGCCGAAAAAATCGCCGGACAAAAGCCCCACATTAATTATAATTTAATTCCCGGTGTGGTTTATACGTGGCCTGAAGTGGCGGGCGTGGGTTATACCGAGCAACAACTCAAGGACGCAGGACGAGCCTACAAAACGGGTACTTTTCCCTTCCGTGCTTCGGGGCGTGCCAGAGCCAGTATGGATTTGGATGGTTTGGTAAAGGTCATTGCCGATGCCCAAACAGACGAAATCTTGGGAATGCACATGATTGGACCGCGTGCCGCCGATATGATTGCCGAAGGAGTCGTGGCGATGGAATATCGCGCCTCTGCCGAAGATATTTCCAGAATGTCGCACGCTCACCCGACATTTACCGAAGCCATCAAAGAAGCCTGCTTGGATGCTACCGAAAAACGGGCGTTGCACTTTTAAGAATTTTGAAGTACTATAATTGCTTGAAAATCAGTTTTTATATATAAAAATCTAATTTATCGTTATTTTTTGTAATGTACTTAAATTGCTATTTTTGCTGTGGTTTGTCTTGGCACAAACCACACTTTTTTTGTCTGATTAGGGAACTTTTGACAGACGCAAAAGTTGTTGTTTATGGAGGGCAAAAATTTCGTCATTTACAAACACCAAATCTTTTATAATGCCCTGATAATCAAGTTGATAAATTTCTTTTGTGGCATAATATAGTTGATAAAAAACGACTTGGTTTTTTGTCAAAAAATACAACTGATTTTTGTCAAAATGAAGCGATGAAACCTCCCGAAATGGAAGCGTTTTTTGGTAATTTCCCAAATTATCAAACACAAAAATTCCTTGACTTGACGCACACAAAAAAAGTAAATTTTGATATTCTTGCATTTGTAAAATATCCACATCTTCGCTACCAAATAACAAATCAATCGCAAAAATTTCCTGAATTTCTTGTGTAAACGGATTTAATTTTTTGACCGAAAAACTCGAATTATCCAACAACCAAATTTGGCGGTCTGCGCTGGGCGTGGCACAGGAAACGTAGCCAATTTCTAAGGATTCGAGGTCAAGCGTTTGGATGGTCGCAAAAAACCGATTCAACAATACGATTTTTTGGATTTCTTCGTAAAATACAAAATTAGTTAATTTAGTAATATTTTTAAAATTTGTCAATTCACTTTGTTGATTTTGGGAATAATTTTGGCGTATTTCTCCAGTCGAATCGACCAAGAACAGGTTTCCTTTTTTGTCCGAAAGCAAAAATCCCTGCGAGTGGATTGTAATTTTTTGAGGTTCAAAAGGCAACCGAACGGAATCCTTCGGGACAAAAATATCGGCGTTTTGTGCCGATGCCATCACAGAAAAATGCCCCCATAAAACGATAAAAAAAAGGTGTTTGAGCCTCATAAGCGGTCGGATTGGTTTTGCATCAAAAGACAAGATAAATAAATAAGCCAAAATATCGAAAATCTTATACAGGATTTGTAATTTTGTGTGTTGATAAATATCCGTTTTGTCAGTCTTTGACCTTAAAAATGGAATAAATTGCGCTGAAATGCAAGCCAAAATGACAGGTTTTGCATTTTGGTCTGAATGATGTTCAAGCAAAGTTCCCTCCACTTGGGGGCAATCACGTAAGGAATCGCAAAAAAATTATGTTAGATACAATCACAAAAGGACTTGCCAAAGTCTTTGGTACGAAATCCGATAAAGACCTCAAAATCCTGAAGCCACGCGTGAGCGAAATTCATCAGGAATATGCCAAACTTGCTACGCTTTCGGATGATGAATTGCGCCATAAAACGGTTGAATTTAAACACTATATTTCCGACCAATTGGCTGATATTGAGCAAGAAATGAACGACTTGCGCCAAAAAGTAGCGGATACGCCCGAAATGGAAATCGAAGAGAAAGATGCCATCTTCAATCAGGTTGATGAACTTGATAAAAAGCACGATGAGCAACTCGAACGCATCTTGGATGAACTCTTGCCTCAAGCCTTTGCGGTGGTCAAGGAAACTGCTCGGCGGCTGACCGAAAACCAAAAATTGGTGGTCAAAGCCACCGAACATGACTTGCTGATTGCTTCGCAACGGGCTGGCGTAACGATAGAAGATGATAAAGCCATTTGGTCGAATACGTGGATGGCGGCAGGCAGCGAAGTAACGTGGAGTATGATTCATTATGATGTGCAGTTGATTGGCGGAATGGTGCTTCATGCGGGCAAAATTGCCGAAATGGCAACGGGCGAGGGAAAAACCTTAGTCGCTACTTTGCCTGCTTATCTGAATGCTTTGGCGGGAAAAGGCGTGCATTTGGTTACGGTAAATGATTATCTTGCCAAACGGGATTCCGAGTGGATGGCTCCGCTTTTTGAATTTCATGGCATGACCATCGACTGCATCGACAAGCATCAGCCCAATACTTTATTGCGAAGAAAAGCCTATCAAGCCGATGTTACTTACGGCACAAATAATGAGTTCGGATTTGATTATTTGCGCGATAATATGTCCCGTGAGGTTGAGGAATTGGTGCAACGAAAACATCATTTTGCGATGGTCGATGAGGTCGATTCGGTCTTGATTGATGATGCCCGAACGCCTCTGATTATTTCGGGACCTGTTGCCAGAGGCAATGACCAAGCCGAATTTGAGATGCTCAAACCTCGTGTTCTGAAATTATTAGAAGAACAACAAAAATTTGTGCGGACACAATTAGTTACTGCCAAAAAAACACTCGCCAACGGACTCAACAGCGAGGAGGGCGCATTGGCTCTGTTCCGAGCGTATCGGGGATTGCCCAAATCCAAACCGTTAATTAAGTTTTTGGGTGAACAAGGCATTCGCCAAAAAATGCAAAAAACCGAAAATTATTACATGCAAGATAATTCTCGGATGATGCCACAAGCAGATGAACCTTTATTTTTTACGATTGACGAAAAACGCAATTCGATTGATTTGACCGAGCGAGGCATCGAACTGATTACCAAAAATAGTGATGAAGAAGGATTTTTTATCTTGCCTGATATTGGGGCGGAATTAGCCAAAATAGAACGAAATAAGGAATTAGACGAGCAATCCAAAATTACTGAAAAAGACCGAGTTATCGGTGAATATGAAACCAAAGCCAAGCGCATTCATCACCTGACTCAACTGCTGAAAGCCTACACGCTTTTTGAGAAAGATACCGATTATATCATTCAGGATGACAAGGTGAAAATTGTCGATGAACAAACTGGGCGTGTCATGGAAGGACGGCGATATTCGGATGGTTTGCATCAGGCTTTGGAGGCAAAAGAAAACGTAAAAATTGAAGATGCCACCCAAACTTACGCCACCGTAACGCTCCAAAATTATTTCCGAATGTACCACAAATTATCGGGCATGACGGGAACAGCAGAAACAGAAGAAGGCGAATTTTTGGAGATTTACGAACTCGATGTGATTGTCATTCCGACCAACAAACCCATTGCGCGCGATGACCGACAGGATAAAGTCTATAAAACCACACGCGAAAAATATAACGCCGTTATTGATGAAATTCAGGAACTTACCGCCAAAGGTCGTCCCGTTTTGGTCGGCACAACTTCGGTCGAAATTTCCGAAACTTTGAGCCGAATGTTAAGTCTGCGAAAAGTAAACCATCAAGTCCTGAACGCCAAACAACACGCACGAGAAGCCGATGTCGTTGCCGAAGCAGGCAAGGCAGGAACCGTTACGATTGCTACCAACATGGCGGGTCGAGGAACGGACATCAAACTTACGCCCGAAGCCAAGCAAGCGGGCGGACTGGCAATTATCGGCACAGAACGCCATGAATCTCGGCGAGTCGATAGACAGCTACGAGGGCGCGCAGGAAGGCAGGGCGATGTGGGTAGTTCCCAGTTTTTTGTTAGCCTCGAAGATAATTTGATGCGACTTTTTGGCTCGGACAAAATGGCAAAAATTATGGATAGATTGGGCTTGGAAGAGGGCGAAGTGATTCAGCATTCCATGATTACCAAATCCATTGAACGGGCGCAAAAAAAGGTCGAAGAAAATAATTTCGGAAGCCGAAAACGACTTCTCGAATACGATGATGTCATGAACAAACAACGAAACGTCATCTATAAACGCCGCCGAAATGCCTTGCATGGCGAACGACTTTCGCTCGATATTATGTCCATGTTTTATGATGTGGCAGAGGAAGTTTATCGAGGCTGGGCGCATGATGCTCAAGAATTTACTCGCAATACCCTTACCAACTTGGGCATTCAAACCAAAATCGAAGAGTTTGAAAACAAAAACGAAGCCGAAGCCATTTCGGCACTTTACCAAAAGGCTTATAATCAGTATCTTGCCAAAAATAAAGCCCTCGCATTGGGCATATTACCCGGCTTCGGAAGGTTAAAAGAAGAACATGGCGAAAAGGTCAAAGTCGTAGTTGCCCCCTTTACCGATGGCAGACGAAGCATCGAAATTCCTTGCGATTTGGATGAAGCTCTCCAAACCAAAGGGGCGGCATTGCTCAAAGCTATGGAACAAAATATTACGCTGGCAATCATTGACCAAATCTGGAAAGAACATCTCCGCGATATGGACGACCTCCGACAGCAAGTTTCTTTTTCGCATCTGGAACAAAAAGACCCGCTTCTGATTTATAAACGTGAAGCATTTGAATTATTTAAAGAATTTCAGGCATATATGAACGAAGAAGTGATTTCGTTCCTATCCAGAGCCACGATTTATGCAGGCGAACGAGCAGAACAAACCGCTCCGCCCGTGCGAGAAGCTCCACGACCTACTTCGGGGCGAAATCCAAATAATACACAAACCAAGCGCGAAAAAATCCAAGCCACCAAGGCAGAAGCCCAATCCGCATTGAGTACGCAAAGCGATAATCAGAG
>CAZNYR010000031.1:26153-39510 GCA_964577275.1 uncultured Cytophagales bacterium | reverse complement strand
CCGCCATATTTTTAGGCAAGCCGCATTCATGTAACTGCAATTCAGGTCCTACAACAATGACCGACCGACCCGAATAATCCACCCGTTTACCCAATAAGTTTTGTCGGAAACGCCCTTGCTTGCCTTTGAGCATATCGCTCAATGATTTCAAGGCGCGATTTCCATCGGCACGTACTGCATTGACTTTGCGTGAATTATCAAACAAAGAATCGACTGCTTCCTGAAGCATTCGCTTTTCGTTCCGCAAAATCACTTCGGGGGCTTTAATGTCGATGAGGCGTTTGAGGCGATTATTTCGGATAATGACACGCCGATAGAGGTCGTTCAAATCCGAAGTGGCAAATCGTCCGCCATCCAAAGGCACCAAAGGACGCAATTCTGGCGGAATCACAGGCACCATCTTAATAATCATCCATTCGGGACGATTTTCGATGCGTGTGCGTGCATCTCGGAAGGCTTCCACGACTTTGAGGCGTTTCAGGGCTTCGGCTTTGCGTTGTTGAGAAGTATCATGCGCTGCGGCATGACGCAAATCATACGAAAGCTGGTCAAGGTCAATTCGTGTGAGCAACATTTCGAGGGCTTCCGCTCCCATCTTGGCGATGAACTTTTCGGGGTTATCATCGTCAAGTTGTTGATTCTCACGGGGTAATTTATCCAAAATATCAAGGTATTCATCCTCGGTCAAAAAATCGAGATAGCCAATCCCATCATCCGCTTTTACGCCCGGCTGAATGACCGCATATCGTTCATAATAAATAATTTGGTCTAATTTTTTGGTCGGAAGACCTAATAAATAGCCAATCTTATTGGGCAAAGACCTAAAATACCAAATGTGCGCCACAGGAATCACGAGCTGAATGTGTCCCATTCGTTCCCGTCGGACTTTCTTTTCGGTTACTTCCACGCCACAACGGTCGCAGATGATTCCCTTGTAGCGAATCCGTTTGTATTTTCCACAGTGACACTCCCAATCCTTGACAGGACCAAAAATCCGCTCGCAAAATAAACCGCCCATTTCGGGCTTGTACGTGCGATAATTGATGGTTTCAGGTTGAGTAACCTCACCAAAAGAGCTATCCAGTATGGATTCTGGAGAAGCTAAACTGATGGTAATGCTCGTAAAATCGTTGCTGAACTTTTTGTTTTTTCTGAATGCCATTCTGAAATTGCAGTTAATTATGAACCTGCAAAGTTAAAAAACTCTTGGAAATATTCTAAAATTTTAGAAATATTTTAGGATTTTTACACTAAAATTTCGTAACGAATCGCCTTGCTCACATTCATTTCAGGGCTTTAATCTGTGCCAAACTCAATTTACAATTTATCCATTCGCCATCAAAGGTTGCGCCATATCTTTGATAAAACTCAATCGAGGGCGTATTCCAGTCCAGCACCTGCCAAGTCATCAAGGGCAAATTTTGGCGAAGACATTCCTTGGCTGTTTGCTCAAAAAGTGCTTTGCCTGCACCAATGCCACGATGTTTTTCGGTTACGATGAGGTCTTCGAGATAAACACATTTGCCTTTCCATGTCGAATACCGATAATAATAAAGTGAAATGCCAAAAATTTCCCCTGTTTCATCAAATTCTGCCACAAAAAATTCATACGCAGGATGCGTACCAAAACCTTCAGAAAGCATCTTTTCTGGCGTATTGGTTACTTCGTGCGGTGCTTTTTCATAAACTGCTAATTCTTCAATCAACCGAAATGCGCTCGGTACATCCTGCGCTTTTCCTTTACGGATGCTATAATTCATACTTTTTGGGGTTTAGTGATTTGGATATGATGATGTCTTTTCTGATTTCTTTTGATACAGTTTCCACCAGGGCGTATGCGGCGAATCGTGATGCTCGTAATGATACCCAAAAAAATAACAACTCAAAAATGCCCACGTATGATTTTTAGACAAACTGCGAGAGCGATGCAAATTATTTGGCGGATTTTTGTGGGGCGTGTAAGTACCAAAATAGAAAAGTTGAAACGTAGAAAGCACCGCAGGCAACATCCAAAAGGCGATTAGATTTTGGTACGGGAATGCCAATTTTAACAAATTATAGGTAATTGCCATCAAAACAATTTGTTGCCACGTAACATATTGTTTGGCAAAATTCAGATACCATGCCCAAAAATGACCATGATGCCAGTCGGGGTCTTCTATCGTGCCTGCAAACCGATGATGCAAGTGATGTTTCTGATGCAAAATACGATACGAATTAAAGGCAAATAAGACGGTACAAATCTTGCCTATGAAATGATTTAATTTTTTATGAAAAGGTGCAATCGTGCCGTGCATCCCGTCATGTGCCGTAATGAAGATGCCCGTATAAAAATGCGTCTGTATCAAAATTAAAAGATACGTCAATGGATTTTGAAGGTCAAATTTGAACCAAAAAAGCGAAAAAGTCAGGAAACTTCCCCACAGAATCAGTAGGAGAAGCGCAATATAAATGCCCCGAAAATCTTGGTTTTGGTATCTGAAAGGTGCCATGTTTTGAGTTTAAATTTTGAAATCAAAACCCTATTCGTGGATGAAATGTTTGTAGGGAAAAATCAGAAAATAAGTTGTGAAAATTAGCACAAAAAATAAAAACCTTACAAAATTGAATCATGCAAGGTTTTTTGATTTTTAAGCATATAATTTCACATCCTCTGCCGTAATCACGCCATCCGTGGACATAATCACCAGACGTTCGGTTACGTTGCGTAGCTCGCGGATATTTCCCGTCCAGTCTTTGGCTTGCAGGAGTTGAAAGGCTTCTTGCTCGACTTGTTTGGGCGGTGCGCCATAGTCTTCGGCAATACCATCCAAAAAATGTTGTACCAAAAGCGGAATATCCTCTCGGCGGTCATTGAGTGGTGGCACATGAATCAGAATCACGCCCAGCCGATGATACAAATCTTCCCGAAATTTATTGCTTTTGATTTCGGCTTTGAGGTTTTTATTGGTCGCCGCCACAACTCGGACATTGACCTTGATTTCTTTGTCCCCGCCAACCCGTGTGATTTTATTTTCTTGCAAGGCACGCAATACTTTGGCTTGTGCCGAAAGACTCATGTCGCCAATTTCATCAAGAAATAACGTCCCGCCATTTGCCTGCTCAAACTTACCGATGCGTTGCTTGACCGCCGATGTGAATGCCCCTTTTTCGTGTCCAAAGAGTTCACTTTCGATAAGTTCCGAAGGAATTGCCGCACAATTTACCTCGACCATAGGCGCTCCCGCACGAGGACTTTTGGCGTGTAACCATCTGGCAACCAACTCTTTACCAGAGCCGTTTCCGCCCGTAATCAATACGCGCGCTTCAGTCGGAGCGACTTTGTCAATGGTTTGTTTGACCTTTTGGATGGGTTCGGATTCGCCCACAATCTCAAAGGTTTTATTGACTCTGCGTTTCAGCACTTTGGTTTCCTGCACCAAATTGGATTTGTCCAGCGCATTCCGAATCGTCAATAATAGTCGGTTCAAATCAGGCGGTTTGGTAATGAAATCAAATGCGCCTTTTCGGGTAGCTTCCACAGCAGTCGGAATATCGCCATGCGCCGAAATCAGGATAAATTGAAGGTCTTTGCCCAACGTCATGGTTTGTTCAAGGACTTCCATGCCGTCCATTTTGGGCATTTTTATATCGCAAAGCACCACATCGTAATCATTTTCTTGGATTTTTTCAAATCCTTCCGCTCCGTCTTGGGCTTCATCGACTTCGTATTTTTCGTATTCCAAAATATCGCGAAGCGTATAACGGATGCTTTTTTCGTCATCAATGATTAGAATTTTGTGCTGTGATTTTTTAGATGAACGTTTTGTCATAAAATTAGGTCTTTATCTTGGTTTAATGAGGACGAAAGTCGTACATCAATTTTGATTGCATTGATACCAAAGTTACTAAAATATATGGATTAACCTATTTATTTTCTGAAATTTTACTTCGTTTCTGACTTTAAAATTACATTGATAGATACCAAAGTCGGTTTCAATGGCATCTATTCCCAAAAAAACTTTATTTGACCTTAATTTTGTATTATTTCAAGATTATTTTTTTAGAAAATCGCCCTTTTTCTGTTTCTATTTCTAAAAAATAAACACCAGAACTTTGATTTTTGAGGTCAATTTCTTCTTCTAAATCGACTTGATTTTCGTAAAATTTGCTCGAAATAATCTGACCTGAAATATGAATAATTTTTATACGGATTTTTGCATAAAAACCCATCAGTTTAAATGTAAATTGACCATCATTCGGATTGGGATAAATCAGTATATTTTTTTCGAGTACGGAGGCATTTTCTAAGGCGGTTATTGGAATCATATTCACGCCAAAACCTGTCGAAATTTCGCCCAAACGATTTCCATTTTTACCTTGAACTTTTAGGATTAATTTATCTTTATTCTCAAAATAAGTCAAATCTAAACAAGACTCCGTTTGGTCGAGTATTGGCGCATCATTCAGATACCAAACATACGAATCGGCATCGCCCGAAGCGCATAATGTATGACCATTCCGAGTGATATAAAAGGTGGGCGGTTTGGACGATAAAACTTCCTGAATGGCTTTGGGTTTTGGTGCAATTTTTGGGTGAGATGTCAGGATTTTAAGTTGGTAATTTCCGCTTGTCATGAGTTTGTCTGGCAAATCGGCTATCCAAGTGCCATCCGCATTTTTTCGTGCATACAAAACGTAATTATTTTCAAAATTTCCATCCGCATCTGATAACATAAATCGCAACGTGTTTATTCCTGAAATTTCGCCTTCTTGCGAAACTGAAATTAAAATCTTTTCGCCATTAATCACTTGAATATCAGTAATTTCTAAGATTGGTAAAATCTCAAAAGTGCGTTTGATTTCGATGGCTTTTTCAAAATTTTCATTGCCACTTTGCGAGGCAATAATTTGTAAAATGCCTGTCTGTTTTAGATGAATTTTTCCATCAATAATTTCTGCCAAATGATTCGGATTTAATTGCAAATTGATAGGTAATCCCGCTGATGATTGGGTAAAAATGGCAAAAGGTTTATCCGTAATTTTTTTATCTTCGATTGCCTCAAATTGAATCGTTTGCGGAGCTTTCTGAATCCGAAAAGTTTGCGACTTTTGGGCAGGAAAATAAAAGTCATTGCCCGCTTGTTGGGCGATAATTTTGACCAGACCTGCCGCCTTAATTTTGACCAGATGATGTTCTAATTCGATGAAATCTGATTCTTTGGAAAATACAATTTCTAATCCCGAAGAACTTATCGCCCGAATTTCAAAGTCGGCATCTCCAAATGTTTTGGTTGAAATATTATCAAACTGAATATTCTGTTCAGTTTTCAAGATTTCAAATTCCCGAAATATTGAATTAGAAATTTGATAATTTTCGGTTTCAGGCAAATAAATTTTAAGGCGTACTTTTCCTGTTTTATGAAGTCGGATTTTGCCTTCGGAAATGGTGGCTAATGTCGTTCCTTCGATGATGTCAAAAGTAAGGTTTTGTATTCCAAAATCGGGCATAAATTGTTGGCTTGTCCAGACTTGATTTGGAATTGTATTTATTTGAGATTCAGATAAAACTTGTTTGCCTTTTACCACTTCGATTTTGTGGCGTATGGTTGCTTTTTTGTAGCCATTTCCGCTTGGTGCGCTTATCAAAATTTCGATAGTTCCGATACTTTCAGGATAAATGTAATCTCCTGAAATTGAGGCATTTCCATTTAGAATTTGCAAACTTGGTTTTTGTCCCGATTGCGTTTTGGGATTTAGCGTAAATCGGTTTCCGAACGAAATGAAGGCAAGATTATCGAATGTAATTTCTTGATTTTTAAGAAGTTGAGGCGTTAAAACTCCCGAACCCCCGCCGCTCGGAGGAGGCGCAGGACTTTCCACAATCGTAACAAAATTCATGGCAATTTCAAAGGTTTTATGGAATGATTGGTTGGGAAGTCCGTTGTCTGTTGCCGTGATTTCGAGCGTATAGGCGGAGGCAAATGTAAGCACCCCATTTGTCAAAATTTCATCATTTTGAATCCGAAATTGGGTCAAACCTGTGCCTCCCGTAATCGAAAATGTATGATTTTGATGCAAGTTGGGGTCGGTGGCAGTCAGTTTTCCGATGGGCGTACCGTCAGGCAAATGATTATCAACGGTTACGGCACTCAAAAATAAGTGCGTGGGCGCATCGTTTTTGGTCGAAAAATTCCATGTCATGGCATTACTAATTCCGGCAAAATCCAGCGGTACATTTTCTTGATTTTTGACCGCTCCGTTATCCATCAAAATATGATAAGATGTTCCGCCTTGCAAGGCAGTTTTAAAGCTGATTTTCAGGATGTTATTTGTAATTTGTGTCTTGATTTGGGTATTTCCATGAATAGAAAAAGTACGATTATCCGAGCCGTTAGAGAGCGTCAGATTTCCTATTCCTGCTTGGATATTTTCATCAAATTCGAGTTCTAATTCTGTTGATTTTGGGACTTGTGTTGCGCCATTTTCGGGCTGTAATTTTGTGATAATTGGTGGCGTTCCGCAGGATTTGGTTAAGGTTTTAGACAACGTTCTGGGATTACCATTTTGTTGCCAGTTTGCGGTGTAAGTTCCTGTATTTGAGATGGTTGTGAAAAAACCAGCATCGGCATTGCTCCAAGTGGGGAAATCAGGCGAAAATCGGTAGGCTTCGGGCGCAACAATCGCCCAACTGCCGTAATTTTTGCTTGGTAAAGCTACGCCGTTTTTGCCGTCTGGCGATTCAATTCCTGCGGTCATTTTAGTATAAACCGCCGTCCACGAATTGGCACTAACTTGTTGATAATGAATATCAATCACGCCATTTTCGTGAAGATGAATCTGGAAAGTGGCGCGTTCCGAACTGTATCCTGTGTAGGGCGGAGTGGTTTCAAAATAGGGATAATCCTTAAATTCAACGACTGTTTTTCGGTTCGGACTTGTTCCAAAATATTTGTACCGAATCGTCCCAAAATTGGGGTTAAAATCCGACCAAACCCCCGCAATAAAATTATGTACGCTTTCTGAATTGGCAATTTGTCCCGATGCGCCAGCCGTATAATTGACGAACGGACTAAACGTGATTAAACCCTCATCGCTGATATAAAAATGCTCGTACCATTGCCCATAAAATGGAAACCGAAAATTGAGAGGCAATGCCCCCGAAGTAGCGTGGTCAGCGAGGGTAATTGGGGTTGCATCTGTACTTAAATCTTCGAGATTGGGCGTAATATTTGAGAGCGTATAATTTGGTGTAATACCGTGAATTTCAAGGCGAACGGAGGCAGTACAAAAGCTGTTTGGCGTGTTTGCCGTGAGTTGGATTTGGGATGTTCCTTCGATGGTTTTGACCAAAAAATTATTAGACAAAACAGGGTCGGAAGTCCAGTCAATTTGAACTTTTAGCTGGTAATTTTTTGCGATTGAAAAGTCTGCCGAAGTCATCAATTTTATTTCTATTTCATCGCCCGAATTGATGGCAGCGGTCGTAAAATTTTGGGATGCAATTTCCGAATTATCGACCCAAAATTTGGCGGTCAGATTTGTGCCTGCAGGAATCGTTCCGTTACCTTGATTTTTGATGCGAATCGTAATAAATTCGGTGGAATTTGGGCGCAAAAATTGGACATTAGAAAGGGTTGGATTCAGGATTTGGATGACTGCCAAATCGCCCGTTGCCGAGGGGTTTGGCGTAGCACTCATTGGCACGGATTTTTGTCCGATAATAGCGTTTGGATTATCTTTGGCACGGACGGCAAAAGTATAGGTTTTGTTGCCTTGTAGGTTGGAAACGGTATGAAAATTTGTGGTAATATTGCTGGCAATTTCGACCCATTTGTTCGTGATTTTATCCCGCTGAAAGATGTCGTAATGTGTGGCATTGGCAACGGCATTCCAATCCAAACCAATCTGATTATCAAATACTTGTGTTGTTAAATTTTTTGGTATTCCAAAAATAGTGAAGCGTTCAGAAATACTCGAAATGCCATCCGCCGAAATGCGAATTCGGGCTTGTTTGGTGGCAATCGCATTGGGAATATTCCATTGGTAATAAAATTCGTTTTGGGCAGGCATGGGGTTCAAATCCGAGCCTGTGATGGCTTGCCAATTTGCACCATCATCAAGGGAATATTCGAGCGTTTGGGCGTTGGTCAATCCGTTTTTAATCCAGTATAAATTGGGCTGCGTATTGGGTTCAAAAAATTCATTTTTGGAAGGCGTGGTCAATTCAATAAATTTCTGTTCGGTCTGCCAAGTCAAGGCGTATTCTTGGGTTGTGCCGACTGGAATACTGGTGCCTGAAATGGTAATTTCATACGTGCCAGCCGCAGGATTTTGGAGGGTAATTTGTTCGATATTATTCAGGTTATCCACGCCACGCGTTGCCAAATTTGCGGGGTTAGCGGGGTCGAGAATCCATGGTAAAGTAACGATTCCTGTGGCGATTTCTTTGATGGAAATATCCAAATTATTGACCAAAACTGGCGTAGCATTTCCATAAACCGTGCCTGCGGGGTCAGTCCAACAGAGCATGATTTTGGCTTCGACACTGTTTGGTGGAATGTATAATGTAAGTTTTTGAGTATTTCCGTGCGAAATTTGATTAATTTGATAACGATTTTCTGTGAGAGTTCGCAAGGCACGCACACCGTCAGCTCGTCCGAAACCCGCCGTATAATCAGGGTGCAGATTACCGATGTCATGGGCGGTATTGCACAAAATCGCCTTGAGCAAGGAGGCTGGCGGACGATTCGGATGGTTTTCGGTGTAATATTGGTATAATTGTGCGGTCAAGCCCGAAATTGCTGGAGCAGCTTGCGAAGTTCCCCAACCGCTCGTGGAGCCATAACCTGTTTGATTCAGCGTAGTTACCTGATAACCAGATGCTACCAAGTCGGGTTTGATGCGTCCATCTTGTGTTGAACCCCGACTACTGTTACTTCCGTTGAAGGTATCATTGATACCCGAAGCACCGACCATTATCGTATTTTTGGAAGCATTTTGGGTAGTTTTGTAGCCAGCACCGCCATTTCCAACCGCAAAAACATTGACCAAATACGAGTAAGTTTCTGTCAATTTATCAACAAATTGGTCGGCTAATCCATAGGCTTTCCCGCCCGCCTCAACCGAATAGCCGTAAGAATGATTGCCGATGACAATATCTTGATTCTGAATGGCTTGCGCTACTTCAGCGTGTGAATTATTATAATCCCAACTATATAAAGCCACTTGGGGAGCGCATCCCACATAATCTGGATGGATGTCGGATGCGCCTAAAATCCCCGCTACGGTCATCGAATGATATTGGAGGGCAACCGTTTCAACGAGTTCGGTGCGTCCTTCCAAGGCTGGGTGTTGGGCATTTAGACTGCCCTCATCCCAAATTCCGACCCGAATATTTTTGCCCGTCAAACCGTTCCGATTTTGCAGTGAAATGGAGCGTACAAAGTCCGATTCGATTTTACCAAGTGGATAAATAACTTCTTGATTATCAGCGAATACTAACCAGTTTTTGGTAGCAATTTTCTGAAAGTTTTGGGCATTTGTTTTGATACGAATATGTTTAAAAAATGGATTGATATTTTCGATTTCGATGCCTTGTTTTTCCAATGCCAACATGATGGGACGCACCGATAAATTTTTGTGATAAATCAGATGAATGGTTCTTTTTTCGGAAGGATTTTGGGCAAGTTCAGCCTGCAATTTGGCGGTCATTTTTTGCGTTTTGTCAGGGATTGAAATTCCCGAAATGAGGTCATTTTTTAAGGGGGCATACGCCAAATTTGTTGGGATTGCTGCCGAATAGGTGGCGTTTCCGAGATAATGATTCAAAAAAATTCCTTTTTGTTGTAATTTGGCTCGAAATGCTGGCGATGGCACTTGGGAAAAATGCAAGTTTACAAAATAAAAACCGCCGTATTCGGTCTGATTTTTTAGCGTTTCGTTTGCCCAAAAAATAGCGGGACTTACATCGCTCGAAGGCATTGCATCGGATATGATTTTGGTGTTTGGCGTTTGGTATGTTGTGTTTTGATGCGACAAACATCCGACCAAAAAAAGCATTCCAAACAGGGCAAATTGGGGCGTAAAAATGAATTTCATGAGGATTCAGGTCTTGTATTTTGTTGATTCAAAAAATAGGTGTTTTTTTAAAAACGAATTTTTCATCCGATTGATGGAAATAATATCAAAAAATTAGGTTTGATGAGATTTTGCATTGATTTCTTGAATCTGCGTTTTTGAAAACACCAAGTAATAAATATTGCGTCAGAATTAAAAATTGAGGTTTGGGATTAAAAGACCATACGTTTATTTGTTTTTTTGGGGGTTGTTCTGCACTTTGCGGTCTGAAATTTTGTACCAAACTAAAAGAAGATGAAAAAAATTGCTGTGTTTACGTCTGGTGGAGATGCACCGGGAATGAATGCGTGTATTCGGGCGGTGGTACGAGGCGCACTTTATCATGGATTAGAACCTTACGGTATTTATCGAGGGTATAACGGCATGATTAGTGGCGATATTGAACTGATGGACTCGTATAAGGTAAGTAATATTTTGCAAATTGGCGGAACTATCTTAAAGTCAGCTCGTTCTAAGGAATTTATGAACAAAGAAGGCAGACAAAAAGCCTATGATAATCTTCAGAAACACGGGATAGAAGGCTTGGTAGCGATTGGCGGAAACGGTACATTTATGGGCGCAAAAATTTTTCATGAAGAATTTGGTATGCCTACTGTCGGTGTTCCCGGAACGATTGATAATGATTTGTATGGCACAGATGCCACGTTAGGCTTTGATACGGCGGTGAATACTTCGATTGAGGCGATTGACAAAATTCGAGATACGGCTGGCTCGCATGACCGCATCTTTTTTGTCGAGGTCATGGGAAGGGACGCTGGCTATTTGGCGATTCGGTCAGGCATTGGCGGAGGAGCTGAAATGGTCTTGATTCCCGAAAAAAAGCAAACCATCGAAGATGTTATTGATAAAATCAAAACAGGACACGAGCGCGCCAAAACCTCCTCAATTATTGTGGTTGCCGAGGGAGAACACATGGGAAATGCCAATAGCGTAGCTTACCGAGTCAAAGAGCATTTGCAGGATATGGATATTCGAGTTACGACACTCGGACACATTCAGCGTGGTGGCTCACCGACCGCTATGGACAGAATACGAGGAAGTCGGATGGGACTCGCTGCGGTCGAAGCCCTGATTGCAGGAAAAACCGATGTTATGGTTGGAATTTTGAACTATAAAATCGCTTATACGCCATTCGGAGATACAATTACTAAAAAGAAACCTTTTCAACAAGATATGTTGCGAATGGTCGAAATCTTGAGTATTTAATGTCTTGGTTATCAATATGTTATAAAAAAAACTGGTAAGAAAAATATGCCTTGCCAGTTTTTGTTTTTGGATAATCCCAAAGATTTTTAGATAGCGTATATTTTTAGTGTATTGTGCTGATAATCAGTATATTAAACGTTAAATTTGATTAAAATGAAACCTCTTTATATGGTGTTGCTGTATTGCTTTGTCATAAGTTTGTGTGGTTTTGTGATGATGGGACAGGACAAAAAAAAGGCAAAAAAAGGACAATGGCGTACCAAAGAACGCACGCTTTTGGGCATTGCTTTTTTGGGAGGCGCATTGGGCATAGGACTCGGAATGTCGTTTTTTCGGCATAAAACCAAAACCTTAATTTTCCAGATTCTTGTGCCTATCTTCTTGATTTTGAATCTGTTAGTGATGTATTATTTCCTGCAATGGATGTAGGAGCTTTATCGTTTTTTGTTTGACTTTACACGCCTGCTTTCGCTAATTTTCTCATCGCTCAGGAAACTAATCACCCGTAAAAATGCTTTTTTATGTAGCACAAATTGGTTTTGAAATAATCCATAATTTGCTCTTTTTTCAGACGTTATTTGTTATGTAAGATTATTGATTGTCAGGTAATTTAATATTATAATTTATGAAATTCCAAGCCACATTATTGAGCTTATTTTTTGTTTTGAATTGGAGTGCAACCATGGCACAAACGCCCAATGTCCCGAACTGGGAACGAGGTTTAATTGCTCATTTTCCGATGACGGTTGATTTTAAAGATACGACTCGTTATCAACAACACGGCACGAATCATGGAGCAGAACTGAAAGGTTTTGAACGTTGCGGAGCAGGCGCATTTTATTTTGATGGCAGTGATGATGTGGAGTGTGGGCATCATCGGGTGTTTGACCGCGACCTGAAAGAATTGGCGGTTTCGCTGTGGATAAAACCCGATGTCAAGGCTACGCCCAAAGACCCTTACGGGATGTTGGTCGGAAAATGGGCATTTGACCCCGAAAAAGACCAATTTGGCGTATTTATTAATGGGCATCACAAAATCGTCATGTCTATTGGTGATGGTGTCAAACACGCCGAAGGCATTTATTCACGGCATAAATTACATGGCGGACAATGGTATCATGTGGTGGCGCAATATCGTTTCCCAAACGAAATCGAAATTTATGTCAATGGAAAATTAGAGGGACGAGGCAAACAAGAAGGCACTTCGGGCATGAATACCAAAGCACAGGATGTGCCACTTCGTTTGGGAATGCAAAAAATGAAACTTGACCGTCCGTATGCGGGTTTCATGAGCAGCACTCGGATTTATCGCCGATGTTTGTCCGTACAAGAAATTCAGGAATTATACGAACACGAAAATTCGGTTTGTCAGCGATTCTTTTTGGAGGGCGATGTCCTGAACGAAGAAACGCTCCAGCCTATCGAGGGGGCTGCCGATGTGATTTTGATGGATTTGGAAAATGAAAAAGAAATCGCCCGCACAAAATCCGATGATTTGGATGGATATTACAAACTGGAATTGCCTATCGGCTATAATTATGGCGTATTTGCCAAAGCCGAAAATTACCGTTATGTGTCGGTCAATACCATTATCGACACACGAGAGATGAAACTTGAAGCCATGCCCGGCGAAATTACCGAAGAAACACAACGCCGAGATTTATTTATGGTGCCGTTTGAGGTAGGAAAAAAAGTACGAGTAAACAACGTATTTTTTGATACAGGCAAATCCGATTTGAAAAAAGAATCGTATGCCGAACTCAATTTCTTGGTCAAGATGTTTCAAGATATTCCAACTTTGGTGCTGGAAATTGGCGGGCATACCGATAATGTGGGGTCGGACGAAAACAACCTAAATTTATCACAAGCGCGCGCCGAATCCGTGCGTAACTATCTGATTGCTAAAGGAGTAGAAGAAAATAGAGTGCAGGCAAAAGGCTATGGCGAAACCAAGCCTGTTTCCGATAACGAAACTGACCACGGCAGACAATTAAACCGCCGCGTAGAATTTACGATTTTAGCCAAATAAATT
>CAZNYR010000031.1:25770-26143 GCA_964577275.1 uncultured Cytophagales bacterium | reverse complement strand
AGTATTTAAAAGCGACGCCACGATTCTCACCAATCAAAGGTCCAGGGATGTAATCAACAGGATTATCCTCTGGAGGTTCACTACTAGTAAAGTGAGTTCCTGGTTCAAACATCACGAAATGTTTCTCAGGACTTTTTAGCCAAATAAATTTTGTAATTAACTCATTTTCAATAGTAATCCTATAAGGTTTTTAAAATTTTATAGGATTAATACGAAATTGGCATGATTTTGTATGCTTCTCGCCAGCGCATAAAAAAAGCAACCCACTAAGCAGGCTGCCTTTTTAACTCAAACAAACAACTAATCAACCAATCAAAAACCTATACCATAAAAGGCTTTTTCTCCCATAGGATTTAGCCCTTCTATTAGCACA
>CAZNYR010000031.1:24162-25760 GCA_964577275.1 uncultured Cytophagales bacterium | reverse complement strand
CTGTCTTTCCTTTGAGGGCTTCCTGAAGGTCAGCAACGGTGGTAATCTTCTGTTTATCAACGTGTGTGATGACAAAATCAACTTGAACTTCGGCTTTTTTGAGCTTTCCGTTCCAAACCCGAACTACTTTTACGCCGTGATTCAGACGGTATAATTTTCGGTCATTTTTGTTAATGACAGCAAAATCTGCGCCTAACTCACGAATCCGAATGACTTTACTTTCAAAAGCACTCACTAACTCGGTCGTATTGTATTTATTTTTCAAAATGACCTTGACGGTTTTGGTTTTACCATCCCGTTCGTAGGTCAAAAAAATCGCCTGACCGGGCTTGTAAGTTGCCGTAATTTCTTGTAATCGGGATACGGTATTGATTTCCGTATCATTGATTTTCGTAATAATATCCCCAATTTTTATGCCAGAATCTTCGGCGGCACTCTTTGAGTTCACACCAGCGACAAAAATACCTCGTAGCGAGGTCAGTTCTTCTGTTTTCTTTAATTCGGCGTTAATATCTAAGATACTTACTCCTAACAAAGCACGTTGTACCTGCCCAAATTCTATCAAATCTTGTGCCGTTTTTTTGACCAAAAGCGAAGGCACCGCAAAAGAATAGCCCGAAAAACTGCCTGTTCCCGTGGCGATAGCGGTATTAATGCCGATGAGTTCGCCTTTCAGATTCACCAAAGCGCCGCCACTATTTCCCGGATTGACGGCGGCATCGGTCTGAATAAACGATTCGACCGCCAAATTATCTTTCGTTTGTAAAATATTGATACTCCGACTTTTAGCCGAAATAATGCCTGCCGTAACCGTAGAAGTCAAATCGAAAGGATTGCCCACCGCCAGCACCCATTCGCCAATTTTTAGCATTTCTGAATTGCCGAATTTCGCTTGGGGCAAGCCATACGCCTGTACTTTGAGCAACGCCAAATCGGTATTGGGGTCAGTACCCACTACTTGCGCCTCAAACTCTCGTTTATCTCGCAAAATGACATTAATTCTTTCGGCATTCTCGACCACATGATGATTGGTAATAATATAGCCATCTTCCCGTACAATCACACCCGAAGCCGATGAAAAGGACTCTTCATTTTTTTCGTAATTATCTCGAAACCAGCCTAATATGTCCGAGCCATCTTCAGGTTCGTGATAGTCATAGCCTTCATATTGGACTTTGATATGCACCACCGAAGCAATAATCTGCTCCACAGCAGGCGTGAAATTCATGTTTTGAGGCAAGTCCAGTTTGCCCAATGCCTCGGATTTGGTGCCATAATCCGAAAAACGGATGCGATTTTTTTTGTACTGGGTCGAATCAGAGCCTGAATTTTGTGGAATCCCAAAAATCCAAACAAATCCGCCCAAACTGAAAGCTCCACCGAAAAGTGAAGCCCCCAAGACGACCAGAAATAAGGTTTTGCGGTTCATGTGTTTTTAGCATTTACTTATCAGATACAACAAAGGCACGACCGAAATCGTGCCTCCATCATACGGAATATTTTTGGAAAAACCTGAAAACTAAGCTGTTACTTCATCAATTAATTTTTGAATTTCCTGAACAGCAACTTCTAAATCCTGATTCAAGACCGAAACATCA
>CAZNYR010000031.1:0-24152 GCA_964577275.1 uncultured Cytophagales bacterium | reverse complement strand
ACGGTTTTCGTAGCTTAATTCCTTTTCGGCTTTGGCTAATCGTTTCTGGAGTTCCTCCTCCGATTCGGTGTTGCGTCCCCGAAGGCGAGTTTCGAGTTCTTGCATTGATGGCACTTTGACAAACAAAGAAAGTGCCTGATTGCCGAAGTATTTTTTCAGATTTACGCCCCCGACCACGTCCACATCAAAAACCACCGTTTGTCCTTGTTGATGGATGCGGCGCACCTCCGATTTGAGCGTGCCATAATAGGTGCCTTCATAAACCTCTTCAGCTTCCACAAAATCGCCCTCTTCCAGCCGATGAATAAAATCTTCTAATGTCAAAAAATAATAATCCCGCCCATGAATTTCGTGCAAGCGTTGGGGGCGCGTGGTCGCAGAAACCGAAAAACTCAAATTCGGGTTTTGTTCCAGTAATCGCCTGACAATCGTGGTTTTACCCGAACCCGAAGGCGCAGAAAATATCAAAACTCGTTTCATATCCGCATGGCTTTAGTGCTTCATTAAATTTGGGGGCAAAGGTCAATATTTTGTCGCTTTATTACAATTTATTGCTATGATTTCAGGCAAAGTCGTGTGATTTGGCTATTACCCCGCATCCCAAACTAAAAACGGCTTCTAAACCTTGAATTTGAAGCCGTTTCTTAGAAAATGTATCGTCAGCATTTTATATTTCGTCCTCTTCGGGATTAGGTCGAATGACGACTAATTCATAATTCAAAAACTCTTCGGTTGCCTGTATTGTTGGTTTGGGCATTCGCTCATAATGTTTGGAGATTTCGATTTGCTCTCGGTTCTCAAAAACCTCTTCCAAATTATCCACCGTAGTTGCAAAATCGGCTAATTTGGCATTGAGTTCTTCTTTGATTTGCGCTGAAATTTGGTTAGAACGCTTTCCTATCACAGCCACAGCTTCGTACAGATTGCCTGTGGGCTTAGAAAGCACAACCAAATCGCGAGTAATCAGCGATGCTTTTGTCGGAGATAATTTTGTTTTATTGATCATTTTTTTCTTTGGATTATGAAACACGCAAAGTTACGAAAAATAGATGTTATTTTTTGTGCATCACGTACAGTCCATCTCGTATCGGAAAAATCGTACCGCCCACTCGGCTATCATGCTTGATTTTTTGATTGAATTTTCGCAAAGCCACCGTACTTGGGTCGGTTTGAGTTTCATCCACAATTTTTCCGCTCCACAGCACATTATCAGCGATAATAAATCCACCAGAACGTACCTTGTCAATGACCGCCTCGAAATAATTGACATAATTTTCTTTATCAGCATCAATAAATACCAAATCGAATGTTTCCTTGAGATTTGGAATAATTTTCAGAGCCTCCCCAACATGAAATTCAATTTGATGAGCAAACGGACTCTGGGCAAAATAATGGCGCACCCGATTTTCCAGTTCTTCGTTGATGTCGATGGTGTGTAATTTGCCGTTTTCGGTCAAGCCCTCCGCAAGACAAAGCGCAGAATAACCCGTATAAGTACCGATTTCCAGAATGCGTTGCGGGCGAATCATGCGAGATAATAATGCCAAAATATTACCCTGCAAATGACCCGATAACATTCTGGGTTTCAGGACTTCCAGATGCGTTTGGCGATTAATTTTCTGCCGCAATTCCGATTCTGATTCCGAATGCTGGGTGATATATTCTTCGATCTTAGGAGCTAAAAATTCCATCTATTTGGGAAATAATTTTGGACATGATTTGCACACAAATTTAGTGGATAATCAGCAATTCCCAATTTTTTAAAACAAAAATACACTTCAAAAATGTCCGAAATTTTTTCAGATATTTTTGAAGTGCAAAATTGATAAAATTATAATTCAGTATAAAATAGGTTAAATATTACATTATTGGATTTGATGCAAAATAAGCACTTACATCTAAATTTTTTGCAAAATTACCATATTCCGTAGATGCAAAAATAGAACCTGCCGCCGCCTGAAACACCGCCACGTTTTCCCAAACAATGATGACAGCTTGTACGCCTTCCTGAAATTGAGGCATCGAATTTTCATCTAATTGATACACTTTAAATTCTCGTGCAAATTGATATCCTTCATAATTTTTTAGGGATTCAAAAAATGCTTCATGAGGCGCACCAAACGCATCCGCAGTTTTGGCTTTTCGGATAGCAAATTCCACAACCAAACCTTCTTTTTTGATACTTTCCATATCAAATACTTGGTTATCAGCTGTTTCTAAAAGTACATACGCCAGAGGGTCGAAAGATGCAAAATAATTTTTCGCCTCATTTTGGGGCAATAATTTCATGGCAGTTTCGCCAAAACCCTGCATCGAATTCCAATGCGTCATGCCAATCAAAACATCGCCCAATTCAAGGTCGCCAACCGTAAAAAAAGGCTTCCATTTTCCTTCGTTTAGCGTGTTTTTTTCTTTGCCTAACACTTCTACAAATTCGGTACGAGTTTGCAAAAATGTTTCAAGTTGTCCTTTTTTTGCTTTATTAACAGCAAGTTCAAAAATTTGACTCATTTTGATAATTTTTTAGCTATTTTATAATTAGTTTACAACCGTACAAATTTCGCCACCTGCATTCGGTGGATAAGCTCCTAAAAATGCCTGTACTTCCGCACTTCCTGCAAAATCCTGATTGCTTAGAATCCCAAAAAATGATTGCTGGCTTTCATAAACCGTCATGCCCACGACAATATTAGGGTCAAGTACGGATTGCCACTGATATTCAGCGACTCGCCCCGATTGTTGTGCCAGTTTATCGAGAAAAGCATCCCGCTTGGCTTCGTAATCCGCCTGACTGAAATTAGCATATTTTGATATATCACGTACCGCAATTTCCAGCACTTGTCCTGCCGAAGCAAGTTTAGAAATATCCACTTCTGTACCCGCTTTGAGTGGTTTTAGGGCAGTAAAAGTAAGGACATCAAACGTTCCGAAAAACGCCCCTAATTCGGCAGAATTTCCCAAATCATTGCCGACTCGTTGGAAAGTTTCTAAATCCTCGTATTGTGTCATGCCCACAAAAACGGAGCGCGTAGTATCTTGGGCGGGATTATAATGAAAAAAGGAGGCGTATTCTCGGTCAGTCAAAACGCCTTTTTGTTGTTTCAACAAGCTAATAAAATTGGAGCGTGCTTGTTCAAAACTATTTTGCTGTCCTGTTTTGACTTGACGAATAGCAATTTCTACTACGTCATCAGTCGTATCAACAGCAGGATCATTTTCCTTATTGTTGCAAGCAACAAAAGTAACAACAAGCAATGATACCAAGATTATCATCAAACCATTGGCAAAAATATTTTTTTTCATATTATTGATTATCAAATAGTTATAAAAAAACAAGTTACTTTGGGTATGCATCCTCAAACGCATACCACAAAGGTCAATAATATGAGAAACAGAAAGTTACCAAAATGAAAAAAGACTTACCACTTTGACAAATCTTCACGATAAGCCAGTGGCGGCAAATCGGTCATTTGTTTGAAAAAACGACTAAAATGCGAAGGTGCAGAGAAATGATAATCGTAAGCAATTTCGGCAAAACTTTTATCCGAATAACGTATTTCTTTTTTGATTTCAGACAATAAATATTCCCGAATGAATTGTTGTGCAGTCTTGGCAAAATATCTTTGACACAAATTATTCAAATGTACTCGGCTGATATTCAGTTGGTTAGCATATTCTTGAACTGTCTGAATGTGTTGGATGTCTTTTTCTAACAAACGCAAAAACTGCAACACCACAGGGTCTAAGACCGTATCTTGTGAGCCGCCGTAAGTGCGCCCATAAATCTGGTTCATTCGTACCAAAATATAATACACTAACGACCTCAAAATGTGTTCACTATCTGGCGTAAAGTGATGAATTTCATGGCGAATCTCGTGGGCAATGGCATTGAATTTGGCAAAAGTTTCGGTATCTAATTTCAAAAAAGAAGGCGTTTGTAAACGATGAAAATAATTAAATTTATAAATAAAATTAGTATCTTTAAAAAACTCATCCAAAAAATCGCCCTCAAAAAATACCAAATGTCCCGTCTCGAACTGTGTCTTTGTCAATTCATTAACCTGACTGGGGCGAATAAAAATAATAGTATTTGGCTCTAAATCAATGGTTTGTGAATCCACTTCGTATATGCCCGAACTTTTTTCGAGCAATAAAATGCCATAAAAATTTAGCATCAGACGCTCGCCAACCAAATTGATTTCGTCAATCGTAATGGCATCTATCAGCAATTCGTGTCCGTATTTTCTGCGTTCAAAGGCTAATTTTTGAACTTCAAGTGTATGATTTTTCATGTTTTTTTTGATTTAAAGGGTTAAAATACAAAAAATTGAATTATAAATGAAATTGTATGTTCAAAATTTGTGTCAGCACTTTGAGCAGATAATTTCGTAGAAATTGAGGAATGCGTAATTTTTAGCCAGTCCGTAAATCTGTTCCGTCCTAAATTTGTATCTTTCGGGTCTAAAATTGGATAATTTAGACGCATGACTCTTTTTAAAGAACACGAACGAAAAACGTTATTTGCCGAAGTCATTTTGCCTGTCCCTCTGGAGGGAACTTTCACGTATCGGATTCCGCACGAACTCAATGATTTTGTGCAAATCGGATGCCGTGTGGTCGTGCAATTTGGCACGCGGCGCAAAGTTCAAACGGGCATTATTTACAAACTTTCCGAAACACCGCCCACCGAATTTAAGGCAAAATATATTCTGGAACTACTTGATAATGAACCAATTATAAACGAGTTACAGTTTAAAATTTGGCAATGGACAGCCGATTATTATATGTGTTCGATGGGCGAGGTCATGTCGGCGGGTATTCCGAGCGGACTCAAACTCAGTAGCGAATCACAAATTCAGTTGCATCCTGATTTTGCGTTTCAAGCCCAAAATATCGAACTCAATGACCGAGAAAAAATATTTCTGGAAGCCTTAGAAGAACGGCAAACCTTGACGTTTGATGAGGTATCCGAAATCTTAAATATCAAAAATAGTTATCAGATTATCAATGAGTTAATTAAAAAAGAGGCAATTATTATTTTCGAGCAAATCAAAAATAAATACACCCCAAAAATCGCCAAACGCATCCGATTACACCCAAAATATTTGCCTTCGGGTGCGCTCGAAAATCTATTGGATTCCCTAAAAAATCGTCCCAAACAAGAGGAAGTTATCTTGAATTATTTGGTTAAAAATCCAATCAATATTACGCCGTCTTTGAATCAAAATGGCGTTTTAAAATCTGAAATTCTGACCGAAAATATCTCCAAAAGTTCGTTGGATACGCTCAAAAAAAATGGCATTTTAGAAGAATTTGAAGAGATTATTCCTCGCTTTGAAATCTCCAAAAACGAACACTTAAAAGAAATCAAATTATCCGATTATCAACAAGAAATAGCACGTCAGATTCTGGATGATTTTCAAAATTTTAACACGATTTTATTACACGGAATCACGGGGAGTGGCAAAACAGAAATTTATATTGACATTATTCAAAAGGTGTTGGATAGCGGTTCGCAGGTACTTTTTTTATTGCCCGAAATTGCTTTGACGGCTCAAATTGTGATTCGTTTGAAGCGTGTTTTTGGGTCGCAATTAGGCGTTTATCATTCCAAATTTTCGGATAATGAACGGGTTGAGATTTGGCGTGGTGTGCTGGATGGCACGTTTCAGATTGTGGTGGGCGTGCGGTCTTCGGTTTGGTTACCTTTTTCCAATTTGGGGCTGATTGTGGTGGACGAGGAACACGATTCTTCGTACAAACAATACGACCCTGCGCCCCGTTATAATGCCCGTGATTTGTCCTTAGTTTTGGCAAATTTTCATGGTGCAAAGGTGCTTCTTGGTTCGGCAACACCTTCGCTCGAAAGTTATTATTTAGCCGCACAAAATCGGTATAGTTTGGTCGTGGCAAATCAACGCTACGGAAATGCACAACTTCCTGAAATTAAGTTAGTTAATACCAAAAAAGAAAAAGACCAAAAGACCATGCAAGGCTATTTTTCTTCCGCTCTTTTGCATGAGATTCAGCACCGATTAGACCAACGAAACCAGATTATTTTATTCCAAAATCGAAGAGGTTATGCGCCCCAAGTCGATTGCAATACGTGTGGCTGGACACCGGGCTGTCCGAGTTGTTCGATTAGCCTGACATATCATCAATATTCGAATCAGATGCGGTGTCATTATTGCGGTCATCATGAGCCTCCTCCGCAAACGTGTCCCGCTTGTGGTTCGACCGATTTAACGACCAAAGGGTTCGGCACACAGCACATCGAAGATGACCTAAAAAATAAATTTCCATTGGCAAAAGTTCAGCGCATGGATTTGGATACCACACGACAAAAAAATAGTTATCAAAACATCATTCAGGATTTTGCCGAAGGAAAAACAGATGTATTAGTCGGAACACAAATGGTTACGAAAGGGCTGGATTTTGACAATGTAAGTTTAGTTGGTGTTTTTGACTCGGATAGAATGTTACATTTCCCTGATTTTCGGTCGCATGAACGTACATTTCAGGTGTTAGTTCAGGTTAGCGGGCGAGCTGGAAGACGAGAGCAAGCAGGCTTGGTTTTGATTCAGACAGGCAATCCTCGACATGATGTCTTGCAAAAAGTAAAATTCCATAATTACGAGGCATTTTACAAAGCTGAAATTGAGGAGCGTGAAAAGTTCCGTTATCCACCTTTTACCCGCATGATTCGGATGACGGTTAAAAATCCTGAGTTGCAAATCGTGGAGGAAGCATCGGTCGAATTAGCTCAAAAATTACGCACGCAACTGGGCGAAGGGCGGGTTTTGGGACCCGAATCGCCGTTGATTGACCGCATCCGAAGTCAGTATTTGAAGGTCGTAAGTCTGAAATTAGAGCGCGATAAAATTAATTTGAAAAAAGTAAAAACCTTGATTCAGGGGTCAATAAAAGATATTATCATCGGGAAACGCTATAAAAAATTGGTCATTGCGATTGATGTGGATCCGATGTAAACATCAAATTGACCTTATCTGCTCAAAGTTGAGTAATTTTGTCGTAACAATACAAACAACACACCCTATGTTCACGCATTTCAAAGAGCTAAATAAATCCGAAAAATCATCAGGCGAACTGCTTAAATCAGTGAAACAGATGGAGGAGAGCCTAAATTTGACGGCGCGGCACTTCTCGGAAAAATCACTTTTTACGGTGTTTGATGCGTATCTCCAACTGACGGATTCTGTGGCACAAAATGTACTAAAATTTCGGGCTAAAGTCATTGAAAATCAATATGATATGCCACTCGAAAAGGAACGAGAATTGTTCAAAGATTTTGCGTATTTACATCACAAATTTGTACGTGAAGTCTTGCCAATTATAGCGCAATATCTCAAAAAAGGAATCGCCGAATATACCGAAAAGTTGAGTGAAATTTATCAGGAAGCCCCACCTTCGATGCGACATTTCCATGATGAATTAGATTTGCAAGTAATTGATAATGAAGAATTTACTATCGGAACAATTAAAAAATGGAAAAGTATATTACAGCGCATCGGAATTATGCCCGTTACCAATATTCGGTACAAAAGTATGTTGCGTCATTTTATTGGGTATATTTATATTCATCAATTTAATAATTATTTAAGAGCATTAATTCCTGTTTTTGGAGATATTTTGGAGATGTTAAATCAAAATATGGAGCAAGACTTACAGGCATTACGTAGATTATCAAGAGGTAAGGAATTAGATGATTTTACAGAAAATAACATTCAAGGTCGTTACGAGGTCATATCCGAACACATCAAGGCATCTGAAAAATATTTTGTGGATTATTTGATTGATTATAATGCTCGGTTTCGACACGAAATTTTTGATACGGCACTTCGAGTGAATGCCAATAGCCTGATTAGAAAGCATTTACGGAAAGCCTTTCCGCAACATATTTCGGCGGAGTTGGCACAATTTGCCCGCAGTTGGTTTTATCACCAAACTATTTTTCATAATTATATCACGGCGACACTGGAATTATTGCGTATTCGTACCGAATACAAAACCTTAACGCATCAAATTAAAGGGGAAATTAATGAACGATTTTTTGATGAATCGGTGCGTGTGGTGCATAAATTGCAGGCGGGCCTCGAAGAAATTCGCAATTATCATCGCCTGCACGAAGTGGGGAAAATGAAGGAATTTGTCTTCGATACGGATGATATTCTGATTTTTACGGATGATGCGATTACGACTTCGGCACTATCTGATTTTCAGGCACTTTCGGTTACTTTGCCCAAGAATATGGCTTTGATGGATGCGACTTATTTGGAGAATTATCGTACCAAATTGCAAGAAAAACCGCATTGTATTTATGTCAATTTTTCGGTTTCGACCGAATATTTAATCGAAAATATGTTGATTTCGCCCATCGACCGTGAGTTGCAATCTTTGCCCGTCAAATTTAAAAAAGTGAACGACCACATTCAATATTTTACGCGCTTGGTGCTTGAAAATCTGAATGGAATGGATAAAAATAAAGGGCAAGAAATAGACCTTGATGAGGTGCTTGACCGTGCCGAACACGGACTCAAGCACGCCGAAGAAAAGCTCGAAGAATTGCGCCAAGAAACCGAAAAATCTATCGAACGATTTTTGGCGGATACTTTGCAACGGTTTGAGCCTCACGAGTTTGTACGAGAAATTGCTCAATCCGAACATTGGGTTAATGAGGTAAATTTGCAGGGCATTCGCAAGATTGCCAGCAGTCAGGTGCAACGATTAGAAAAAATCAAGGATGAAGCCCGCAAAATTGTCGGTAAAACGCAAGAAGACATCCTCATTGCCGAATTTGAGCAAAAAAATAAGCCCTACGAAAATTTATATGCTTTGCTTCGGAATTTTACACACCAAATCACGCCTCGTGAGGAAATTCTGGAAAATGTACCCTTTTATTATCGCCAACTTTTTACGGGCAAACAACTGACCAACACCACGATTATACGAAATCGAGAGCGAGAACTCAAGCTCGCACAGGAAGCGGTTTTACACCTCAAAAGTGGAAAAGGCGGGGCAATTTTGATTACGGGCGACCCGCTTTCGGGCAAAACGCTGTTTTGCGAAAAGGCGGCAAATGATTTTTTGGAGGGCAGGGTTTTTCGTATCAATCCCCCGGTTGGCGGCACAACCAAAGTTGCCGAATTTATCCGATTGTTTCGCGAACAAACCAAAACCCGCTATAAAGGCACCATGATGGATACACTTCCGCAAGGTTCGGTATTGATTTTCAATGATTTAGAACTTTGGTGGGAAAGAAATCCGACTACGGGAACGGCAGTTTTGCATCGGATTGGGCGGATGATAGAAAAGTACAGCAAAGAGTATTTTTTTATCTTAAATTGTAATATTTATTCCTTAAATTTTTTTAGCCGAATCACAGAACTACACGAGAATCTCATCGCTACGATTCCGTTATCGCCGTTTTCTTTTGACAAATTGCGTCAAACTATTTTGGCAAGGCATTATTCGGGTGGCTTACATTTTACCTACGATACTTACCCTGAAGAGAGTTTGCCTCCAAATCGGTCGGATAAATTATTTCGGCGCATTTTGGATGTTTCCGAAGGAAATATCGGCATGGCATTGCAACTTTGGATTTCGGGAATCCGAGAAGTGCATGGCGAAAAATTGACCATGACAGAGCCGTCTTTTCAGTCCATGCCTTTGCTCGGAGATACGGATAAGCTGCTGTTAATCAGTCAGTTTGTTTTTCATAAACAAGTCAGTTTAGAAAAATTATACCGCATTTATCCTTATGGTAAACGAGAACGCCTCAAAGACACGGTGCAGGGTTTGTATCGTAGCGGAGTGTTATCAGAAATTGGAAAGGATACTTTTATGCTCAATTCGTATGTGATGCCGTATCTTATCAAACAACTGAAAACGGCAAAATTGATTTAAAAATGCTGAAATCATACAAAACATGATATTGTTTATAATGACACATTTTAACCTTCATAGTGTTGGAAGTACTATGAAGGTTTATGATAGTAATAAATCAATAGGATTCTATTTTTTCTTCTGAATATTCAGATATAATTCATCAAGTTGTTCCTGCGAAACAGGCGAAGGCGTTTCAATCATCACATCACGTCCTGCATTATTTTTTGGGAATGCAATAAAATCTCGTATCGTTTCCTGTCCGCCAAACAAGGCACAAAGTCGGTCAAAACCAAAAGCAATGCCGCCATGCGGAGGCGCACCATACTCGAAGGCATCCATCAAAAATCCGAATTGAGTTTTGGCTTCTTCATCACTGAAACCCAGCAACTTAAACATTTTTTCCTGTATTTTTCGGTCATGAATCCGAATAGAGCCTCCCCCCATTTCCGTTCCATTAATGACCAAATCGTAGGCATTTGCCCGCACTTCGCTCGCATGAGATTCTAATTTATCCAAATCTTCGGGCTTTGGCGAAGTAAACGGATGATGCATGGCATGATAACGCTCGGTTTCTTCGTCCCACTCCAACAAGGGAAAATCTAAGACCCAAAGCGGTTTGAAATCATTGTTTTTCCTGATATTGAGTTGATTACCCATTTCTAAACGCAGGGCGTTCATGGCTTTTTGGGTGTGATTTTTTTCGCCAGAAAGCACCAAAATTAGGTCGCCTGCCTGAGCATCCATTTGGTTTGCCCATGTTTTCAAATCGTTTTGTGTATAAAATTTATCGACCGAAGATTTGAATGAGCCATCCGCATTACATTTGACATAAACCAAGCCTTTTGCACCGATTTGCGGACGTTTGACAAAATCAGTTAAAGCGTCTAATTTTTTTCGGGTGTATTCTTCCGCAACTCCTTTGGCACAAATTCCAACGACCAATTCCGCCGAATCAAAGACCTGAAAACCTTTAGTTTGGGCAAGTTCGGTCAATTCGACAAATTTCATGTCAAACCGAATATCAGGTTTATCCGAGCCATAAAATTTCATGGCATCGGCATAGGACATTCTCGGAAAATCGTCTTGGATTTCGATATTTTGGACTTTTTTGAATAGATATTTGGTTAATCCTTCAAATGTTTGTAAAATATCTTCTTGCGTAACGAAAGCCATTTCGCAATCAATTTGCGTAAATTCGGGCTGTCGGTCGGCGCGCAAATCTTCATCACGAAAACACTTGACAATCTGAAAATAACGGTCAAATCCCGCGACCATCAAAAGTTGTTTGAAGGTTTGTGGCGATTGTGGGAGAGCATAAAATTCGCCAGCGTGCATCCGCGAGGGCACGACAAAATCGCGCGCACCTTCAGGCGTAGATTTAATCAAAACAGGCGTTTCGACCTCCAAGAATTGGTTTTCGTCCATATAATCTCGGACGGCTTTTGCCATGCGGTGGCGCAATTCCAAATTTTGACGAACGGGCGTTCGGCGCAAATCCAAATAGCGATATTTCATCCGCAAATCTTCTCCGCCATCGGTTTGGTCTTCGATAGTAAAAGGCGGTAATTTTGCAGCATTTAAGATGCTGATTTCTAAGGCTTTAATTTCAATATCGCCTGTGGGGATTTTCGGATTTTTTGAGGTTCTTTCGATGACAATTCCTTTGACCGAAACGACAAATTCCCGTCCTAATTTTCGGGCAGTTTCGAGGACTTGGGGCGCAGTAACGCCTTCTTCCAAAATAATTTGTGTAATTCCGTAACGGTCTCGGAGGTCAATCCACATGATTTTGCCTTTATCGCGGGTTTTTTGTACCCATCCCGAAAGTATAACTTCTTGATGAACAGCGTCTATGCGTAATTGACCGCAAGTATGAGTTCGTAGCATTTATTTTGTCCGTTTGTTCCATTTTTAAATAACAAAATTACACTTTTTCGGTTGGGAATGGGGAAAAAAGATAAATTTTAACCGTCTTTGAGGTTTGACACACCTTTTTGACGGTTGAAAACCTCAAAAATGGTTCGGTTTAGTTTTTAGCCTAAAATGTTTACGGTTTAGTTTTACCGTCAAAGAGGTCTTGGGACCGTCTTTGAGGTTTTGATATGAAGCTCAAAGTCATTGGAAATTCATACAAAATATGGTTTGTAAATGTAAGATGTACAATGATGTACTTTGTGATGAACTTTAAGTCAATTTTTTGTCCGCAATGACTTTGGTTCTTCTTTTGAAAATAATAAAACACGAACTTAGAGGCGAACTTTTATATTAAACCTCATACAAAATGAAAACGCACGTCATTATTTTTGAAGCGCGGGGCGGTTCGGACAAAGGAAAATATGGATACCGCAACGACTCCAAACCCATTATTGATGCCCTACAAAAACGAGGCTGGACGGCTGAAATTATTTTTTATACGGACGAGAATCGGGGAGAAATTTACCGTTATACGCTCGAAAAAGCCAGTGCTTATATTAGTCGAGTAAATCCGGGAAATTTGCGAGATGAAACGGGTTATTTTCAGATGCTTAGGGAGTTGGTGTGGAGTGGCATCGAAGCCTTGCCGCATCCTGATGCCATGATTAATTATGGGGCAAAAAGTGCGGTTGCTAAGCTCAAAAATACCGATTGGGTGCCTGAAGATGTGTTTTTGTATGATAATTTCGATGATTTTAAAGCTCGATTTCCGTACACCCTCAAATATGGCGTGCGCGTCATTAAACAAAATCGTGGTTCGACAGGTGAAGGCATCTGGCGTGTCGAGGTGATTGAGCCGCATCACTACGAAGGACAAGATTTTTTCCCGCCCGAAACCCGCCTCAAATTGACCGAAGCAGTCGATAATCATTCCGAAGAAAAAAGTCTTGAGGAATTTATGGATTTTTGTATTCAGTATTTGGAAGGCATAAATGGGTCAATTTTGGAAATGCCGTTTTTGGCACGGATTTCCGAAGGCGAAATTCGGGTATTAATGCTTCGGGATGAAATCATACACATTGTCCATAAGCGTCCGCAAACTGCCGAGGCATTCTCGGCGACCTTGTTTTCGGGAGCGCATTATACCTATGAATCGCCCGATAACTGGACGGATTTGGTCGAGGTCATCAAAAAAAATCTCAAACAAATGCAGTATAGTTTGGGCAATTATGATTTGCCTTTAATCTGGACGGCGGATTTTATTTTGGATACCGATGAAAACGGAAAAGATAAATATGTCTTGGGCGAAATTAATGCCTCTTGTGTTGGTTTTACGACACATCTGGAACTGAGCGAAAATATTGCTGACGAAATCCTAAATCTGATGGAAGCCGAAGGAGTTGTCAATCAACGATGGCCTGCTTATACGCAATAAAATAATGTGATAACTTCTTGATTTTCAGAATCAATTCGGACAACCGATTTTTAAATCACTTTTACGCTATTTTTTTAAATAAAAAACTTACCTTTGCAGACCGATTTTCGAGGTGGACGTGTTCCATCAATTTAAATCTATCAAAATACGATGTTAAAAATCAGATTAGCACGAGGCGGACGAAAACGTAAGCCCATTTATCGAATTGTGGTGGCAGAATCAAAGTCGCCACGAGATGGTCGATTTGTCGAAAAAATTGGGCAATATGACCCCAATACCAATCCCGCATCCATTATTTTGGATGATGATGTTGCCCTCAAATGGTTATTAAATGGTGCGCAACCTACTGATACTGTGCGAGCTATCTTGTCGTATCGAGGAATTATGCTCCGAAAGCATCTCCAAATTGGTGTCCTGAAAAATGCCATTTCGCAAGAGGAAGCCGATAAAAAATTTGAGGCATGGAAAGCAGGTAAAGACCAACAAATCCAAAACAAAAAAGACGGTCTGGCTCAAGCTAAGGCAGATGTTGTGAAAGTAAAGTTAGCTGCCGAAACCAAAATCAAAGAAGACCGAGCTACTGCCTTGAAAAAAGCAAAAGAAGTTGAAAGTACACCCCAAACGCCCGAAAATGCAGAGCAAACGCCTGCTCAAGAGCCTGCGGAAGCCTAAAATATTTTTGACTTAACCCACCAAAACGCCCTCGAAATTAATCTCAAAGTTAATTTTGAAGGCGTTTTTTTAGGGCTTCCCAAAAAAATAATCTCTCCCAAAATTTTGCTTTTAGAAGAGATTAAATCATTGATTATCAAGCGATAAAGAATCTTTATCGGCTGATACCGACCGTTAAGATAACGGATTTTCTTTGTGTTCTCACTTTCAGGATACCTAACCGCCCGTTTACCCTTATGGGTGGCAGAATTTTTATAGTTTTTGCCCAAAAGCCAAATCGCCCGCATCGCCCAAGCCGGGTACAATGTAAGATTTGGTATTTAATTCGGGGTCGATGTCGCCTATCCAAATGGAGGCGTGAGGCAACTTTCGTTGTACTAACTCAATGCCTTGGCGCGCACCAATGACTCCGGCGATGTAACATTTTTTGGGCATACCGAACTGATTTACAGCTTGATAGGTTTTCAAAATGGATTTGCCTGTCGCTATCATTGGGTCGATAATGATGATGATTTGGTCGGTCAAATCGGGCGAAGTCAAGTAATTCATTTCGATTTCAAATGCCTGATTTGCATCCGTTTTGCCTCGATAAGCACCGACAAAAGCCGAATCCGAAGCATCAAAAATATCTAAAAATCCTTCAAAAAAAGGCAAACCTGCCCGCATGACAGGAATGAGTATGGGCAGTTGATGCGGTGTTTTTGTCCGAAAAGAAGCCAAAGGTGTTTCGATTGTAATACTTTGATAATCAAAACTTTTAGAAATTTCGTAGGCTAAAATTTGCCCGATGCGCCGCAGATTTTGCCGAAATCGCATGGTATCTTTTTGGATAGTTTTATCACGTAACTGACGTAAAAATTGGTCAGCCACAGAAGGTTTTTCGGTCAATCGGAATAACATGGCAATTTTTTTGGTGTATCAAATAAAAGTTTTAACTTGTTGTGAGGTGGTATCATTTTTTTGAATGAAGTAGTGATTCAATTTTTTTTTACAAATCAGTATTGATATAATTTGTTGATTATCAAATAGTTATATCATTTTAATATGGACACCAACGAGGTACTACTGCGTATTTTATCATCATGTTTGGCTCTATAAGTCGGTTTGTGTGAATTATGGAGGCTACTACTACCAGCAATCCAGAGGTACTAACATTCTTATAATCAGATATTTAGCTCAATAATACACGACCCAAAATCTCAAGATACGAAATTTGTGGCACAATTCATGTCAAATTAAAGTGATTATTGAATTAAAGTACTTGTTTGAATGGGGTAACGTACTATATTTTGTTCTAAAGTATTGATTATCAGTTATTGATGTGATTTTAAGATTATACATTAAATGGTCTTTATTCGTAAAAATATAAAACGATGATTCCGATTTGGATACTGGTTTTATTGGGGTTGTTGATGGGAATTTTGTTGGGAATCATGTGGCGTTCTCAACGCAAAATTCGATTACAACTAATTCAAAATGAGAATTTTACCAATATATTAAAGCAAAGTATTGAACAGACCGAACGCCAAGTAAATTTCTGGCAATCGACCTGTGATAATATGCGGGATGCCGTGATTTGGATTAATCAAGATAATCGAATTATTAATATTAATCAGCCTACCTGCGAACTGTATCAGTATGACAATGAGGAGTTTTTGAACTTAGATTTAACCAAATTAGAACTCGATGAGGCGGACTATCCTGCGGTTTTTAGAGAAAATTTCTGGGAAAAATTAACAGTAAAATCACATTTTGTGATAGAAACAGTACATCGGCGTAAAAATGGTAAAAGTTTCTGGGCTGAGGTATTTATGACCAAAATTTATAACGGAAATCAGATGTATGCCTGTGCGATTATCCGAAATATTTCCAAACGTAAACGCCGACAATTTTCTGAACAAAGTATTCTGGCACAACTCAAATTAGCCGAAACCAAACAAAAACAGAATGAACAAAACATTCGTGCCATCATCGAAAGCACTCAAGATGAGATACTTGCGGTGGATAATCTATTAAATTTGTCGGTGGCAAATTCGGCGTTTTTGAACCGAATTAAACAACAGACAGGGATTTTGTTGCAACAAGGCGAATGCGTAGCGGATTATCTGCCAGAAAGCGTGAAGGCATATCGTCAGAAACATCCTAAAAATATTGATTCCCAGCTTTTTGAAGAAGTGATTGCTTTAGAAAATGGTCATAAAAAGTACATCGAAATTATCATCAATCCGATTCGGGATGCGGATAACAAAGTTTTAGGAATGGCATTTTTTATGCGTAATATTTCCGAGCGCAAGCAAGCTGAAAAAACCCTGAAAATCAATGAAAACCGATTCAAAACCTTGATGCAAAACCTACAAGGAATGGTCTATCGGTTAGCTCATGACGAGGCACAAACCATGCTGTTTGTCAGTGCGGGCGTACAGGAATTGATGCACATTTCGCCAGAACAATTTACGAATCGAGAACGTGCATTAAATCAGTTTATTTTGGCGGAATATCGAGAAAAAGTAATAAAAAAGATACAAAAAGCATTTTTGAAAGAAAAACCATTTGAAGTGCAATATCCTATTTTGATTCAGGGTAAAAGGCGTTGGTTTTTGGAAAAGGCTCGTCCGATTCGGATAACGAACGGCGAATTGATTTTGGAAGGATTCATCACGGATATTACATTGCAAGTGGAAGCTGAAGAGCGACTTCGCACCAGCGAGCAACTTCTCCGAAATTATATGTTGCATACGCCCGCCAATATGTTTATCAAAAATTTGGCGGGAGAATATTTGCAAGCCAATCCGTATTTGTGCGAAATGTTAGGTTTGGAGGAGGAAGAAATTTTGGAAAGCACTGATTATGAGTTATATGATACTGATATTGCGGATGAAATTACTTCGACCGATGTGCAGATTCTGGCTTCGGGACAGGGCGATACCTTTGAACAAACCGTGCGTTTGGCAGACGGCACAGAACGGATTTTATGGACTTCCAAGTTTCCGTTACGAGATAAAAATGACCAAGTATGTGCCATTGGGGGCGTGTCTTTTGATATTACGGAGCGCAAAAAAGCCGAAGAGGAGTTGATGCGCCTCAAAAATAACTTGCAGGATGCCGTCCAGACCAAAACCGAAGAATTACAAACCTCGAACGAAACATTAAAACAGTTATTGGTTGATTATCAGTATCAAACCGAAGAATTACGCACCCAAGAGGAGGAATTACTCCAAAATATGGAGCAACTTCATCAGACAAATTTGATACTGGAACAGACAAAAAATGACATTCATATCGCTAATCAGCGGTTTGAGATTTTGCATTCGGGCGCAAATGAGGGACTTTGGGATTGGTATATTCCTGAAGATGGCAAATTGAGCGAGGGCAGTATGATTTGGGTTTCGGAGCAATACAAGAAATTATTATTAGGCAAAGAATACACACAAGAAGGTGATTATCAGCAATATAACGCCACAGGTTGGGAACATAATATTCATCCTGCTGACCGTGATTTGATGAAAGAAGCCCTGCATCATCATCTGGAAGATTGGACGGGAAATACGCCGTATGATGTGGAATTTCGGGTAAAAGTCGATGGGCAATATCGCTGGTTTCGAGAGCGTTGCACCACAATTCGGAAAAAAAACGGGCATCCTGTGCGTGCGGTGGGTTCATTGCAGGATATAACGGAAGAGAAATTATTAAAATCTGAAATTGATAATTTGTTAATTCGTTATGATTTGGCATTCCGAAGCACACGAGAAGGTATTTGGGACATCGAAATACGGTCGGATGGTATATTTAGCCAAGAAAATACGTGGATTTCGCCCCAGCTCAAAAAACTTTGGCAAGTTGAGCAGCAATCCGATTGGACATTATCGCTTCGGGAAACTGATAAACGAGCCATGATTCAGGATTTGACGACATTTATTCGGCAATCAAACCCTAAAAATAAAGGGTTTGAACATGAATATTTAATGACATTACCAGACCAAAGTCAGCGGTGGTTTCGGGCAGTCGGTGCGGCGGTTTATGACCCAAAAACCAAACGTTTTGTGCGTTTGGCAGGAATTATTAGCGATATTACCGATAAAAAAGAATTGGAACGCCTGAAGGAAAATTTGCAACGCGAAGTCGATAGACAAACCCAAGAATTACAAACCCAACAGGAGGAGTTATTCAGTCAGAATGAGCAACTTATGATGACGCTCGACCAGCTCAAATACGCACAGGCGCATTTGGTCAATTCCGAAAAAATGGCTTCTTTGGGACAACTGACCGCTGGTATCGCACACGAAATCAATAATCCGGTCAGTTATATTAGTGCCAGCATTGAGGGCTTGCAAATGTCAGTAGAGGATATTTTGGAGGTGATTCGGGCTTATGAAGGCATCACGCCCGAAAATGCGGCGGAAAAATTAGCCGAAATTGAGGACATCAAAGATGAAATTGAGTATGATGAGGTCTTGGATAGTTTGACCGAACTGACGGCAAATATTAGTACGGGTGCTAAACGTACTGCCCAGATTGTCAAGGGATTACGACATTTTTCGCGACTCGATGAAGGCGCACTCAAACAAGCCAGTATCCATGACGGACTGGATTCTACGTTATTATTATTGCGTAATAAAACCAAAAATCGGATTGAAATTATCAAAAATTATGACCCCAATATCGGACAAATTGAGTGCTTTCCCGGACAGCTCAATCAGGTATTCATGAATATTTTGTCCAATGCGGTGCAAGCCATTCACGGAAAAGGCAAAATATTTGTCCAGACCAAAACAGAGGGCGATAATGTCGAAATTTATATTCGGGATACGGGCAAAGGCATTCCTGAAGTCATCAAAGAAAAAATCTTTGAGCCATTCTTCACGACCAAAGACGTAGGCGAGGGGACAGGACTTGGATTATCAATCAGTTACGGAATTATTGAACGACATCAGGGCGCAATTACGGTCGAAAATACACCGAATCAAGGCGCAGAATTTCGGATTACATTGCCCAAAAAAGCACCCAAATCCAGACAAAAATAGCCACATTTTGGCTGAATTATTTTAGTAATATAGGTAGTTTTGTTGTGATTTTTTTTATATTTTTGCGTCATTTTAATACGAAAAAATGCGCTGTAACAAAATACTTAATTTTCGGGGATGGCAACACAAAAACAGAAAAAATACAGCATACTTTATGTAGATGACGAACAGGAAAACTTAGTGAGTTTCAAGTTCGTATTTCGGAAAAATTACCAAATCCATTTGGCGCAATCAGCAGATGAAGGACTGGAAGTCTTGGCACAAAAACCCATTCATTTGGTCATTACTGACCAACGTATGCCACGAGTTACAGGGATTGAATTTTTGGAAAAAGTAGCCCAAAATTATCCTGACATTACACGCATTATCTTGACAGGATACAGCGATGTGGAAGCCGTCATTCAGGCAATTAATAAAGGGCGTGTTTATCGTTATATTACCAAGCCTTGGGAACGTAACGAACTCAAAATTACCATTGATAACGCTTTGGAAGCCTTTGAACTCAAACGACAAAATAAGGCACTCATCCAAACTCTCCGACAAAGTAACGAAGAATTGGAGCATACCAACCAAGAATTGGATTATTTTATTTATCGCTCTTCGCACGATTTGCGCCGCCCACTGACGACATTGATGGGACTTAATAAAGTAGCGCAAGTATCTGTAAGTGAGCCGATTGCCTTGCAACTTTTTGAGAATGTCCATACCACAGCTTACACGATGGACAAGATGCTCCACAAATTATTAATGATTCGGGAAGTGAATAAATATGCTGAAACAAATCTGACTGAAACCAATTTTTTTACGATATATGACAAAGTTAAGCAAGACCTTACAGATGTGATTTCCGCCACAGGAATTACGCCAGAAGTCGAAATTGCTGACCATCCGAACTTTAAGGGTGTTCCACTTTTGTTGGAAGCCATCATGGAATATTTATTGGAAAATGCCATTTATTACGGCACACTCGGCGGAGAAAGACCTACACAAGTAAAATTATCCGTAAAAGTGATTGATAATCAGGCTTTTATAAATGTCTGGGATAACGGTATGGGAATTACACCAGACATCAGACCGAAAATTTTTGAGATGTATTTTAGAGGTTCTATTGCCTCCAAAGGCAATGGGTTGGGCTTATACGTAAGCGAAAAAATTATCGAAAAACTGGGCGGAACGATTGAAGTCGAAACCCAACCAAATCAATTTACACGATTTAAAGTTTGTATCCCGATACAATAATATTTTTAATAAATTGATTATCAAGTAGTTATGATGTTAATATGTAGAATTATCATTGTTTGATTATTTTAATCATTTCGATTTTACGTCCGTAGTTTTTATAAACTTCAAATACTTCGTCAATTTCCGAATACCGAATTTCGACTTCCGAATCGCTATCCAGCGGCTTATCATAAACCATGCCACCATCCGAATAATATAGCCACGTCTGCCGAGAAGTGTTGTCTGTTACGGCAAAAACTTTGGTATTTGCTCCGAACGAAAAATATTGTACCAGTTTTCGGGACGAATTCGAGAAGGTTTTGCGGAAGATTTCGTTGCCAGTTTTCTCCAAAAATGTGAGGGTTTTATCATCATGTCGAGCGATAACATAGTCATTTTCAAGGGGTTTGGCTTTGCAAACCATAAAATCCGAAGTGGCATCCACACGAGGCAATTTGTTTCGGTTGATGATTTGTCCTGATAATGCCAACTTGATAATTTCGCCTTCCTTCGTCAGAATTGTCAAATATGTATTTTGCGGATTATCACCGAGTTGCAAAAATGAGGGGTCATCAATTTCAACGCCAAAATCCAGCGGAAACTCCGAGTGATTTTGTGCGTTAATTGTCATCGCATCTACCGTGCCAATTTTTCGGACAGCCAAAACATAATCGACTCCTTCGACCCGAACATGACGGGGCGATTCGACCAAAGTACCGTCTAATTTTTTCGGAAACCACTCATTTTGGGGTGTTTTGAACTTAGAATACATCCGAATATTGCCTGCCAAATCGGTGGATACGAACTTATAATTTTTCAATTTATCCAAATCAAAAATTGATAAATGGTCAAGTGGAATGCCATTTAAGGGGGTAAAGGGATACCCCGCCACATTTCGACCCAATCTATCGATTAAATAAATACTTCGTGTGGTCGAAAACAGATATTGGATTTTCCCATTTTTGTAATAATCTATCTGATAAATTGGGCTAACAATCCGTGCATTAAGACTTGATTTCCAACGCTTTGTGCCATCTTTTGCAATTTGATAGAGATTGAATTGGTCATCCTGAATCATAATTTCATCACTTTTGGAATGATGATTTCGGACAAGAATAGGCGGAGTAATGGGCTTAGAAATCAGCGTATTGGCGTGTGAATGCACTAAATTTTGGTTTTTGTCGCCCTGAAATCCTTGTGGCATCCGATGAATCAAAGAAATAGTAGTTTCATAATTATTTCGTTTGACCGTAGCCTGATAGGTAAAAAACTCAAATCGTAATAATTGTCGTTTAAATTCCTCGAAAAATTGTTGCTTTTCGGGGGTGAGGTTTTGGGTAAGTATATTCCACGAACGAAGTATGTTAATTTTGACAGAAACATTTGATTTAGAGTCGTTTAAGCCCAGCATTTGGGTTTGTTTGGGCAGATGCGCCCAGGTTTCTTTTTTATCCAAATCATCGGAAAGCATTTTCAACCCACGCACACTATTTGATAAAATCAAATAATTATTAATCATGCTAAACCACGTTTTTTGAAACCCGCCAAACATTTCGCCAAACATTTTTTGGGGGATTTCAGGCACATCAATTCGGGTGATGCGTAAGTCGCCATAATTTTCAAAAATTGCGGTATCTGATGCCGAATTTTGGGCGAGTTGCCACATCAAACCCTGCACTTTTCGAGGTGCTTTGAGGCGCACAAAAACAAGTTGGTCGGCAGGTGCATCATCATGATTTTCCATGACCGCCAGGGCGACTTCGCCATCGGCATGGGTCATAATTTCGGCAGGATTGACATTAAATTCGTGGAAGGTTTCTTCATCAAAATTGACCTGAAAACGGTCAAAGGTTTGGCGATACGTTTTCAAGGAATTGTACAATTTTTCGCCATCCTCAAAACCCCACCGAAATAGCAAAGCCGTGCGTCTGGGAATGAACTGAGTTAGCCCTTCAAATTCGGAAGGTTTCTGCCCCTTGAAAATGGATAAATAGTTCGGGTTTTCGTCCTCATCTTCGATGACCGCACTCCGACCCGCCAAAGAAATTGCCCGACCCGAAAGCGCAAAATTGGATGCGAGTCCGTCCGATAAACGTGCCAAATTCTCCAATTTTTCGGTAACAGTTTTATCTGAAAATATACCCAAAATTTGAGGTAATCGCCTCATATTCAGATAAATTTTGCCGTCTTGTTTTTTGCCTGTCTTGAGTTCAAAAAGTTCAGGATTTGAAGATACGAAATTTTCTCGATTCACTTCGCTGACCGTTCGGATTACGTCCTCGATGAGCAAAGGTGTAAAACTTCCTATCAAATGATTTCGGTACAAAATATAGGAAAATCCCGCTTCGGTTTCGGGAATAAATACTTCGTGAATCGTGATGCCTTGGTATGTTCTTTGGTCAAATTCGACCGAAAAACGCCGCGTAATTTCTCGTAGCAATTCTTGTAAAAGTACATTTTCGGATACCTTGTAAGGGACATAAAAAATATAGTCAAATGCCTTGTTTGAGGTCAGATGCAAACTAACAAAAATGGACTTTTTTTTGAAAAAATCCTCGATGTCATGTCCCGCATCACGGAGGGAATCCATCAACGCAAATCGGCGGTGCAATTCGGAAAAATACGGAATTTCGCGGAGATTATTCCAGATGGGGAGGCTGTCGGTTTTGTGCCAGAGAGCGGGAATTTCGGGCAGTTCAAATGCCATGACTGCGGTTTCGGGCATCAGTTGCCACGCCTGCGCTTGTGCCTTGCGATTCAACAACCAGTTGCCCAGTGTCAGGAGGATAATAAACGAAAGCACCACCACAGTTGCTGCAAGGGCGTGCGTATAATTATCGGCAAGATTTTTTTCCCGTGCGTATTTTAAAATTTTTTCTTCGTAAAATTTTTTGGGCATCCGTCAAAATAGTTGATTTGATAGCCTAAAACTACAAAAAAAGTAGAAGGATTTTTAATTTAAAAGGTTAGACTTCGTTTTATTTACGACAATTAGTCATCAAATTTGGCAAGAATGCAATATTACCCAAACCTTTTGAGTCGTGAGGAAGTTTCATAGTTCCGTACTCTTTTTTTGGTGCGAAATTTGGTAGAAAGTCCAAAAAGATATTTGGGCAATTTCTCAACCATAAGTGAACTTAAAAGGGCAATTAATTCAATTATATCTTTTTGATTGTCAATAGGTTATAATATTTTACGGCAAAATAATTGGTTCTGTTTATCACGTAAAAAAAACGGCAAATCCATGCGTTATTTCTTTATTACGGGAACAAGTCGAGGGTTGGGCAAAGCATTCGCCGAACATTTTTTGATGCAAGAAAATACACACGTAACGGGTATTTCGCGGACACAAACCATTCAGCACGCGCATTATAAGCATTGGAATCTCGACCTTTCGGACATGATGGAAACCGAACGATTCTTGCAAATTGCATTTAAATCACTTGAAAATCCTACACAAATTGTCTTGATAAATAATGCGGGAATGTTGGGAAATATCGCTTATGTGGGTGATTTTCAGAGCAAAATACTGGAACAAACCGTGAATCTGAATTTGGCTTCGCCGATTTTATTGACTAATCATTTTCTGAAAAAATACCAAACTACGCATTGTCCCAAGTTGATTTTGAATATAAGTTCGGGTGCGGGGCGCAAATCTTATGATGGTTGGGCAACCTATTGCGCCACCAAATCGGCAATGGATATGTTTTCGGAAGTCATGGCGATGGAGCAAAAACTACGGGCATCGGATGTGCGTATTTTTTCGGTTGCACCCGGCGTGGTGGATACAGAAATGCAAGCGCAAATTCGGGAAAACTCTAATCTATTGAATTTCAGTAACTTTGAACGTTTTTTAGCCCTCAAAGATGAACACCAACTCGCCAGCCCAACGGAAGTTGCACAGAAAATTGCTTTGATTATTGACCAACCCGAAGGATTCGGACAAACGATTTTGGATGTACGAAAATTTTAGACCTCCAACA
>CAZNYR010000030.1:25074-39756 GCA_964577275.1 uncultured Cytophagales bacterium | reverse complement strand
CTTCGATGTCGCAATTTTGGTCGGTTTCTTTCTGGGCATTGCCTTTGGCTTTTTTAAAAACGGCATCCCAAATTTCTAAAATTGTATTTTTCAAACTGGGTTTCTTACTTAAAATAATTTGGATTTCATGCCTTGCATTACTAATTGACTGTATCCAACTCCGAGAGCGTTTTGCAGGTTGCATCATAAATTTCAAAATGTGCATCATCAGGCGTTCCAACTGACTCCAAAGGGATTTGCGTTGATTTCCCATTATATCTTTTTCGTTTTTCTACGATACGAGTATTCTTTTTCAAATACTTCTCCCCAACTCAATTCAGGTATTTCTCGTGATTGACTTACCCAGAGTTGGGCGTTCTCTTTTGCCACCTCAAAGGCTGTATTCCAAATCGTTTTGACATAATTATCGTCCATGACAGGGTTTTTATGACGATGATTTTCAATATCTGTTCGCATATTATCAAGTTCAATGCTCCATTTTGCAGTGCGTTTTTGAGGTACTAAAATCCCTATCAAAACATGAAACATCAAATCTCGAAGTTTCCATTGCAACTCTGATTGTTCCCACATTTTTTGCGATTCCAGAAGCATTTGTAAACCCATTTTTGCTTCCTCAACTTCGTTATCTTCGAGGCATTTTTGAATCTGAACACCCGCTAAATAATCGGATGTAAAAATCAAATCTTCCCATTCCTCTCGTGTCATAATTTTCTGATTTTCAATAGATTATACAATTATTTTTGTCCTCATCCGTCCCAAATTTTTTATGAAAAACCATTTCCTCATCAGGTTTGTTTGTAAAACATCAAACCAATTTTACGATTTAATTGACATAAAAACCGAGTGTATATTTTGTTTGTTTATAATTCCAAAATTACACTTTTTGGCGAGTTTTTTGTCGGAATGCCTTGCCCAAACTCAATAAAATTTCCTACTTTTACTGGTTCAAAAACGAATCAAAAACAACGTATAGCACCTAAATTTGTATGGAATATCATCCGCAAGAAATCGAACCCAAGCACCAAAAAAATTGGGCAAAACACAACTCATATCATACGCCAAATCAGTCCGATAAACCCAAATATTATGTCTTGGATATGTTTCCGTATCCGTCAGGTGCGGGGCTTCATGTCGGGCATCCTTTGGGCTATATTGCTTCCGATATTATGGCTCGCTACAAACGCTTGAAAGGCTTTAATGTCCTGCATCCGATGGGCTTTGATTCCTTTGGTTTGCCTGCCGAACAATACGCCCTCGAAACGGGACAACATCCCGCCCTTACGACCGAAAAAAATATACAAACCTTTAAGAATCAGCTTTCTAAGATTGGATTTTCGTTCGATTGGGAACGTGAAGTACAAACTTCTTCGCCCGATTATTACCGCTGGACGCAGGAGATTTTCCAAAAATTATTTCAGCATTGGTACAACCAAAAAACCGATAAAGCTGAACCCATTTCGAGCTTAATTTCGCATTTTGAAAAGTACGGAAACGAAGGAATTTTGGCGGCTTGTGATGACGATACACCCCAGATTTGGGCGCAAGATTGGGCAGGGTTTTCTGAAAAAGAAAAAAGCGATTTATTATTAAAGTATCGCCTGACATATTTGTCCGAAGCGGTCGTGAATTGGTGTCCTGCGCTTGGAACGGTTTTGGCAAATGACGAGGTCAAAGATGGGTTTTCGGAGCGTGGCGGGCATCCTGTTGAGCGCAAAAAAATGAAACAATGGATGATGCGAATCACCGCTTATGCCGAACGACTTTTGACGGGCTTGGAAACGGTCGATTTTTCCGAACCCATGAAAGAAATGCAACGAAATTGGATTGGAAAATCGTTCGGGGCGGAACTGACTTTTCATGTGGCGGATTCGGACATTGAACTGACCGTTTTTACGACCCGACCCGATACCAGTTTTGGCGTAACTTACGTTTCGATTGCGCCCGAACATGACCTCATCGAAAAATTGACTTCGTCCGCACAAAAAGAAGCCGTTGAAAATTATGTAAATACCGCCAAAAATCGTTCGGAACGAGAACGAATGGCAGACGTAAAAACTGTATCTGGCGTATTTACAGGAAGTTACGTCATTAATCCGTTCAACCACGAAAAAATCCCGCTTTGGGTTGCCGATTACGTTTTGGCGGGCTACGGAACGGGCGTGGTCATGGCTGTTCCCTCTTCCGATGACCGAGATTATCGCTTTGCCACCCATTTTGATTTGCCCATTATTCGGGTCATTGAAGGGACGGAAACCCTTGAGAATCCGTGCGATAAAAAGCATGGAAAAATGATAAATTCGGGATTTCTGAACGGCATCGAAAGTCAAGAAGCTATTTTGAAAGCCATCGAATTTGCCGAAAAAAAAGGCTTCGGAAAACGCAAAATTAATTACAAAATGCGTGATGCGGTTTTTGGTCGGCAGCGATATTGGGGCGAGCCAATTCCTGTCATTTACAAACATGAAATTCCCGAATTGTTGCCCGCCCAAGAATTGCCTTTGCAACTTCCTGAAATTTCTGACTATCGCCCAACGCCAGACGGCGAACCGCCTTTGTCGCGTGCAACTGATTGGAATAGAGCGGGTTATGAGTACGAAAAAACGACCATGCCCGGTTGGGCGGGGTCATCTTGGTATTTTATTCGGTACAAAGATGCCCAAAATTCGGAGCAATTAGTAAGTCCAGAAATTGAAAAATATTGGGGACAAGTTGATTTGTATATCGGCGGTTCGGAACACGCTACGGGACATCTTTTATATTCTCGATTTTGGAACAAATTTTTGAAAGATATTGGCATCGTAAGCCACGAAGAACCGTACAAAAAACTGATTAATCAAGGCATGATTCAGGGCGTTTCGAGTTTGATTTATAAGGTCGAAGGCGAACAAAAATTTGTATCTAAAAATCTTCGTAATCAATTCAAAACCAGTGAATTACACGTTTTTATTCACTTGGTCGAACATGACATTCTGAACATCGAAGCGTTTAAAAAATGGCGACCCGAATATGCCGATGCCGAGTTCGTTTTGGAAGACGGAAAATACGTATGTGGTTCGGTGGTCGAAAAGATGTCCAAACGTTGGTATAATGTTACGAACCCCGATGATGTCATTGCCGATTATGGGGCGGATACGTTGCGACTTTACGAAATGTTTTTGGGACCGCTCACGCAGTCAAAACCCTGGGACACCAAAGGAATTGATGGCGTTTCTAAATTCCTGAAAAAGCTATGGCGATTGTTTTTTGCGGATGGAAATTTGGCGATTTCAGACGAGAAAGCCACGCCCGCCGAATTGAAAATTTTGCATAAAACTATCAAAAAAGTCGAGGAAGATTTGGAGCGAGATTCGTTCAATACGCCCGTAAGCGAATTTATGATTTGTGTCAATGAATTGACTGCGTTGGAGTGCCATAAACGTGAAATTTTATCCGATTTATTGATTATTATTTCGCCGTATGCTCCGCACATCACCGAAGAACTTTGGCAACAAATCGGCAATAAAGGGTCAATTTTAGAGGTAAATTTTCCGAAATTTGACGAAAAGTATTTGAAAGAAGATGCTTTTGAATACCCCGTGATGATAAATGGTAAAATGCGAACCAAAATCGAATTTGCGCTGGATGCCGACAAAAACGAAATGCAAAAAACCACTTTAGCCAATCAAATCGTACAGAAATGGACGGAAGGCAAAACGCCCAAAAAAGTCATTATCGTACCCAAGAAAATTATCAATATTGTGGTTTAAAAATATATCTTCAACTTTGCCAAGTTTTGAAAACTTGGCAAGGTTGGATTTAAACTACTTTACAAAGTTAAATTTATGCAACTTATATTAATTCGCAGATTCAAAAAATTGCAAGTCCCAAACCGAAATCGAACGGTCATCCGAACCGGAAATGAGTTGTTTGGAATGTGGCGACCAAATTAGTTTATTGACCGAAGTACCATGCCCTGCGTGTCGTCCTTTGTCTATGACTTTCAGCAACTTAAAGGTTTTGGCATCCCATATTTTGATGGATTTGTCTTTGCTACACGTCGCAAAAAAACGTCCCGAAGGGCTAAAGGCAATATGATTAATTGTATAGAGGTGTGCTACAATCGACTCCTGTAATTCATAATTTTTGGTGTGCCATATTTTGAGATGTGCATCCCGCCCACCACTCATAAGAAACTGATAATCAGGAGAATAACGCAACGTAAATACGGATAAATCATGTGCCTGAAATTCATATTTTAATTCAAAATTAGTCCAATCAAATATCCGAATAAAATTGTCGCTATATCCTACCGCCAGTTCGTTTTGGGCAGGATTCAATGTTAGTGTCCGTGCGCTTTTTTCGGAGCACGGAATATTTTTGAGGGTTTCGAGGGTTTCAGCATCCAAGATAACGACTCGCCCATCGCCGCACGCTACCGCCAGTCGATTCTGGAAAAATAAGATGTCAAAAATTGCGTGTCGGGTAATTTGTGTGGATTTTATTTCTGTATTTGTCTGTAAATCAATAAGATGCACGCCCTCAAAATTTTGTCCGATATAAAGCCAGTTTTGTTCGGGATGTGGCTCAAGGGCATAAATTGTTTTGGGAAATTGTGCAATTAATTGTCCATTTTCGGGGTTTTCGACATCCCATTTGACCAGAAAACCATCCGAACCCGCCGAATAAAAATACTGTGGATTATGCGCCGAACGAATCGTATAAATGCTATCTCGATGCCCTGTCAAGGCGTGTAATTTTTGTACTTCAATTTTGATTCGCATGATATTTCATCTGATTTATGATGCTTAACTATCTGGGTTCAGATTTTGTTTTCAAGAAAACTTTGGGTGATTTGTCATCAAGATTAGGAGTTATTTAAAAATCTGAAAATTTCCAAAACTTGGTAAAACTAAAAAAGTCAGTTCTCGAAAATCGAAAACTGACTTTGCTTCCAAATTAACTAAAAAAATTTTCGCTTACTCTTCTTTTTCGCCAATAAGTACGGTTTCGGTTTTGCCTGATATTTTTTGTGTGAATTTGTTGATATTCAAGGCAAACATTTCATCCATAAAATACATGACTGGCACAATCACCAACGTCAGGAAAGTAGCGAAAACCAACCCAAAAATGACCGTCCAAGCCATCGGACCCCAAAAAGCCTCGTTTTTGCCCCCAATAAAAATAGCAGGCTCGAAATGTGCAAATAATCCGAAAAAATCAATATTAAAACCTGTGGCTAAAGGAATTAAGCCCAGCACTGTCGTAATTGCCGTCAAAAGAACTGGGCGCAAACGTGTATAACCTGCCTCAATTAGACATTCCCGCAAGACTTCGGGCGAGAGCGATTCATTTTTTGACAAACCTAATTCCTCTCGTTTACGGCGTTGGGTAAGTTCGGTATAATCAATCAAAACAATCGCATTATTGACCACCACGCCCGCCAAAGAAATAATCCCAATGCCCGTCATAATAATAATAAAGTCCATTCGGAAAATTGTCAAACCCAAAAATACGCCTATCGTACTGAACAAAATGGACATGACAATAATAAACGGTTTGGTAATCGAATTAAATTGGGAAACCAAAATCAAGAAAATCGCACAAACGGCAATGAGCATCGCCCGCCCCAAAAACGCCATCGATTTGGCTTGCTCTTCCTGCTCTCCTCCGAAACGATACGCATAACCGCTTGACATTCTGTGTCCTTCGAGCATTCGCTTGACCTGCGCCACAATTTCATTGGCATTGTAACCCTCGATAATATTGGCACTGACAATAATCATTTTTTCCAAATCCTTTCGCTTGACCGAGCCAAAAGAAGAGGAATATTCGAGCGTAGCAATAGCAGAAATTGGCACTTGATGAAAATTGCCACGATTATCTCGGAACGTAACGCGCTGGTCGAGTAAGGAGGTCAAATTATAGCGATATTTATCCGCCAAACGTAATTGAATGGGATAATCTTCGTCTTTATCCTTAAATTTGGAGATTTCTAATCCGTAAATGGCGGTGCGTAATGCCATGCCAAGTTGTGAGGTAGAAAGCCCATAGCGGCGCGCTTTGGCACGGTCAATATTGAACATAAGTTCGGGTTTTCCGTTTTCCAGCTCCATTTTCAAGCCCGTAACGCCCGCAATTTTGGCTTTGTCAATCATTTTTTGGATTTTATCTGCCTCTTCGATGAGTTTGATATAATCCTCGCCCGTTACTTCGATGCTGATTGGTTTTCCGACAGGTGGTCCATCATTATTTTTATCCACCACAATTTTTACACCAGGGAAGTCATCCGCCAATTCGGTCAGGGCAACCATAACATCTTTGGTCTTGAGTCCGTCCCGATATTGCTCCTCAATGAACGAAAGTGAAATTCGAGATTTATGGGGCGTAATGTTTGCGCCAAAACCTTCATTTGGGTTTCCTGTATTTTTGCCGACATTCGTAACGACCGATTTGATAATTTTTTTGAATGGCAAAATCGTTTGATATACTTTGGCTTCCAGTTCTTTGGTCATTTTGTTGGTCGTTTCGATGTCTGTTCCCAATGGATTTTCGACATATAAATAGACGTATTCGGGGTCAGTTTGTGGGAATAAAGCCACCAAAGGCGCATTAATTCCAAAAATGACAATCGAAAAAATCATAAAAAAGAACGTTCCCATAAAAAATAAATAGGGACGAAATCCTTTCAGGGCATATTTTAGGGTTTTCAAATAAATTTTTTCGATACGTGGAAGCAATATATTTTGAAACCAATATCCCGAAGGACGCAAAATAAATAAATTCGATAATCCCAAAATCCCGAATAACATCAACAAATTGGCGGCACCAAAATTAGGTGTTTCGGAAGCCAAATTCATGGCATAAAGCGGAATTGAAAGCGCAATCGCCACCAAAGCCGAAACCAAAATCGGTTTTTTGTTCCGATTTACGTTGCCGTCATCTACTTTCATAAATGCCTTCGCCACCACAGGATTGATGACCAACCCAACAAAGAGCGATGAAGACAGGACGATAATCAATGTAATGGGCAAAAATTTCATAAACTCCCCCATAATTCCACCCCAAAACGCCAAAGGAACGAATGCCGCCAAAGTCGTCAGGGTTGATGTAATAATCGCAATCGCCACTTCGCCTGCGCCTTCTTTGGCAGCACGCATCACGGAATATCCCTCTTCCATCAGGCGATACATATTTTCGATAACCACAATCGCATTATCTACCAACATTCCCAATGCCAGAATTAACCCAAAGAGAATGACCATATTAATCGTAACGTCCATTGCTCCCATAACTAAAAAAGATAAAAACATCGACAACGGAATCGCCAAACCAACAAACAAGGCATTGCGTAATCCCATGAAAAAAAGCAACACCAAAACCACCAAAATCACACCCGAAATGATGCTATTTTCGAGATTATCAATGTTCATTTTCATTTGGTCGGCTTGATTATTCGTAATGATAATATTCAATCCCGCAGGCAAAATCGTGCCTTGTGCCTCTTCCAAAATCTGTCGGATTTTTTCGTCCGCATCAATCAAATTTTCGCCGCCTTTTTTGATAACTTCCACCGAAACGACAGGAAAACTACCTTTGGTATCAAAATTTTCGCCACTCGCCAGACGCGCATAACTATCCCGCTCGACATAACTATCTTTGACCTGCGCCACATCCTTGAGATAAATAGGCTGTTCGAGTTCCGATTTGATGATAATATTACGCATCTGCTCCACATTCGTAAACTCTCCAGAAATCCGAATCGACCGCCGGAAACCATTTTCGGTACGCATTTCGCCCCCCGAAAGCGTGGTATTTTCGCCTGCAATCGCCTGTTGAATATCATTAAAGGTTATTTTTCGAGCCTCCATCTGATAAATATCCGCATTAATTTGGATTTCACGGTCAAGCGCACCGCTGATTTTTACCTTTGAGATTTCGCTCAATGCCTCAAATTCATCTTCCAAATATTCGGCGTATTCCTTCAATTTATTAATTTCAAAATCACCTGATAAATTGACGGACATGACAGGCACTTCCGAAAAATCCATTTCGATAACTTGGGGGTCGTTGTCCAAATCCGAAGGCAATTCTTTTTTCGCTTTATCGACCGCATCTTTGGTATCCTGAATGGCTTTCGCAATTTCGACATCCTCATTAAATTCGACCACAATCGCCGATACGTCCTGCGCCGAAGTGGATTCAATTTTCTTAATTCCTTTGACCGATTTAAGTTCCTTTTCCAGATGCCGCGTGACCAAATTTTCAATATCCACAGGCGAATTGCCCGGATAAATCGTATTCACATACACCGTTGGCAATACAATATCTGGAAATTGTGCCTTAGGCATCGTAATGTAAGAAAATAGCCCAAAAAGCGTAATAATTGTCGCCAACAAAAAAACGCTGGTGCTATTATTAATCGAAAAACTGGTTAGTCCAAATTCTCGCTTAATTTCTTGTTTTTCTTTCTCGTCTTTCATTTCATCTTTCATCATGTTTCGGAATTTTATGATTTGACAACGGCGACCTCCTCGCCATCCGTTACTTCGTTATAGCCCTTGATAATGACCTGATCCCCAGCATTTAAGCCTTCTTGAATCATGGTTTGTCCTTGATACGTCATGCCCGTCTTTACGACTACTTTCTGCACCGTATTTTTGTTCTCCTTTTTTCGGGCAACAAACAAAAAATTTTCGCCCGAAGCCGATTGTTGGATAATATTGGATGGCACAGTTAATACATCTTTTTGCTCAAAATCTTTGATTTTTACGACCGCCATCGAGTTGGGTTTCAGGGTTTTACCCGAATTATCTAACGTTACTCGAATGCGGAATGTGCGGTTTTGTGGATTAATAAATTGACCCACCAAATCAATGCTCTCTTCCTTTTCGATGTTCAAATTCGGAAAAGAAACCGTAACTTTATCGCCTTTTTTAACCTCTTTGGTGTAGGCTTCTGATACTTCGGCATTCACCTGCACACTTGCCAAATTGACAACCCGACAAAACGGCATGGCAGGATTGGCGATTTCGCCTTCATTCACAAAAATTTCATCAATCGTACCAGAAATCGGCGATTTAATGAATGTTTTATCTAATTGAGCTTTCACACTTTCGATGCTTCGTTCCAACGATTCTTTCTGATTTTTGGCTTGCAAAAACTGCATCTCCGAACCGATTTTTTGGTCCCAAAGATTTTTTTGACGTTCATAGGACGTAGTCGCCAGCTCCAAACGGGTTTTCAGTTCCGCAATTTGCGCTTTGATTGTCTGTGCATCAATCTCTGCCAAAACCTGTCCTTTAGAAACCATCTGTCCTTCCTGAACATTTTTTCGGATAATTGTTCCCGAAAATTCAGGATTGACCGTTACATTTTTATCCGATTCTACATTGCCTTGTACTTCGATAAAGTGCTGAAATACAATGGGTTCTGTCTTGATAACTTCCACAGGCTTCAAGGCTTTCGTTTCGCCACCTTTTTCGGCACTGATTTGCATTTCCAATTTTTGGATTTCCGTCTGTGTTTCAGTAAGTTGCGTGCGTAATTCGGCTAATTTTGCTTCTTTTTCGGCAAGGGTTTTCGGTGCGTCCGCATTCTGACCGCATCCGAACAGTGCCACAAAAATCAAGACATAACCGAACGGCAGGATTCTTTTTTTCATAATCGTTTGATAAATCGTCATCGTCATGAAACAATATTTTGAATTATTATTTTGTGTGTTCATCGAGTTAAATTATCGAGTTAAATTATTGATAATGAATACATTAAAACGGATTGAAGGTCAAGGCGATGGTTGGCTTTGATTCCGTAAGCACAAAACTACGGAAACTTTTAAAATGTTTAAAGTTTCCTACGCATCTTAACAAAAAGTTCTTATTCAAAAGGGGTAGTATCGACAGGTAAAGGCTGGTTTTCAGCAGTAAAAAATCAAGAATGGTAAACCATCAAATCAAAAAAACCTTATCAAACATCCAAATTTGATAAGGTTTTTTTGATAATTCGGACAATACATTACATAAATGCCTTATTTCGGGAGAGCTTGCACACGAATCAATAAATTCTTAAAAATTGGCAATAAAATCACGCCATACATCACGAAGCCAGCCCATACATCATATTCTCGTGCCGAAAACAAGCCACCATATTGACCAAAAGATTCTGCCAATAAACCCAAACCCCACACCAAAAAAGGTGAAGTCAGAGCGACTATAATCAAAGCCACCGTTTTGAAACGAGAATAATTTGGGAGTTGAGAAATTGAAAGCGCATGGTACATCAAAAATGAGTACAGTAAAAGACTGAAAACCAAGAAGTTAGAATTATAATTATTGCCCAAATGAATATTCAGAATTTCGGTGGTGATAAATGTCATAAAAAGTAACCCAATTAATAACAATATTCCCGAAAGTAAGGCAATCACAAAATCCCGAACCTGCGACTGCTGAAAAACCATCAAAATTACCGAACCCATAAAAGCCAAAATCGTCAAAAATACCCAAAACGAAGTATGCCGAATGGGAATTGTTTTCTGGGCTTTTGCGCTGGCAATCACGTTGATAGCATCAAAAACAGGACTTTTACGTACTTCCCAGACGGTAGCTAAATGTATCGGTTGCGTGTCCATCTTCTCAAAATGATGAAGGATGGATTCTGGGGTTTGTGTGATTTGACCGCCATATTGATTAAAGATAGAAATAAATTTTTCAATCCGCTGATACTGAGCAGGTTGAGAACTTATGGCTTCATGATAAATTTTATCCAATTCACTTTCTTGATGGATATTTTCCAAAATCAAATGACTGTCATGTGGTGTAAATCGGTTAAAATTATAGGCATAATAATAGTCATCTTGGTTTTGCAAATGATGTTTCTTGATATTATCCCGATATTGAGATGTCGGAAAATAGGGATTTCCTTGATTCAAAATATTGATATCTTCCACAAAATCAGTATCTTCCACGATATTAGCGATGCGTTCCTGCCCCATGATACCTCCCAAAACAGGTACGGCAACAAAAATGGCAATCGCCAGAAATTGTAATGCCCATTGTGCATAAACGATTGATTTTGAGTGTTTTCCATAATTATTTTCGATACTGAACGAAATCTGTTGGAAAATCCAAAAACCAAACGGAATCAGCATCAGGATACTAAGCAACCAAACCCACATCCCGGCATGATAAAAATGGGCTTTATCAATGGGTATCATATTGATTATCAAGGCACTCATACCCAAAATGAGGATAGCATACCATACCACATAATGGATTTTGGTAATCCAAATTAGGCGATTATGAAGCAAAAAATAATAATCCAAACGGCGCATAAAGTCGGGTATAAGGCGGGCGGCTATATTTTTCATATTTCCATTATTTTTGTGATGTATTCCATACTTTAAAACAACAAATAGTGTCGGCAAGTGTTCTTTAAAGATAAAAAAAGTTGCTGGTTTTTCAAACTGATAGTCAATAAATTATACAAAACTTGGGGCAAATTCAGGGGCGATAATCTCGTTACTCAAAATTGCAGAAACCAACTAAAATTACTCCGAACTCCCTGTACCAAAGTATGTTTCGCGAATGTTAAAAAATCATCCAGATGATTCGGACAAAAAGACTTACCTTTAAGCATAAAATTTGTACTTTCACTTAAAAAAGTACAATAAAAAATACGTTAAGTCAAATTTATATATCTTTGCATTCATACGAAATCAAATCAAATCCCATGAGTGATGTTATCAAGCACGAGTGCGGGATTGCACTTGTTCGACTCCGCAAACCGTTCGATTATTACCTCGAAAAATACGGCACGCCAATGTATGCGATTAATAAATTATATTTATTGATGCAAAAACAACATAATCGAGGGCAGGACGGCGCAGGCATGGTCAGTGTGATGCTAAATCAAAGACCGGGCTTGCGTTATTTGCACAGAAGTCGCTCGATTGCGCCTAAGCCTATTGACGATATTTTTGAGAAATTGACTCTCAAATTTGATAAAGCACGAATCAAAAATGGCAAAAAATACCTGAAAACCAGTTGGGTACAAGAAAATTTGCCTTGCACGGGCGAAATCCTGCTCGGACATCTACGCTACGGCACACACGGCAAAAATTCGATGGCATATTGTCATCCTTTTATCCGAAGAAGTAACTGGCGAAGTCGAGTGCTGACCGTGGCAGGTAATTTTAATATGACCAATGTCGATGAATTATTTGATAAATTAGTAAGCATAGGACAACACCCTAAGGCTAAAACTGACACGACTACCGTTTTGGAAAAAATTGGACATTTTTTGGATTTAGAAAATGCCAAATGGATTCGACATTACGAATCGGAAGGCATCCAAGATGACCAAGAAGTCATGCGTCTGACCGAACAATCTGTTGATATGCAAAATATTCTGAAGCGGTCATGCAAGGATTTTGATGGCGGTTATGCCATGGCGGGCATCACGGGACACGGCGCAAGTTTTGTTGCCAGAGACCCCGCAGGCATTCGCCCCGCTTATTATTATGCCGATGAAGAAGTCGTGGTGGTAGCTTCCGAAAAACCAGCCATCAAAACCGCTTTTGCTTATGCGGATTATGACGAAATTCGGGAAATTACGCCGGGTAGCGCCTTGATTATCAGCCCAAATGGCGATTATGAAGAATTACCATTTACCGAGCAGTTGCCTCGTAAATCATGTAGTTTTGAACGGATTTATTTTTCGCGCGGCTCAGACCCTGATATTTATCGGGAACGCAAAAACTTGGGACGATTTATTGTGCCTCGTGTGCTGGAAGTGATTGATTATGATTTAGAAAATACCATTTTTTCCTATATCCCGAATACTGCCGAAACCTCCTTTCTGGGCATGATGAAAGCAGTCGAAGCCTATCTTATCCAAGAGCGCAAGAAAGCCATCCGCGAAAGTGATTTGAGTGATGAAGAATTGGATAAAATCTTGACTTTCCGTCCGCGCGTTGAAAAATTAGTCATAAAAGATGCCAAATTACGTACATTCATTACAGAAGACAGCCAACGTGATGATTTGGTTACTCATGTCTATGATACAACCTACGAAGTTGTCCGAAAACGCATTGATACGGTGGTTGTCATTGATGATTCGATTGTGCGTGGAACGACCTTAGAAAAAAGCATCATTTCGATGCTCGAACGCCTTGAGCCGAAGCAGATTATCGTGGTGTCCTCTGCCCCTCAAATTCGGTATCCTGATTGTTATGGGATTGATATGTCCCGCATGAATGATTTTATTGCCTTTCGAGCGATGAAACGCCTGCTCGAAAAAACAGGGCAATTACACAAACTCGATGAGGTCTATAAAAAATGTAAAGAAGCACTCGAAGGCAATGTCAGTACGATGCAAAATCACGTCCAAGAATTGTATGGATTATTTACTTACGAAGAGATTTCGGATATGATTTCGGAATTGGTTCGACCCAAAAATGTCCAGGCGCAGGTCAAGGTGCTTTATCAGACTGTCGAAGATTTGCATCGGGCGTGTCCGAATCATTTGGGCGATTGGTATTTTACGGGCGATTATCCTACGGCAGGCGGCAATCGGGTCGTCAATCGGGCGTTTGTCAATTATGTTGAGGGAAATGATGAACGATCCTATTAAACAATTTTATTAATTATCGAGATAATCATCTGATTTTCAGGTTATTATATCTTTCCAAAATTTGATACCTCAAACAGCAAACGTGCCAAGTATTCAAAACTTGACACGTTTGCTATTCTAATAAATTATCATAGATTAATTGTCATAGGCATCATAAATATTCCAGAGATACACCAAAAATGGAATAATATATGTCCACCACAAAAAAAAGCCGATAACTGCGATACCTATGATAATACCGATGCCTTTCAAAACTTGCCCCTTCAAAATTTGTCCTACGCCCGGCAAAAATGCCGAAACTACCGCAGGAATTAAATGTGTGCTTGATTTGCTCATAATACTGTGAATTATAGATTTAATTTATTGAGTTTAACGGAAATATAAATCAATGAGTTTTGGTTAAATTTGTCAGGAAACATCCCACCGAAGAATCACGGTATAAGGGGTAGTTTTTAAGATTTTCATAACAAAACCCTACAATTATTGTTATTTTTGAAATGAAAACAGGGTTTTATTTTATTTTTTTTAATAAAAAGCAATTTAGATTTTGTTTTTCGGATGAGTGGTATTAGTTTTGGCGACCAAAATCCGACATCTAAAATCCAAAAATTCGGAATTTTCCGAAAGAATCTCAAATGATATGCACTCATATTCGTTAAGTCATCTGCAACAACTTGAAGCAGAGTCCATTTTTATTTTTCGTGAAGTGGCTTCACAATTCGAGCGTCCCGTCTTATTATTTTCGGGCGGTAAAGATTCGATTGTGATGGTACATTTGGCTCGGAAAGCATTTTTTCCAGCCAAAATTCCATTTCCCATTTTGCACATTGATACAGGACATAATTTTCCTGAAACCATTGTTTTTCGTGATAATTTGGCGGAGGAATATCAAGTAAAATTATTAGTGCGCTACGTGCAGGATTCGATTGACCAAGGACGAGCGGTCGAAGAAAAAGGACTCAATGCCAGCCGAAATCGCCTGCAATCCGTTACGCTACTCGATGCGCTGGAAGAGCTAAAAATTGATGCCGCTTTCGGGGGCGCACGGCGAGATGAGGAAAAAGCACGCGCCAAAGA
>CAZNYR010000030.1:19243-25064 GCA_964577275.1 uncultured Cytophagales bacterium | reverse complement strand
AAGAACGTATTTTTTCGCATCGGGACGAATTCGGGCAATGGGACCCCAAAAATCAACGCCCCGAATTGTGGTCTTTGTACAATGGACGCAAAAATGTAGGCGAGCAATTTCGTATTTTCCCCATCAGCAACTGGACAGAAATGGATATTTGGCAATATATTGCGGTGGAAAATATCGCCTTGCCCTCCATTTATTATAGCCACAAACGAAAAGTCATCCATCGGGATGGAATGCTCTTGGCAGAATCGGAGTTTTTGACCTTACAGGAACACGAAAAATACGAGGAACGCATCATTCGGTATCGGACATTGGGCGACATGACTTGCACGGGAGCGGTTGATTCTCAGGCAGATACGATTGAAAAAATTATCGAAGAAGTTGCTTCCTCACGGGTTACGGAACGAGGCGGACGAGCCGATGATAAACGCTCAGAAACCGCTATGGAAGACCGCAAAAAAGAAGGCTATTTTTAGATTTCTAAATAGCACTGCGTATTTAGTATGACGCATTATAACGATGTAATTATTTGAAAATCAATAAATTACATTCAAATCAATATAGAAACTGAAATAGAAACTAAATTTGAATCATTACTTAACTACGATTCATGGAAAAATATAAATATAAAGAAATGGATTTGCTTCGATTCACGACCGCAGGCAGCGTGGACGATGGAAAAAGTACATTAATCGGACGATTATTATACGATACCAAATCCATATTTGAAGACCAACTTGAGGCAGTCAAAGATTCGAGCGAAAAACGAGGCGATGAACACCTCAATTTGGCACTGCTGACCGATGGACTCAAAGCCGAGCGAGAACAAGGCATTACGATAGATGTGGCATATCGGTATTTTGCTACGCCCAAACGAAAATTTATTATTGCCGATACACCGGGACATATCCAGTACACCCGAAATATGGTTACGGGAGCTTCGACCGCCAATTTAGCCATCATTTTGGTCGATGCCCGAAATGGCGTAATTGAGCAAACACGGCGACATACTTTTATTGCTTCTCTCCTGAAAATCAAGCACTTAGTCGTTTGCATTAATAAAATGGATTTGGCGGATTATCGTGAAGAACGGTTCGAGGAGGTCAAGGCTGATTTTAAGGCATTTTCATCAAAATTAGATGTGCCTGATATTCGATACATTCCGATTAGTGCGCTACACGGAGATAATGTGGTCGATAAATCGGACAAAATGACATGGTATCAGGGCGGAACATTACTTTATTCGCTGGAAACCGTACAGATTTCGGCAGACCATGATTATGTCAATTCTCGATTTCCCGTGCAACGTGTGATTCGCCCTCAATCGGATAAATATCATGATTTCAGAGGTTATGCGGGCAAAGTTGAAGGCGGTGTTTTTAAGCCGGGCGATGACGTGATTGCCTTGCCTTCGGGTTTCACGAGCCGCATCAAAAGTATCGAAACGATTGATGGACAACTACATGAAGCCTATCCGCCTCAATCTGTGGTCATGACGCTCGAAGATGAAATCGACATTAGTCGGGGCGATATGATTGCCAAACCAAACAATCAACCCAGAGCCGAGCAAGACCTCGAAGTGATGCTTTGCTGGATGAATCCGAAAAAATTACAGCCTCGTGGCAAATATATGCTCAAACACACCACGCAAGAAATCAAATGTCTGGTCAAGGAAGTACGCTACAAAGTCGATATTAATTCTTTGCATCGCGTGGAAGATGATAAAGACCTGAATATGAATGACATAGGACGTGTGGTTATCCGAACGACTAAGCCTTTATTTTTTGATTCCTACCGTAAAAATCGTTATACGGGAAGCCTCATTTTAGTCGATGAATTTACGAATGAAACCGTAGCGGCAGGCATGATTCTGTAAAATAATTTGCGAACGGACTTAAACTTCTTAGATTCAAGTTACGATAAAACCTTCCTAAAATTACATTTCGGGAAGGTTTCTCGATTTTTAGGGATGTCGTCATGCGAATTTAAACATCTACGTTCGCATAACGTGCATTTCGTTCAATAAATTCTCGTCTTGGTGCTACGTCATCGCCCATCAAAACAGAAAATAAACGGTCTGCTTCGGCGGCTGATTCGACATCAACTCGCTTGAGGCTTCGGGTTTCGGGATTCATGGTCGTATTCCAAAGCTGTTCGGGGTTCATCTCGCCCAAACCCTTGTAACGCTGAATCGCCACGCTATCGGTATTGCCGTTGAGGGCTAATTCGTTGATTCGTCTATCTCGGTCATCATCCGACCAACTATAAAATGATTTTTTGCCTTTTCTGACCAAATACAAAGGCGGCTGGGCAATATAAATATGTCCTTTATCAATCAAATCACGCATATAACGGAAAAACAGGGTCAAAATCAAAGTACGAATGTGGCTTCCATCCACATCGGCATCGGTCATGATAATGATTTTGTGATAGCGTAATTTTTCTAAATTCAATGCTTTTTCGTCATCTTCTCTGCCAAAAGAAATACCTAACGCCGTGATGATATTTTTGATTTCTTCGTTATCATAAATTTTGTGTTCTTGGGCTTTTTCAACGTTCAATATTTTGCCTCGAAGCGGCAGAATCGCCTGATTTTCACGGCTTCGTCCCTGTTTTGCCGACCCCCCTGCCGAATCGCCCTCGACCAGATATAATTCACAAACCGTAGGGTCGCTATTGGAGCAATCCGATAATTTGCCTGGCAATCCCGAACCGCCCAATGCGCTTTTTCGTTGCACGGTTTCACGAGCTTTTCGGGCAGCGATGCGTGCCTTCGCCGCTAAAATCACTTTGTTAATGATGGTTTTGGCTTCGCGCGGATTCTCTTCCAAAAAGTCGGTAAGCATCTGACTAACACACATATCGACTGCGCCCATGACTTCGGAATTTCCTAATTTGGTCTTAGTTTGTCCCTCAAACTGGGGTTCAGCCACTTTGACCGAAATAATGGCGGTCAATCCTTCCCGAAAATCATCGCCCGAAATTTCGATTTTTGCTTTTTCTAATAATCCTGATTGGTCGGCGTATTTTTTCAGTGTCCGTGTCAATGCCCGCCGAAAACCAGCGATGTGCGTTCCGCCTTCGTGCGTATTGATATTATTGACATAAGAAAATACATTTTCGGAATAGGAAGTATTGTAAATTAGTGCTACCTGAACGGGAACACCATTTTTATCGCCTTCCATATAAATTGGGTCGCCGATAATGCTTTGACGTGTCGAATCCACGTATTCGACAAATTCACGCAATCCTCCTTCGGAGAAAAATTCTTCGTACAAAAACTCGCCATGATCGTCTTTTTCGCGTAAATCGGTCAAATGTATCCGAATGCCAGCATTCAGAAACGCCATTTCTCGCATTCGTGAGGCGATAGTTTCGTAATTATAAACCGTTGTGGTCGTAAAAATGGAGGCATCAGGCTTGAAATGTACCGTTGTTCCTGTGGAATCGTTTTCGCCAATAGCTTTTACGTCATAAAGTGGCTTTCCTTCAGAATATTCCTGCCGAAACATTTTACCTTCTCGCCGCACGGTTACTTCCAGATGGGTCGAAAGCGCATTCACGCAAGATACACCCACGCCGTGCAATCCGCCCGAAACCTTGTAGGTGTCTTTATCAAATTTACCGCCTGCGTGTAAGACCGTCATGACGACCTCCAAAGCGGATTTATTTTCTTTGGGATGCAATCCTGTGGGGATGCCACGCCCGTTATCGGTTACAGAAACCGAATTATCTTCATGGATTTTGATGATGATTTCATCGCAATGTCCTGCCATTGCCTCATCAATAGAGTTATCCACCACTTCCCAAACCAAATGATGTAAACCTTTTACACCCACATCGCCAATATACATGGCGGGACGTTTTCGCACGGCTTCCAGCCCTTCTAAGACTTGGATATTGCCTGCCGAATAATCTTGTTCTGCTTGCTTATTTTCGTTTTCTTGCATTTTGCAATGAAAAAATGGTAATCTATTAAGAAAAAAGAAACATAAAAATTCGATTTTTATGTCCTATTGATATGGTCTTATTTTACTTCAAATGCACCTGATCGGAGCAAGATAAATTTTTCGTTTAACTTGGATTAATGTATTGATTATCAACTGATTATATCTTATCAATTCTTCCGACTTAGCACACACTACGATTATCAAACTCAATTTGAATACGTACTTATTGAAGTTATAAAATTACGAAAAAACAACGAATTATCCTACTCTTGATACCTAAAAATGGTTTTAGGCTAATCTCACTCATCAAATGATGGTATTTGCTTGCACCACGACCCAAAGCCATGTTAAATCTCAACAGCTTGGTTAAAATTTTAAGACTTTTTCCTAACTTGGGAATAATAATTGTGCTAAAATGACAGAAATATCTACAATATCAATTAGAAATGAACACTATCAAATATCATCAGTTAGCTTCTTTAATTGCTTTAGATACGGCAGTCATTATTAGTTGGATTGCTTATCATAAATATCAACCTAAATTATTAGAACTTTTTGGTTTTCAAGGATTTAAATTCGAATTAGCTCTTTTGCAGGGGGTAGTTTTGGTACTTACGCCACCGATTGCGGGATTGATTACGGATTATTATCGAAAAAAAGGCGATAATCAATTAGCAGTTTTTATGGTCGGAATTTCGCTCACTGCGATGGTTTTTATGGCAGTAGCATTTACAATTTTTCAAAATCCAACAGGCGACTGGCGTTATATTTTACCGATTTTGATAATCATTTGGCTCATTTCGATGAATATTTTTCATAGTCCGGCAGTTTCAATGATCGAATTATTTGTTCCAGTCCATCAACTTCCACAGGCAATGGCTTTTTTTGTAGTGGCAGGCGATATCACTCGTTCAATTGAACCCAGCATCGTGGCATTAATTGATTTAATGGGCGCACCGTTTACATTTGTTTTTGGCGGAGTACTAATCTCGATAACGGGATATGTATTTTATCGAAATACACAAAAAATCAAGTTAGCAGCCCAAGAAGAACGCATTCAGGATAAAGGAATTACTCATTCAAATTTTGTCGTGGTGTCTGTCTTGGGTTTGGGTTTGGGTGTGGCGAATGCTGTATTTTTTAATTTATTTCCCGATATTATGGAATTGAAAATCAGTTTTTTAACCTCTGACGGATTTCGAGGGACTTATTTTACATCATTGCTTATTGTACTAGCAGCTGTGCTTTCTTATCCTGTCGGATTATGGATTCAGGAAAGAAACTTAACACAAATCTTGATCATCGGATATATCGGAATTTTCGTACTTTGTGTAACTATTTTTACTATTTCGGTTTCCGAAGTAGTATTAGTTTCTGCCATTCTTTTTCCTTTATTTTTTGCCATTATTTCGGTCGGAGCCTTGCCAAATGCGTTTCGATTTTTATCGCCAAGACATAAGGTTTTGGGCGTAGGATTATTTTTTGCGGGTATCGAATTGGCAAATAATATTTTTGAAATTTTTCAAATCAGTTAGAGATAATTTTGGAAGGGAAATTTCTCTTTTTATAATATCAAAGACCTGAAAGCCAATGTGTTGCATTTGCTCAATAAAAATCTCGAATATATAAATTTGGTGTAAAATTGAACTATGATTTGTATCATCGTTTTTGCCATTTGCCTGCCCTATTTTTGCTCCGAACAAAGACACAATAAAACATGACAAATTCGGAAAATTACCAAAATCTTATCCAAAAATATAACGTTCCTTGTCCTCGATATACTAGTTATCCGACCGTTCCATTTTGGGCAGAATCCCAGACAAATCCCCAAAAATGGTTTCGAGCCGTCCGACAAACATTCTTGGAAACCAATC
>CAZNYR010000030.1:6073-19233 GCA_964577275.1 uncultured Cytophagales bacterium | reverse complement strand
CAAAATCAGGGCATTGCCATTTATATTCATCTGCCGTTTTGCGAAAAATTATGCACCTACTGCGGTTGCAACAAACGCATTACCAAACGCCACGAAGTCGAAATGCCATACCTTCGGGCGATATTAGCCGAATGGAAAAAATATGTCGATACATTTGACCAAAAACCCATCATTCGGGAACTGCATTTGGGCGGCGGAACACCGACATTTTTTTCGCCCCAAAATTTGGAATTTTTGATTTCAGAAATCCTGAAAACCAGCACGTTACACCCTGAATACGAATTTAGTTTTGAAGGACATCCCAACAATACGACCCACGCTCATTTACAAATGCTTTATCAAGTCGGGTTTCGGAGAGTGAGCTATGGCGTGCAAGATTTTGACGATAAAGTGCAACGTACCATTAATCGAGTGCAACCCTTTGAAAATGTGCAACTTGCGACCGAAAATGCCCGAAAAATTGGGTACGAATCCATTAATTTTGACTTAATTTATGGATTACCTTTTCAAACCCTGAAAACCATTGAAGATACCATCCATAAAACCTTGATTTTCAGACCAGAACGCATCGCTTTTTATAGCTATGCCCATGTCCCATGGAAAAGCAAAGGACAGCGTGCTTATACCGAAAGCGATTTGCCTAATAACCAATACAAGCGCGCCTTGTATGAACAGGGATGCCAACTCCTGACCCAAGCAGGATACTTTGATATTGGCATGGATCATTTTTCCTTGCCCGAAGATTCACTTTATAAAGCCCACAAAACCAAGACATTACACCGAAATTTTATGGGCTATACCACATCAAAAGCCAAACTCTTAATCGGACTTGGTGCCTCTTCGATTAGTGATGCAGGAACGGCTTATGTCCAAAATGAAAAACATATCGAAACCTATCAAAACCAACTCACGGAAGGAAAAATGCCTTTCCGAAATGGTCATTTTTTGACCGAAAATGACGGCATCATCAAACAACATATTTTGGATATTATTTGTAAAGGAAAAACTACATTTTCGGATAATTTTCGCAAAACTTTTGACGATTCCGTGTATCAAAATTTGGAAATTATGCAAACGGAAAATCTCATACAACTTACTGATAATCAATTAGAAATAACCGAATCGGGGTATCCATTTATCCGAAATATTTGCGCTATTTTTGATGAGCAAATGCGTATTCATCGTAAAAAGGCGATACATCAAAAAACACCACAATTTAGTCAATCGGTATAATAAAATTTTCATCCTTTATTGTGCTGTTCCTCAATCAGTTGGTGCGCCCACTCGAAGGCATGGTCAAGATTGGTGAAAATTTTATTACGCCAAAGTGGTTTTTGTACCAAAAAAATGCCGTGCATCATAATCGTGCTGATGGGAGTCGTTACGTAAGCCACGCCATACACCTTTTTATGAATCAGTTCTTTATTGGTTTTCAGCCAGTTACCGAGTTTAATTCGATATTCTGCCTTCAAGAATTTGGATTGAGATGTATCATAAATAACCACAATATTTTGATGTGTCCGATAAATTTCCAGCATTTTGGTCAAATAATCTTGGAAATCTTCGGGCGAGGAAGGTTCTGGTTTTTGTGCCGTTACCAAAATAATTTCTGGTTCTGGTTTTGTAATTTTTACATAAGACATTGATAATCAATTATTTATTTGAAATTTTATTTTATTATCAGATACCAAATATTCAGACTTGCCAGATGGTGGAAATCACGCAAGCCTATACAAATAACTGGTTTTCAGATTATTATCTCATATTTTACACCAAAAAGCTAAACAAATCAGGTTTATCGTTGAGCGTGGTATATTTATAATTTGCCTGATTCATTCGCCCGATGAGCGGTTCGTAATCATCCTTATTTTTGAGTTCGATGCCAACGATTGCCGAACCAAATGCCCGATTATTTTTCTTGGTATATTCAAAAAAAGTAATGTCGTCATCCGCTCCCAATACATCGGACAAATACTCCCGCAATGCGCCCGCCCGTTGCGGAAAACTGACAATAAAATAATGTTTTAATCCTTCATAAATCTGCGAGCGTTCCTTGATTTCTTGCATTCTGTCAATGTCGTTATTGCTTCCGCTGATGATGCAGACGATATTTTTGCCCTCGATTTTTTCTTTGTAAAAGTCTAAGGCTGAGACAGATAGCGCACCCGCAGGCTCAACCACGATAGCCTCTTCGTTATAAAGCGAAAGGATAGTCGAGCAGATTTTTCCTTCGGGAACAAGAATAATATCATCAAGATATTCCTGACAAATCGCAAAATTTAAGTCCCCTACTCTTTTGACCGCTGCCCCATCGACAAACTTATCAATCTTATCCAATGCCGTATTTTCGCCTTTTTCGAGCGAAGTTTTCATGGCGGGCGCACCCGTTGGCTCAACGCCAATAATTTTCGTTTCGGGCGAAAGTGCCTTAAAATAAATCGAAATTCCAGAAACCAATCCGCCACCGCCAATCGGTACAAAAAGATAATCAATTCTTTTTTTGACACTTTCGATAATTTCCAGCCCCACCGTTCCTTGTCCGCAAACGATTTCTCGGCTGTCAAAAGGCGGGACAAATACATTTTGGTTTGTTTCGCAAAATCGTTTTGCCTCCGCCGAAGCATCATCAAACGTATCGCCAATCAAATGTACCTTCACATTCGATTTGCCGAACATCTTGACTTGCTTTACTTTCTGTCCGGGCGTGGTGCTGGGCATGAATATATGTCCCTGAATATCAAGTAATTGACAAGTCAAGGCGACTCCCTGTGCGTGATTTCCTGCGCTGGCACAAACGATGCCTTTCTGTTGCTCTTCTTGGGAATGCGATACGATTTTGTTGTATGCACCCCGAATTTTGTAGGAACGTACTTTCTGTAAATCTTCGCGTTTCAGATAAATTTCAGCCTTATATTTGGAGGATAGACTTTCGCTCAATTCGGTAGGAGTTTTTCGAGCCACGCCCGATAGTCTTCGGGAGGCTTCCAAAATATCTCCCGCCGTGATGTCAAATTTATTATTCATTCGATTTATGAGTTTATTAAATTAGGTCGCATTGAAATTTAGTTTGTCGCTTGACTTGAATATAACTTAATGATTTTCAAATAATTATCTCGTCTTCATGTTTGATATTACCTATTCACTACCACTTCATCTGGGGGAAAATGGCTATTTTTTTGGTAAATGTAAGATTTTCGGGGACGCAACAACACGTAAATCCTTGATTTTTGGGATAAATTTCTTGTGCAGACAAAGGGATTTTTGGATGCTCCACGAATCTCAAATATTTGCCGTAATTTTGCATTTCCATTTTTAAAAACCAATTATTTTGAAAAAATTAGAAGTCATTTACGAAGATAATCACCTTATCATTGTCAATAAACCCGCCAATCTGTTGGTGCAGGGCGACCAAACCAAAGACGAAACCCTCGCCGACCACGTCAAGGAATACCTCCGAAAAAAGTACAATAAACAAGGCAATATTTTTTGTGGCATCGTGCATCGACTTGACCGCCCCGTCAGTGGTGCAATTATTTTTGCCAAAACTTCCAAAGCCTTAGAACGGATGACCAAACTTTTTCGGGAAAATGAAATCCAGAAAACATATCTGGCGATTATCGGCTCGATGCCAGACCCCGAAGAAGGACGACTCGAACACTGGCTCGAAAAGGACGAAAAACGAAATTTCGTCAATGCGTACAGCCGTCCGCGTGGCAAAAATACCAAACACGCCATATTGGAATATCAACTTATCGGGCGAATCGGGCGATATAGTGTCCTGAAAATCAATCCGATAACAGGCAGACCGCATCAGATTCGGGTGCAACTTTCCAAACTGGGAACGCCCATTCGGGGCGACCTCAAATACGGCTATCCCAATCCTGAAACCGATGCCTCGATTTGTTTGCACTCCTATCAAGTCAAGTTTGTGCATCCCGTCAAAAAAGAAGAACTGACCTTCACCGCACCCCTACCCAAAGGAATATGGCAAGGTTTTCGGGAAATCATCCACGAAATTTAGGCAAAATATCCAAATTTATGAGGAAATTTGAGAAAATAGGCTCGTTATTTTCACTCAAATTATTTATGATTAAAATTTTGAATTTATCAAAATAATCCAATAAATTCGTGTGATTGATAACTCACGAACCGTAAAAAAAATACAAACTAAATCATCCACGAAAAACATGGCAAAACACAAAGCCTCTCGAAATCTCCATAATAATATTTTGGATACATTCGATTATTCAAAAGCCTCCATGAAGGAACAACTCATCAAAGAGTGCGTTGAAATGACCAAATTTGCCTTCCAAAACGGCAAGCAAATTCCTGCGGGATTAGTCCGAAGACTCGAAATGATTGCCGAAAATCACGACCCTCGCAATGCCATCAAAGAAGACGGCACATTTATTATGGATATGCCCGAAAAAACAGAGGAAGAAATCATTGCCGAAACGAAAGAAATCAAGCATTTAACGACCATTCACGATTATCTGACCAAGGAGATTGCGCCTGCCACGCCCAAAACTATCGTCATGCTGGCGATGGAGGAATCCAAAAAACACGCCTTTAGCTTTTTGGGTCCTATTCCATTTATTCGGCGTATGATGGTTGCCACGATGATTTCGCTTCTCACTTTGATTTCCGTCAGTCTAACCAATCAAGTAAATTCCGTCAATATTTTGAAGGGTTTATTTGACAACGAAGGACTTAGTCTTTTGCTAAATTTATTATTTATTCTCTCGGCTTCGGCACTCGGTGCGGCGTTTTATGCCTTATTTCAGGCGAATAAATACTTATCGCAAGGCACTTTTGACCCCAAATATGAACCCACTTACTGGACTCGTTTTGTGTTGGGCTTGGTTTCGGGCATGATTTTATCCGAACTATTGCACATCGACCCCAAAGATATGAGCGCAATTTCGAGCAGTCAGGCTTTTGTCAAACCTACATTGGCAATTTTAGGCGGGTTTTCTACGGGGGCGGTCTATCGTATCCTGAATCGGATGGTCGAGGCGGTTGAGTCTTTGGTACAAGGAAACATCGACCAAGAACTTGATAGCAAGCTCAGAATCAGTGAGATGGTAATGGAACAAGAAGCCGCCGAAATCCAAATCAAACTGGCGATGCACCTGATTGATTTGCAACATATTCACGATTCGGGCGGGATGAGTAGCGAAGAAATGAACAAAAAATTAAAGCAAATTCTTAATGATATTACACCTACAAACCTCGAACTTTCGGACGATGGCGATGAGGATGGCGATGGCATTCCTGATGCTTTGCAGAACTAATCAAACTTCATTTTTGTTCAAAAAATCGGTATTCAACTTTAACGAATGTCGATTTTTTTTTTGTACTTTGATTATTTTACGCAATCATTCAAATTCACCAAATATTTATCACTTTTGAATCGTATGAAATCGTACTGTATTGGATTGATTTTCTTGATGTTAGCAAGTTGTAATTTTTTGGATACCACACCCGAAAATCTTTACACCGAACAGAAAGCCCTGCAAACTTCACAGGGCATTCGGCAGGCAATGATAGGCATTTATGATGGCTTACAACATCGGGATTTGTATGGTGGAAATTTGCAACTTATCGGCGAATTGATGGCAGGACATCTGGAAAAATCTGGAAAAAATACAATTCCAGAAGGCTACGAAGCCTTTTATAATCATCAGATTTCGCCTCATAATCCGATTGTTTTGGGACTTTGGAAACAAGGCTATCAAGTCATCGCACAAACCAATCAAATCTTACAAAATCTTCACGCTATTTCTAATACCGAAGAGCGCAAACAAATCGAGGGCGAGTGTCTGTTCGTGCGGGGTTTGATTCATTTTGAATTGGGCAGATATTTTTCCAGTTTGGATAGCGGATTAGCCGTGCCATACGTAACGGAGATGGCAGAAAATTCTAAATTTTTGCCCACAAGAGATTCAATATCAAGTTTTTATGCCAAAATTTTGACGGACTTTGAAGCCTCCAAAAATTTACTTTTAGGACAGCCCATACTTTCGGGGCGTGCCAATTATTGGGCAGTCGAGGCGATGCTGGCACGCTTATATTTTTACCAAAAAAATCACGAAAAAGCCTTCTTTCATGCCGATAATGTGCTTGAAAATAGTCCTTTTATTTTGAATGAAAATATCCAAGAAATCTTTTCAAATTCGATAGATTCGGAGGCTATCTTTCGATTACAAAGTACACAAAATGATAATTCTGGACAATTTCTGAACGAATTTTATAATCTTGGAAAAATACAAGGCGGTAGTTTTTCGGTAAGTCCTATTTTTCGGGCGATTCTGGATAGAGATTTGAACGATACGCGCCGTTTTGTTTTTCATCAATTTGAGGGCGGAAAAGTTTTTGTCCGAAAATTTGACGATAAAAATTTGGCGCAAGGGGTCAGTTTGCCGATTATCCGATTGGCAGAAATGTATTTGATTCGGGCGGAAATTCAGGTTCAAAATCAAGCCGACAAGGAAATTATCCGTTCCGATTATAATGCGTTGCGTTTACGGGCGGGGCTTCCTGCCGACCGTGCGACCTCCTCGCCTGTGGCTTTGTTGCGAACCATCGAAGAGGAGCGTCTCAAAGAATTGGCATGGGAAGGTGATATTTTTCATCATAAAAAACGCAAAAATGAAAATTTTGGTACACTTGCGGCGCATGATGCACGCCTCGTTTTACCGATTCCCGCACGGGAACTCGAATTAAACCCAAATTTGGTGCAAAATATAGGCTATTAAATTTTATAATATTTTGATTATCAATTATATATATTCCAATTTCGGGATAGATGAACTTCAAATCTTCATACAAACAAAGACAAAATTCATATTTTTAAGATAAATTTGCGAATCAGAATCAACATTTAAAATTCTCCTGAATTGATGAGCGCAAAAGATATTTTTTTGAAGCATTTGGCACAAACTTCGCCCTTTCCTGTGGGGCTGGAAATCGAACGAGCCGAAGGCATTTATTTGTATGACAAAGCGGGCAAAAAATATGCGGATTTGATTTCGGGGATTGCCGTCAGTAATTTGGGACACGGAAACCCAAAAATCATACAAGCTCTTAAAAATCAGATAGATACACACCTTTTTACGATGGTTTATGGCGAATATATCCAAGCCACGCCCAACGAATTAGCTCAATTATTAACGTCCTTTTTGCCCAAAAAACTGAATACGCTTTATCTGGTTAATTCGGGGACGGAGGCAAACGAAGGCGCATTAAAATTAGCCAAACGGCATACAGGACGCACCGAAATTATTTCTTGTTATCAGTCGTATCACGGCAGCACGCATGGCTCGTTGAGTGTTTCGGGCAATGAACTAAAAAAGACTGCTTTTCGTCCACTTTTGCCTGATGTAAGGTTCATTCATTTTAATCAAGAAAATGATTTGGAACAAATTACCGAAAAAACAGCGTGCGTCATTATCGAAACCATACAGGGCGATGCGGGCGTTCGGATTCCGACCCAAAATTATCTTCAAAAATTACGAAAACGATGCGATGAAACAGGCGCAATTTTGATTTTTGACGAAGTACAAGTAGGTTTTGGACGGACGGGCAAACTTTTTGCCTTCGAGCATTTTGGCGTTGTGCCTGATATTCTGACGATTGGCAAGGCATTTGGTGGCGGAATGCCGATTGGCGGTTTTGTGGCTTCTTACGAAATGATGCAAAAATTAACATTTGAACCGATGCTCGGACACATTACCACTTTTGGCGGACATCCTGTTTGTGCGGCTTCGGCACTGGCAAGTTTACAAATTTTAACCCAAGAGAACATTTTGGATTCAGTTTGTGAAAAAGGTAAATTATTCGTCGAATTATTACAACACCCCGCCGTCAGGGAAATTCGTTCGATAGGATTGTTATTTGCCATAGAAATGGCGGATGCCGAAATCGTAAACCGTATTGTTCAGAATTGCATCAAACGAGGCGTGATTGGCTATTGGTTTTTATCCACACCAAATGCCTTTCGGTTGGCACCGCCTTTGATAATTACCGAATCTGAAATCCGAGAAAATTGCGACAAAATCAGGGAAAGTATTAGCGAGGCGGTCGAAAAAGCCTGATTTTTCGGATTGAACTAATCAATCAAAAACGAGGTTAAAATTCGAGTAATTGTTAATGTTGTCCGCAGAAATACGTTAAAAGCGTTGGATTTTGGAACTTGCCTTGTGGCTTTGCGTACACCAAAAGATGAAACCATTTTGCAATCAAAAAAACAGTTAAAACCTATCGAAACAAAATGTAACAATGTTATACCTAAATAGTACTTTTTTACGATTATTTATTCTTTTCGGTTTATTTTTTCAGTCTTTTGACCTACTTTATGCACATACGCCCGAAAAAAGGGCAAAACCAGAATCGCTCGCCGTTACGGTTTCTTCGCCCTGGACAAATACCTTTGGAGCATATTTGTCTTGTGTAGGTGGAGAGATATTATTTCATGCCTCGGCTTCAGGGGGTTCAGGCACTTATACCTATACTTGGAGTATTGTGAGTTTCCCCAACCCTGCCACGTATATTTTTACGCCAAATGGTTCTGAAACATTATTCAAAAGTTCAACGGCTGGCACACATAAAGTAAAAGTAGAGGTAAGTGATGGCGTGGATGTGGTTAATGTAGAATTTAATGTGGTATTCATCAATTCAGATTTATACTCGCCTAAAATAACTATTTTATCAAATACTACTGCTGAATGTGGAAGCATCGTTCCAGATTACGTGGCGATGGGACACGTCATTGTTGGAGATAACTGCAAATTAGACAGATACGAACAGACCCCTGCCGCAGGCACAACCTTTTCGGCAACCACCACAGTCAAAGTAGAGGCATGGGATGACGCAGGAAATTCAAGCGATAAAACATTTACTGTAACGGTTTCAGATACGCAAGCTCCTACGATTTCGCCTTGCACAAACAAAACTTTGCCCTCGGCAGGTCCAATCAATACCATTCCTGATTATGCTTCTTTGGTAAGTGATGCCTGTGATGCCTCGCCTTCCATCGTTCAAACTCCTTTGGCGGGTTCAACGACTTCTTTAACATCTGTTCCTATTACAATCACTGCTGAGGATGATGCAGGAAATTTTCACACGTGTAATTTTACTTTGACTTTTAGTAATTCTGGCGACACGCAAGCTCCCACAATTACCAAATGTCCTGCCGACCAAGACCTAACCGCTGGCGCAGGGTGCGGTGGCGCAACTTTGCCCAAATATTTGCCTGATAATGCCGATATTTCGGATAATGTGGATAGCGATGCCAATTTAATCATCACGCAGTCCCCACTCGAAGGCACGCTTTTGAGTGCAGGCACGCATACCATTTTTATTACCGTAGCCGACCAAGCAGGCAATCAAGCCCATTGTAATTTTGAAGTACAAGTACAACCCGAAAACGCCCGAATGATTTTGGGTGATGCCACGGCTTGTGAAAGCCAAATCCTTGAATATGAGTTAGATGCCCCAAACCGAGTAGGAAGTTCTTATGCTTGGACAATTACCAACGGCACGATTTTACAAACTTTGGCAGGCGGGAAAAAAGTTCGGGTGCAATGGAATACCGCAGGAACGGGCAGCCTGACCGCCAAAGAAACCACCGCTGGCAGTTGCGCTGGCACGCAATTAACGAGCAATAAGTCCATCATTATCAATGCGTTAGCAAAACCTGTCATCACGGGCGATATGCTCATCAACTGCCCAACCGCTACGGGAAATTATCAAATCTCAAGCCCAATAACAGGGCATACTTATGACTGGACAGTTTTGGATGGTACTTTTACCAATACGACCTCATATTCAGGCGATAACGTGAATATTCTTTGGAAAAAAGAAGGACAAGTTTCGATTAAAATTGACAATAATTACCCAAGTGGCTGTACGACAACCGAATACATTACCGTTAATTTGGGAACAGATACCGAAAAACCACAATACAAATCAGGAAAAAGTTGCCCGCTTGATATTTCGTTAGTAGCAAGCACAGGAAACAACTCGGCAATAGCGAACTGGACTCCGCCCGAATTTTTGGATAATTGCACGCCTTCGGTCAATATTTCATCTTCGCATACTTCGGGGGCAACGTTTACGATTGGTTTTACGACCGTGCGTTACGATGCGTGGGATAATGCCAATAATTTTGTTACGTGCCAATTTCAGGTTGAGGTAAAAGACACCGAAAAACCTACCTTAACAGCTTGTCCGACAAGTACTTATGTAAAAAATGTATCGGGTTGCAGTAATGTTGCCGTTGATTATTCCAGCCAATTACCGACTTATTGGGATAATTCGGGGACGGTCATCGTCATTCCAGACCCCACGCATCCGAGCGGAGCCATGTTTGAGGTCGGAAAAATCCAAACCGTAACGTATCGTTATCAAGACCCTTCGGGAAATGAAGAAATCTGTACGTTTGATATTTCGGTACGGGAAAATGTTGCACCAGTTTTTACGTCTTGCCCGTCAAATATCACGATTGCGCCAGATGCGGGCAAAAATTATGCCACACTAAATTATCCCGAACCCCAAGCGAATGATAATTGCGGAGCAGTCGTACTGACATTATTAACGCCAAGTTACGCCTCCGGGCAACAAGTTACGCTTGATGCTACGGGTTCAAAAATAATTTCGATTGAATATGAGATCAAAGACCCTTCGGGTAATAAATCTTCTACAAATTGCCAATTTAACATTACAATTACTGACCAACAACCGCCCGTCATTCAGTTGCCCACTGGATTACCTGCCGATAAAATCATGGAAATTGATGCTGGAAATGATTGCCAGCCCATCGTGAATTATTCGGTTACGGCAACGGACAATCATCAAATCGACAAACTGGAACGCTTGCAAGGCATTGCCTCCGGGCAACAATTTCCGTTAGGTTTTACGACCATCGAATACAAAGCCACCGACATGGCTGGCAATACCAAAACCGAATTATTTTACGTCAAAGTCGTGGATAATTCGCCACCCAATGCCCCCGATTTGGCGGATATCAAAGCCGATGCGGACATCGGAAAATGTGTGGCTACGGTATCTTGGGTATTGCCTTCGGTTTTGGATAATTGTGGCGGAAGTATTACGATAACTCGCACAGATTCAAATACTTCTTACGCTTCGGGCGATGAATTTCCTGTCGGAACAACCGAAATTAAATACAAATTCAAGGACCAGCAAGGCAATTTTGTCGAAAAATCATTTCAGGTTATTGTCCAAGATAAACAAGCTCCCGTCTTTACGAAATGTCCTTCGGATATTTTGGTTAATGCCACAACAAATTGCGATGCTTCAGTAAATTTTGAGGTTGAAATTTCGGATAATTGTTTGGGCGAAAGTTTTTCACAAACCAAAGGATTTCCGTCAGGTTCGGTCTTTCCTTTTGGCGAAACCGAAATGGAATTTATTGCCCAAGATGCTGCTGGGAATTTTGCTACTTGTTCGTTCAGAGTTACGGTCGAAGATAAAATCGCTCCGTTTATGAGCGTACCAATGCCTATCACAATTAATGCCAATGCCAGTTCGTGTACGACCGAAGTACATTATATTTTCCCAAAAACTTCGGATAATTGTCCTAATTTTACGACTGTTGTCGAAATTATCAGCGGTGTAGGAACGGGGCAGGTTTTTCCAAATAATACGCTCAATGTTACTGCCGAATTTCCTGTCGGCATTACCAACCAAGTTTTTAAGGTCAGAGATGCGGCAGGAAACGAAACCACAGGCAATTTTACGATTACGATTCAAGATGGCGAAACGCCCAGTTTTACCAGTTGCCCAAATAATATGATTATTCCTATTTCGAGCAATAACGCCAACTGTGGCACGGTCGTAACCTACGAATTGCCCCAAGGCACGGATAATTGCGAATCTACGGTCGAATTTGTTACGGGATTGCCCAGCGGTGCTGTTTTCCCCACAGGCACGACACGAGTCGAATATCTGATTAAAGATGCGGTCGGAAATGGGATTATTTGTGGATTTAATGTGTCGGTCATGGATTCGATTGCGCCTCAAATCCAATGCCCTGAAAATGTGTTCATTACTACGGATGCGGGCAAATGTAATGCCGTATTTTTGTATAATTTTCCGCTCGCCACCGATAATTGTGGCACGCCAAACGTAAGCCTCAAATCGGGCATCGGTAGTGGAAATGCTTTCCCGATTGGACAAAATGAAGAGGTTTTGCAGGCAATAGATGCTTCGGGAAATATCACCGAATGTCGATTTACGGTTACGGTTGTCGATTCAGAACCACCCGCTATGGAATGTCCTGATGATATCGCCGTATCCAGCGACCCAACAGTATGTGGGGCGGTCATTAAATATCAAGACCCTTTTGTCAAAGAAAACTGTAAAACCGTGTCTGTCAAGATGTTAGAGGGGCTGCCGAGCGGTTCGGTTTTTCCCGTAGGTTTCACCACCATCACGTATCTTGCCACCGATACCAAAGGTTTGGAAACGACCTGCACATTTTATGTCGAGGTAATTGATGACCGTGCGCCCGAAATAACTTGTCCTTCGGATATTATTGTGGATAACGAAATCGGGCTGGAAGGCGCAACGGTTGAATATCCCTATTTTCAGATTCAGGATGGCTGTCAAAGTGGCATAACCGCCCAACTTTTAGAAGGCAAAGAAAGTGGCGAATTTTTTGAAATTGGCGAACATTTAATCCGCTATAAAATTACGGATGCAGACAGCAATTTTGTTACTTGCTCCTTCAAAATCATCGTCCAGAATGCCGTAAAATTTGAGCTAAAACAACCCAAAGCCGTATGTTTTCCGCAACACGTGGACATGACCGATTCGACTTTGGTCGTGGGAAGTACGCCCAATAGTACGTTTGAATATTACCCTTCTGCCGAGGATGCTGCCGCAGGAAAAAATCCGCTTGCAAATCCTGATAGTTTATTTACGGGATTGTATTACATGAAAATCATTTCGCCACTTGGAGCAATACAAATCGCTGAAATTCAGATAAATACAGACCATACACCCGATACGACTTTGACCGTCAGCGACCCTGTTTTTTGTTCGGGAGGCATGGCAAAAATCGAAATTACGGGCGCAGAAAAAAATGTAATTTACCAATTAATTGATAACGAAACGGGGACTTTGGTCGGTTCGCA
>CAZNYR010000030.1:0-6063 GCA_964577275.1 uncultured Cytophagales bacterium | reverse complement strand
GCGATGGATTTAAGGCAACTTTGGAAATTCAGCCCGATACCGCCAAAACGTATCGAGTGTGGGCAAGCACCAAATTTGCGGGTTGCTCCGAACAACTGGCTGATAATGCGGTAGTTACGTTTGATAGCCGACTTTCAGGCGATTTGCAAGTAACGGGCGGTACGATTTGTGGCGGTGGCGAAGTCGAAATCAAATTATACAATTCAGACCCCGCTGTTGATTACCAACTGCGTTTCGATACTGATAGTGCCGAAGTGAGCCAATTAATTGAAGGAAATGGTAAAATTATTACATTTCCTGTAAAACCCTCCGAAACGACAAAATATCATATCTTAGCCATTCTCAAAGATGGCGGTTGCGAAGGAATTTTAGCCAACAAACCCACCGTTACGGTCGTGAGTCAAAATAATGGTTTTGTAACCGTAGGCGACCCCAAAATTTGTCAAAATCAAGTAGGCGAAATTATTTTACAAAATACGGATGCCACTTTAAATTATTCCTTATATATTGATAATCAGTCAAATAATATTCTACAAAGTAAATCGGGAACAGGCGGCGATTTGAGCTTTTCAGTTTCTCCAGCCCGAAACACAACGTATGCCATCCGAGTTACGGCAGATGCCTTGAACTGTCAATATGACTTACTGGATAAAGCTCAAGTAACTGTTTTACAGCCACTTAGCAATAATAATATTACCTCAAGCCAAACGGTTTGTACGGGCGTAGAACCGCAATTACTTTTAGGAACATTCCCAACAGGTGGCGATGGCGCACCCTCGTATTATTGGGAAGAAAGCGAAAATGGTGAAACATGGAAGCCCGCACGTGGCGATAACCGAAAACCTGATTATCAGCCCAAAGGCTTGGCAAATACGACTTATTTCCGAAGAATTGTCCTGACCGAAAATTGCACCGATAACGTCAGCGCACCCATCGAAATTAAGGTAATTCCTGCTCCGAAAGGGGGTGATTTATCAGGAAGCTCAACCGTTTTTCGGGGGCAAAATAAAGGACGTTTGGTCTTGAGCGGACACACGGGCGAGATTCTTAAATGGCAATTTTCTAATGACAGATTTATTAATGAAATTCAGGAATTAGACCTCAAAGCCAGTTCACATAATTTCTTAAATTTGACAAAAACCACATGGTTTCGGGTCGTGATTCGTAACGAAATTTGTGGCGAAGTGTATTCGGATACGGCGCAGGTTTTAGTAACCGACAAGCCCGTCATGAATAATAATCCGATTGCTGTCAGGGATTTCATCGCCACCGAACGCAACCAATCCATAACGGCAAATCTGTTGGAAAATGACAGCGATCCAAATGCTGATATCCTGATAATGAGAACTTTACCTCTAAAATCGCCACTTTTTGGCGAAGTCATTTTGAGTCCTGACGGAACGTTTACGTACACGCCAAAGGTCGATTATTTAGGATTAGATAGTTTTCAATATGAAGTATGTGATGACCGCATTGATTCCACGCTTTGCGCTACGGCTTGGGTCGTCATTTCGATTGAAACCGATGATTCGGACGGCGATGGCATCCCGAATAGCGTTGAAAAAGGCAAAAATCCACAAAATCCAGTCGATTCTGATGCTGATGGCAACCCCGATTATTTGGATTTGGACTCGGATGCGGACGGTATTCCAGATGCGATTGAGGCAGGAAAAACACCTCGTAATCCAGTCGATACGGATAATGACGGAACGCCAGATTATTTGGATTTGGACTCGGATAATGACTTGATTTTGGATAAATACGAAGGCTGGATTGAACCCAGTAACCCGCCCGATACAGACGGCGATAACATCCTGAATTTCAGGGATTTGGATTCAGATAACGATGGCATTCCCGATGAATACGAAGGAAAAAATGACCTCACCATTTCGGCAGATGCACCGCCCGTAGATACCGACAATGACGGCATTCCAGACTACATGGATTTGGATTCGGATAACGACCAACGCCCTGATAATCAGGAGGCTGGAAGCGACCCTACGAATCCTGTGGACAGAAACCAAAACGGAATCCCTGAATTTCGAGAGCCTTTTGAAGCCCTCAAAATTTATAATGTTTTTACTCCGAATGGCGATGGCGATAACGATATTTGGCACATTGACGGCATTACCGAATACGAAAATAATGCAGTCCGAATTTTTGAGCGAGATGGCTTAATGATTTTTGAAATGAAGAATTATGACAACATTGATAACGTTTGGCGTGGCGGCAGTAACCTCCTGAATATCAAGAAATTACCCGAAGGAACGTATTTTTATCAAATTGATTTGGGCGATGAAGGCATCCGAAAAGGATTTGTCGTCCTCAAACGCCAACGTTAGCCGAATCAACAATTAAAACAGTACCATGAAAAAACAATTACTTTTTACTATTTTCTTGATAACCAGCAGTTTATCAGCCCAACAAGATATGCTTTTCAGTCGATATATGTTTGATGGCATCACGATTAATCCTGCGTATGCGGGCAGCCACGAGGCATTTAGCACGACATTTTTGGTGCGCGAACGCTGGGCAGATATTCAGGGTGCGCCCTCCACGATGATGCTTTCGGGACATTCGCCACTCGGAAAATCTATGGCGGGCGGTTTTATGATTATTCGAGATAAATTGGGCGTTTCCGAACGGTTAGGATTTCATATTTCTGGCGTATATCGGAAAAATCTTACATCACCCCGAAAAACTACGAATCAAGAAATTAAAGGCATAAAATTAGCCTTTGGCTTGCAGGCTGGCACCATCAATTCACGTTATCTTTTTGACCAACTCAATCCCAAAGATAAATTTGATGCCATCCTGAGCGAAGGCAATCTGAATGCCTCTATTTTTACTGTGGGAGCGGGTTCGTATTTGTATGCCCAAAATTGGTACGTGGGCATTTCTGCACCTCGAATTAGCTTGGCGACCTTCGGGCTGGGAGCAGATGTTGCCGTAGATGATGCGGTACAAAATATGCTTTTGAATGCGGGTTATGTCCTGAAAATCAATCATTTCCTGAAAATAAAACCGAATTTTTTAGTCCGATTCCAGAAAGGAATGATTGCCCGTTATGACCTGAATATGAACATTTTATTAAAAAATAGAATTTGGCTGGGGGCTTCGTATCGTTCCAAAGATTCGGTCAATTTATTGGCACAATTACAACTCACGCCACAGCTCCAGTTGGCGTATGCTTATGATGCTTATACCTTCTCGGACTTGAATAATTTTACGGTGGGTTCGCATGAATTTAGCGTGAATTATCGCCTGTCATTCTTCAAAACAAAGGTGGTTGAGCCAAATTTATTTTAATTTGCGGTTTACAATCATATTAAAAGTTAATCCATTTACCAATCCCGTAAAAACTAAACACAATTCAGAAAATCTTTATTCTAAAACTATTGATTTATCAAGTTTTCATGCTTGTATGCTGTTTATATGAAACCTTCTCATATTTTATTTCAACTTAATATTTTAATGAATATAAGTTTATAAATTTATATTTATTTTTGAATAAACAAGAATGATTTAGAAAGTAATAAAATCGAAATATAAACGTAAAAATAAATTATAGAATCATTTTTAAACCAAATAATTTTAGAAATTAGGTTTGTAAAAGATAAAAAAAAATCGAAGGGAATATTGTTTTCCTTTCTGGTGTTTAAAGATAGGTCTTTTCACAGATTTATTTGGTTACGGCACGATAAATGCACTTTTGGAGTATGATGAACAGTATCCGATATATCTTATTCAGTATTTATTTACTTTCTTTATTACCCAAAGCAACTGCCCAAAATAGTGGCGAAACTTCGGGCGGTAGCTTATTGACAGATAAATGGAAAAATACCGAACAAGCCGATAAATTATTTCGGGAAAAAAATTACGGCGAAGCCGTTAAAATGTATGAAAAAATCGTCCAGAAGAAAGAAACCCTCGAAATTAAATTACGCATCGGTAAATGTTATTTTTTGCTCAAAGAACCACAAAAATCTGTTCAATGGTACGGGCAAGTGATGGATACCGTTCGCTTAGAAGACCCCCGCCATTGTTTGTATTATGCACAGGCTCTTAGTCAGTTGCGGAACTATGAGGTAGCCTCCGTTTATTTCAAAAAATATGCACAAATTGCAGATTCTTACACGATAAATTATCAGTCAGATTCGAGTTATTTTTATCAAAAAAAGGATTTTTATGTCCTTCATCCGATGGCTTCGCTCAATTCCGAGGAGTCTGATTTTGCGCCTACATATTATCGGAATAAAGTGGTTTTTGTTTCTTCCAGAGATGATTTTACGCCCATCAAACATATTAATCGTTCGACAGGCAACCATATTTTTAAGCTCTATAGTTCTGAAATCATTGAAAAAATCAATAGCGAGGATAAATTTGAAACTGATAAAGTCCAAAAATTACACAAAAATATCCGCTCGCAGTTCAATCAAGGTCCTGCTGTTTTTTATGCCAATGATTCCAAAATGATATTTACACAAAACAACGCCGAAGGACGAAAAGGCAAACGGGGCAAAACAGGATTATTGCATCTGGGTTTGTATTTTGCCGAACAAGATACCGAAGGTAACTGGGTGAATATCAAGCCTTTCCAACATAATAGCCATGAATATTCGTTGGCACATCCCGCCATTTCACGGGATGGAAAAACGCTTTATTTTGCTTCGGATATGCCCAACGGCAAAGGCGCATCCGATATTTATGTATCTCATTTACAGGCAGATAACACATGGACTGCGCCCCGAAATTTGGGCGCACCTATCAATACGGCAGGCAAAGAGGTTTTCCCTTTTTTGTTTGAAAAAGCAGGCGAAAATCCAAAATTATATTTTTCTTCGGATGGACACGGCGGATTGGGCGGACTCGAAATTCTATACACTCGACTCTTGGATGACGGCTGGACACCGCCTGATAATATGGGCTTCCCGATTTGCACCAATTATGACGATTTTGCCTTTGCTGTCGATTCTTCGGGGCATGAAGCACTTTTCACTTCCAATCGGGCGGGAGGGCAAGGCGATGATGACATTTATGCTGTCAGGTTGCTTAAATTGCCCGAATCAGGAAGGTTTTTGAAAATTGCGGGCAGAATTCTCGAAGAAAATTTGACGGGAACAACCCCCCCCAAGCCCCTTAAAAATGTGGCGGTCAGAATTATTAATAAACATACAAACGAACCCCAAACCGATGTTACGGATTCTTTAGGCAATTTTCAATTTGAGGTGGCACTCGAAACGCCCTATTTGGTGGAGGCAACAAAAGACGGGTATCATCCGCAAGAACGAGAAATCAAACCCTATAAAGAACGAGCCGTTAATCCTGATGAACCAAATCGTATTTTGACCAACGAAATTCATCTCGTACTAAAAATGTCGAATAAAAATGCGGTATTAGATACCGAATTTGTGGACGAAATTTTTACGCCAGAACAAAACCTAATCGACTCAGCCTCAAGTTTATATGCGGATAACGGGGCGATTGGAATCATGCCCGATGATATGAAATTTAATTTTCTGGGAAGGGTTCATGTCGGACAATCGGATGGCGCATTGTACGGCATTCCAATCACGGTTTATGATACCGAAGGACAACTGATTCATCAAACCATTACGGATACCGAAGGTGATTTTCGGCTTTATTTGAAGGATAATCATACCTATCTGATACGCACCGCATGGGAAAAAGATGAGGTACTGTTTTCGGCGGATTGCATCAAATTACAAGCCAATAAATTGCCCAAAAATACGATTTCTGACCCTTTGCACGAATTTTTTATCATGCCTTTGACACTCAATAGTATGCGTTCGTTCCGCATTAATTATGGGGTCAAGGAATGGGACGTAAACGAGCAAGTTGCCGAACAGCTCGATAAAATTGCCGTATTTATGAAAGCTAATCCTACGGTCAAAGCCGAACTAAGCGCACATACCGATTCGCGGGGCGAGGCAAAATACAATCAAATGTTATCTTTGTTAAGGGCGCAAGATGCCGTCAAATATTTGATGATGAAAGGCATTGATGGCAACCGACTTGAAGCCAAAGGCTATGGCGAACAAA
>CAZNYR010000029.1:38100-40119 GCA_964577275.1 uncultured Cytophagales bacterium | reverse complement strand
ATCAGCAGATTATCTTGCCTAATATGACGCATTGGCAAAATCCTTCGTTTTTTGGTTATTTTCCAGCCAATTCGAGTCCGCCTTCAGTACTTGCCGAAATGCTGACCGCCACTGTGGGCGCACAATGTATGATTTGGCAAACTTCGCCCGCTGCCACCGAGTGCGAGGAGCGCATGATGGAATGGCTTTTGCAACTGTGCGGATTGCCTCAAATGTGGCGTGGCGTGATTCAGGATACGGCTTCGACTGCCACACTCTGTGCTTTGCTCACGGCACGAGAGCAAGTATCTGATTTTCAGATAAATGAAACGGGTTTTGATGGCAAAAAATACATTTGTTATTGCTCGGAAGAGACCCATTCTTCGATGGATAAAGCCGTCAAAATTGCGGGATTTGGGATTCAGAATTTACGAAAAATCAAAACCGATGCCACACACGCCCTGATTGCCGAAGACCTCGAAAAAGCCATTCAAGCCGATTTAGCGCATCCCAATCATGTGCCTTGTTGTGTAGTAGGGACGATTGGCACGACCAGTTCGACCGCCATTGACCCCATCCAACGCATCGGCGAAATCTGTCAGAAATACAATATTTGGTTTCATGTTGATGCCGCTTATGCGGGTACGGCTCTGATTTTGCCCGAATTAAGGCATTGGATACAAGGCGCAGAACTGGCAGATAGTTTTGTGTTTAATCCGCACAAATGGATGGGTGTAAATTTCGATTGCACCGCCTATTTTGTCAAGGATAAAGAAACTTTGATTCGGACATTTGCGGTGATGCCCGAATATTTAAAGACGGAAACAGATGCAGGCGTAACGAATTATCGAGATTGGGGCGTGCCGTTGGGCAGACGATTCCGAGCCTTAAAATTATGGTTCGTGATTCGGACTTATGGCGTGGAAGGCTTACAAAAAATGCTTCGGCGACATCAGGAATTAGCCTCAAATTTCCAAAAAACCCTACAAGATGACGGAAGATTTGAAATCTTAGCTCCCGTAACTATGAATTTGGTTTGCTTTCGATACAAGCCTGCCGATATTTCGGATGAGGCGGTGTTGGAAGCCCTCAATTCAGAACTGATGCAAAGCCTCAACGCCACAGGCAAGGTTTTTTTATCGCATACCAAACTCAAGGACAACTATGCAATTCGGGCTGTTTTTGGGCAGATGCACGTCAGTCAGACGGAAGTAAACGCACTTTGGGCATTAATAAAAATCAAAATTGCGGATTTATCGAACCCAAAGTAAAATCTGGGCATTGCATAGAATTTGGACGATATGAAAAAAAATGTTACGTTGGCGATTCATACCGTCATGAACAATTTTACAAAAATAAACGTGATAAAGTCCGTTACTTCAGGACAATAAAACAGGATTTGTGGTGTTGTGCCGAACTTTCTAAGGCGAAGGAATGTTTTGAGTGCATTGCCGAAATCCATTAAAATAAAAGTCAAAACCTTAAAAAAATTCGATTCGCATGAAACTCAAATCCATTCATTCAGTAGCCATGGCAGTTGCTTTTTTTGCCGTAACCACCCTGACGGCATTTATTTTGAAGCCAGAGCAATCCAAAAACGCCTTATTTCTCATCAAGAAGGATGGAAAATATGGCTATATCTATAAAAATGGAGTCTTAAAAGTGCGCCCAAAATATGATAATGCTTGGAAATTTACCAATGGCTTTGCCAAAGTCAAGATAGGCGGGAAATATGGTTTTCTTGATGGCGATGGCAAGGAGGTTGTTCCTGTCCAATACGCCGATGCCTACGATTTCTCGGAGGGCTTGGCACTGGTCAAATCTGGTGCCAAATACGGGTATATTAATACGCTTGGCAAAATGGTAATTCAGCCTCAATTCGATGAAGCATGGCGGTTCTTTTCGGGTATGGCTGCCGTCAAAAAAGGAAACTTATGGGGATTCATTAATAAAAGTGGACAAATCGTGATTCCACCCAAATTTCAGTATGTTTCCACCTTTTCCGAGGGGCTGGCGATGTTTGGCGAACCTACGCAAGTG
>CAZNYR010000029.1:37831-38090 GCA_964577275.1 uncultured Cytophagales bacterium | reverse complement strand
GCTATAAATATGGCTATATCAATACCAAAGGTCAAATCGTTATTCAGCCTCAATTTTCGGAAGCCTCCACGTTTAATGATGGATACGCCGTAGTCGGTAGATATTTTATTAATAAACAAGGTAAACGTTCATTAGGAACTTACGAAGGCGTAGCGGATTTTTCTGAAGGATTAGCCGCCGTCAAGCAAGGCGGAAAATGGGGTTATATTGATACGTCTGGCAAAATGGTCATTTCCCCGCATTTTGATTATTGTGGCGG
>CAZNYR010000029.1:7335-37821 GCA_964577275.1 uncultured Cytophagales bacterium | reverse complement strand
GGGTTTTCGGACGGATTGGCAGTGGTCAAAGTGGGTAAAAAATACGGTTATATCAATAAATCAGGACAAGAAGTCATCAAACCTCAATTTGCACAAGGCGATAGTTTTCGGGATGGTTTGGCGCGCGTCATGACCGCAGATGACTACACCGTTTGTTATATTGATACCAAAGGAAGTTATCGTTGGAAACCTTCAAACTAAGTTCATTTATAGACCAAATCTCAAGAGCTGCCAAGTTTTGAAAACTTGGCGGCTCTGTATTATCCGACCATAAAATGTGCATCAGGATATTTAAACGAATTTGTTTTCACACTTTTGCTCAATGCCAATGCCAGCGTGAGCGTCCCCACTCGCCCGACAAACATCGAACAGATGATAATAATTTTGCCTAAAGTGGATAACTCTCCCGTAACGCCCATCGAAAGTCCGACTGTCGCAAATGCCGAAATCTGCTCGAAGACCAGCATCAAAATATCTTTATCCGATTCGGTGAGCGAGAGCAAAAACACCGCCATCGTATTATAAGTTACCGAAAACATCAGAATCGAAAATGCTTTACTGACCAAATCAGCGGGAATGCTTCGTTTGCCGATAGTAATATTTTTTTGTCCCCGAATACTGCCATACGAAGACAAAGCGACCAAAACAAACGTATTGACTTTCAGCCCGCCAGCCGTTGAGCCGGGACTTCCGCCAATAAACATCAGAAAAAGCGTCATGATAATGGTGGCATCCTTCATTGCCCCAAAATCCATCGTATTAAAGCCTGCCGTCCGAGTTACGGTGGACTGAAAAAATGCCGTAATCAAGGCTTCGACTATCGTTCGGTCGGTTAATTTATCGAACTCCAACACCATGTATCCTACCGTCCCGACCAGCAACAAAATCATTGAATAACGAATCGAGATTTTTGTCCCAATTTTCCATCTTTTCCAAGGATGTTTCCAGCGTTCCCGAATTAATTTGGGCGAAAAAGCATCCGTAATGGTCGAAAATCCCATGCTTCCAAAAATGACCAAAATCGTTACCACGAAATGTAACAAATACATTTTTCGGATTTGTTTATCGGTATCATTATTATAAAGTCCGTCAGTAAAAAGACTAAAGCCCGCATTACAAAACGCTGATACTGAATGAAATAAGGAGTAAAAAATGCGGTCGCCTGTGGTCGCAAATTTATCGGGGTCGCCCAAATCGTCATCCCACGCAAAATAAATGGCAATAAATCCCAAAGACTCGATTAATAAGGTCAAGAAAATAATTTGTCGAAGCAATCCTTTGGCATCCGAAAGGGATTCGCTACTCAAAAAATCTTGGATAATAGATTGATGTTTGATACTCACGCCTTTTGCCAAAAAAGTAGCAAAAAAAGTAGCAAAAGAGATGATTCCTAATCCACCTAATTGAATCAGGAATAAAATCACTAAATGCCCTTTCATCGTAAAAAAAGTTCCCGTATCTACGACTGCCAACCCCGTTACGCAAGAGGCACTCGCCGAAGTGAAAAGCGCATCCAAAAAATTCATGCTTCCTTCTTGGGTCGTCATTTCGGGGAGCATCAAAAGCCCAGTTCCTATCAAAATTAATAATATAAAGCTAAAAATAAAGGTCGTGGCGGGTTTAATCTGCAATTCTGAAATTTTGGTGGAGGCTTCCGTAACGACCATGCCTACCATCAAAACCAGATAAATACTCATGAAATCTTGGTTGGATTCGGTCGGATTCTCAAAATTCATCCAGACGCATAGTTCGTACATTAATTGTACTCCGAACAAATAATTAATCAGTCCATGCAAAATCATGGTGCCATATAATGCGACCTGAAACCAATGTCCACGCATAAAAACACCACGATTAGGCGTAAAAGATACATGGGCAATAAATATCAGAATATAAACAATAAATTGAATATCAACCTTCCGAAAAATAGCAGCACTTTCTTCTGGCGTAAGGAAAAAACCATATTGATAAATCAGCAAAATAACAGCAATCACAGAGTTCAGATAGCCTATCCACTTGATATAGTCAAGGACTCGCTCGCCTGCTTGAATGACAAAGGCTTCAAATTGATTAAACATAAATTGCGATATTTTTAGCTTTGGTTTTGGTCGTTTGAGATAGGGCAAAACTGCCCAAATCGGTGTAAATATAAATGAAAAGTTTGAATCAAAAATTTTCTAAACCCCGAAAAAAATCCTTACAAAAAAATCCGAAAGAGATTTATTCTTTGATTTAACAAAATTTAATCACCCTAAATTCATTCAAAATCAAGTGGACACACAAAAATTAAATAATTTTGTCGCTCCATATCATTCAGAAACTGAATCAAGAATCGAAACTGTATTTATGAAAAATATTTTTTTAGTAGGTATTTGCCTGTGGTTTTGGGCGTGCGAGGATTGCATTTTTACCAGCAAAAATTCATCGGAAGTTGCCATCAAATTTTTCACGAACGGCGCAGAGGTCAAGGTTGCTTTTGACTCCATCAAAACCTCTGTTGGTGGCGATGTTTTTTTCTTAAATCAGGTGGACGAACAGGGCAAATATTTACCCAATACGGATGCGGAAATCTTGACCCAAAATTCTTTCAAATTGGTCTTGAATCCCGCCCGTGATTCCTCCGAATTTATCTTTCATTGGGCAGCCCGAAAAGACACCTTAGCCGTCAGTTATCAACGCCAAATTGCTGTGGTAACGCCCGATTGTGGATTCGACCAACGCATTGATAATCTGATAATTATCAAAAATACATTTCCCGTAGATTCGATTTTTGTGATAAAACCTCATTTGGAAATTAATGATGATAATAATATCGAAATATACTTGGCGCAGTAGCCTCAAAAACATCCCAATTATGAAACTCAAAAAAGAATTTTTAGGCTGGTTTTTGATGGCGTTTTTTATCGTATTTTCTACGCAAATACAGGCGCAAAATCACATCGACAAAGACAGCATTCGGCTGGCAAAAAAGTTGCGCCGATTACAACGAAAAGAGAAACGCCAAAATCTTAAACTGACGCTGGATGCCTTCCGATTTGGTATCGAGGGAACGTATGCCTTGCAGGGACTTTTGGCGGATACCATTAGCTCTTTTTATGCCAATACCCGAAAATTAGAAGGGACTGCCGACCTCACATGGTTCGATAATGCCCTTTGTTTGATGGGCGGCGGCGGCTATTGGAGTGCTTTGCGACTTACAAACGTCCCATTTAATGGCTATGAATACGAAAACAATGGCATTTATTTCCGTGCAGGCTTAGATTATAACATCCTAAAGCATATGAAACAAAATTTTTCGGAAGATGCCATCTTTTTGGGGCTTCGATTTGGACAAGCCACAGGGCGACACAAAATCAGAACGCTGGTGCAAAATATCCCTTGGAACTGGTATGATTTGAGGGATGAAGACGGCGATTTAACACAATTTCGATTTTCTAATCGAATTTCTTACGGGAACTATACCGCCAACTGGCTCGAATTGGTAACGGGATTACGGGCGACAGTCTGGCGCAATTTTCAAATGGGTTATACCTTTCGATACAAAGTCTTGATGTCGGTACAAAATCAACATAAAAAACTGACCGTCAATGAAATACCCGGCTTTGGAACAACCGAACTGACTGCCAAACCTTCCCTGAGTTATCATATTTTTTATCGGATTCCGCTCCGAAAAAAACAAAAAATAGAAGAAATAGAATCGCCAATAAAAGACATGAAAAATGAATAAATTGTATAAAATCTGACGTGATACAATTTTTCGTATTTTTGATTATCAAATTGCTCAATATTTAATATTAATTACGTGATGAATCTTCAAAACCTATATCAAAAAATTGGATTTCTTCGATTATCCTTACTTATAATGCTAATTTATGGTTTCGTACAAATTCATGTTGGCGAAAAGGTAGGATTGCGTAACGGACGAGGTTGGGATGGTGTAACGTATGCCTTTTATGTGCAACATTTTGACAGTCTTTGGGACAATGGAATGCTCAATAAAGTGCATTTATTGACTTCGGATACTATCCCATTAACCGAAAAAAATAACCGATTTTTAGCCAGTATGTTGGTGCATTACAGTATGCGTGCTTTGGATAAACCACTCGAACCCACAGGCATTGTTCGCACTTTTGAATATCACAATTTAATCTGGGCATTATTGGCAGTTTTGGCATGGCATTTTATTGCCAAAAAGTTCGCATTTCGGGAAGCGGATAAGTGGTTGGGATTGGCATTAATGTTTGGCAATTTTGCCTTTCTTAAAAATAATTTTTATAATCCAATCAATACCGATATGATTGCTTATTGTCTGATAATCATACAGTTAGCATTCTTTTTCTATCGCTTTCATGTCGGAATTATTTTGACAGGATTTTTGGGTGCTTTGGTCTGGCAACCCATCACGATTTATGCCTATTTGATGCTTCTATTTCCTGTGGATAATCCGATTATCAAAACCACAAATAAGGCGTGGATTTGGAATACTTTGGTCGTGTTTTTAGTGGGATTTATTTTTGGTTTCGGGTTCTGGAATGACTGGCAAGTTGCCCAAAAATCAGGCGATATAGAAACCGTTTTTAGTCGTGGGCTTGTTGGTGTTTTTGGACAATCCCCTGTCAATATGAAGTATTTTTATGTCAGTGTAATTTTAGCATTTTTTTTTACACTTTTTTATTTCCGAATATTAGTACGCAATATTCATTTTATCGAAACATTCAAGTCAATTTCACCAAAAAAAATACTTTCTGGGCTACTATATTGCATCATGTTGTTAGGCGCAGTAAAACTAAGTAATTTGCTGTTTTCCCCTCAAACCCAAGAAGTTACGAGTGGCGCAATGACCAATATACTCACCAATTCAACCTCTAATCCATTCTTAGTTTTTGTGCAATTTATATATAATACTTACGCCTTTCATAAACCATTGGAATTTTACGTGGCGCATATCACATTTTTTGGTTTGGGTTTTTTGATAGTCGGCATATATTTTCATGCCTTTTCCCAAAAAGTGCGAAAACAGGGCGGTATGGCAATTTTAATTATTTTTGTGGTAAGCTATGCCAATTCTATCCTGAATCCACAAAGTCGTATCGGTACGGCACTTGCTCCGTTCGTACTTTTATATTCCATTCTGATAATCAAGGACTTCCAGCTAAAAACAGGGCATTATTGGGTGTTATTTTTCTTAAATGTAATAATTTCAAAAATATGGTATCCGATTGGTGATTTTATTCATAATTTTGATGAAAGTTATGCTCGTTATTACATGAACTGGGGGACATGGATGAACTTACGGATGTTAATAGTTCAGGGCGCAGGATTTATATTCATTTCGATATATCTTATTGGCTTGCGCCCAAAACAATGGCGAGATAAAATACGAACTTTGATGCGCTAAACTTTGATACGCCATTTTTTTATTAAATAAATGAAATTCTGGGACGTTAAAATAACATAATAGACTGAAAATCAATTCTTTGTATCCAAGTTTGGAAAATAAGTTAAACTATTTTTGCCTCAAAATCAGGAGCTAAATTCATGTGAGGCGCATCGAAATTCGTATCCAAAATTTTCAAGAAGTCTTGTCGGCTCATATTTTCTGCCCCCAAACGCAATAAATGTGCCGATTCTATCTGACAATCAATGAGTTGGCAGTCATGTTTTTTCAGATTATGCACCATCGTTATCAATGCAACTTTGGAAGCATTGCTGACTTTGGCAAACATGGATTCGCCAAAAAAACATTTACCCAAAATCACGCCATACAGCCCCCCAACCAGATTTCCTTGTTGCCAAACTTCGACCGAATGTGCATAGCCTTTTTCGTGTAGATGACAATATACATCCACAATTTGCTCCGAAATCCAGGAGCCATCGCTTTGCTGTTTGGGGCGTGGCGTTTTCATGCAAGACGAAATGACCTTTTTGAAAGCACAATTATAGGTTACCTGAAAACGATTGCTCCGCAAAACCGACCGCATACTTTTGGAGATTTTCAGGCGGTCAGGAAATAAAACTAATCGAGGGTCAGGCGACCACCACAAAATGGGGTCATCTTCATTAAACCAATGAAACACACCATAATAATAGGACGCTAACACACGTTCGGGACTTAAATCGCCACCAATCGCCAGTAATCCCGATTTATCGGCTAATTCTGGGGGTGGAAATCGAATATCTTGTGTATCAAGTTCAAAAACAGGCATAAAATGACTAAAAAATAAATGTGGCTAAAAATTGCATTTTTATCAATTACAAACTTACGTCCTGTTTAAGACAAAAGTGATTATTTCGGGCATAAATTTATAAAATTGTGCTTGATAAAATGCCTCATTTCGGGCAAGTTGATGCACGGCTTCGGGTAAGTTTTGGGTATATTTTGCCCGTTTTCCGAGTCCTTCTAAGGATTTGCGAACGCCCCATATTTTTCCATAATTCAGAAGCCAATTTTGTGAAACCATGTAGGGCAAAAATAGTTGTACTTTTGGAGGCATAAAATGCTGATTTTGAAGTAGATACGCATAAGTTTTCGTGCAAAACTCGGAAAAGTTATCCTCCGAAAAATTTGTCCAGTTTCTGACCAAAAAATAATCGAAAAAAATATCAGGAATAATCGAAGCATATTTCCCAAATTGAGGACGTAAGGTTTGCACGCATTTTCTAACCGCAGGATGCTGGTCGGTGAATTGGTCAATTTGGCGATGCAACAGGATACCTTCCCGAATATCCGTTGGATAATTTTGGTAGGCTTTGCCCCTGACAAAATCCCCGATAAAATTGCCCAACATCAAAGGCTGATTATCGAACGATAAAAAAATATGTCCTAAGAAGTTCATTTAGAGAGGCTTTCAGCGTATTGATGCAGTTCGGCAATCGCCTGTCGGCTGTCTTCTTGTAGCTCTCGGAGCAGATTGAGGCGTTCGGATTCGTGATTTTTTTGCGTTGCCTCCGCCAATTTGAGTTGTTTGGCTCGTGTTTCATTCATTTGTAAGGTTACGATAGCAGATTTAATTTTATGATTCAAGAACGAAATCCGTTCGGCATCAGCTTGCTCAAAACACGCCTCCAATTCGGTAATATATTCTTCAAATTGTTCGGCATACGCTCCCGCCAACTCTTGCCCAAAATCCTTATCGCCCATAGTTAAGGCGTTGAATTTATCAAATTGAATTTGCATGATAAAATAAATGGTAAAATAAATTAATTATAATGAATGTCTAAGCAATATCAAATGAATAAAAGTATGCGTATTTTAACGTTATAACTATTTAATTATCAGGGATATACAATCGAATAGCATATCTCATGGATGCTATTCAAATATGCTAATAATTTAGGTTATGAAGTTAAAACACACTAAAAATGCAATAAATTCCTAATGAAAACAAATTTACCGCCAAAAACAACACGCAAGCAAATTCATTTTAGACGTAAAAACAATATCTTTGCCACAATTTCGAGTTTAGTGTATGGTTCATTCGATGTCTAAGCCCGAAAAAAGAATATCTTTGCTCTAATTTTTGAATCAGAATTATATAAAAAAAAATGGCAAAAACAGACGCACAAGAAACCAATACGTTTCAAAAAATCATTGCACACGCCAAAGAATATGGATTTGTTTTCCCTTCGAGCGAAATATATGACGGACTACAAGCCGTGTATGATTACGGACAGAATGGCGTGGAACTGAAAAATAATTTGAAGCTATTGTGGTGGAAATCAATGACTTTGCTTCATCAAAATATTGTCGGTGTCGATGCCGCAATTTTTATGCACCCCCTCACTTGGAAGGCTTCGGGACACATTGATAGTTTTAACGACCCGATGATTGATAACAAAGATTCCAAAAAACGATACCGAGCCGATGTACTGCTCGAAGAGAAAGCCGCCGAATACGAAAACGCTGGAGAATTGGATAAATCCAAGAATCTTTTACAAAAAGCAGGCAAATTATTGGGCGAAGAAAAACTGGATGAAGTGCGAGAATTAATCCTCGAAGAAAACATTTGTTGCCCTGTTTCTGGAACAGCAAACTGGACGGAAGTCCGTCAGTTTAATCTCATGTTTTCCACTCAAGTTGGTTCGGTTGCTGAGGATGCGGATAAAATTTATTTAAGACCCGAAACGGCGCAAGGAATTTTTGTCAATTTCCTAAATGTCCAAAAAACAGGACGAATGAAAATCCCGTTTGGCATTGCCCAAATTGGCAAAGCCTTTCGTAATGAGATAGTTGCACGGCAATTTATTTTCCGAATGCGGGAATTTGAACAAATGGAAATGCAATTTTTTATCCGACCCGGTGAGCAGGAAACATGGTACAAAATATGGCGAGAAACTCGCATGAAATGGCACAAGGCACTCATTCCAGCCGAAAAATTACGCTTCCATGACCACGAAAAATTAGCCCATTATGCCGATGCCGCTGCTGATATTGAATTTGAATTTCCGTTCGGTTATAAGGAGGTTGAGGGCATCCATTCACGCACCGATTTTGACCTAAGCGAACACCAAAAATTATCAGGCAAGAAATTGCAATATTTTGATGAAGAAATTAAACAAAATTATATTCCTTACGTGATTGAAACCTCTATCGGGGCTGACCGATTATTTTTGATGACACTTTGTAATGCATACACAGAGGAAATCGTTGGAGAAGGCGAAAAACAAAAAACACGTACTTTTCTTAAATTTCATCCTGCTATTGCACCCATCAAGGCGGCAATTTTGCCACTTGTCCGAAAAGATGGCTTGCCCGAAGTGGCACAAAAAATTTATGCGGATTTGAAATTTGATTTCAAAATCATTTATGAAGAAAAAGCTGCCATCGGAAAACGATATACCCGACAAGACCTTATCGGAACGCCATTTTGTATCGTGATTGACCATCAAACCCTTGAAGACGAAACCGTTACGATGCGGTATCGAGATACAACCGAACAGAAACGATTGCCCATAGCATCGCTCCGTGAGGAAATAAACAAGGAAGTTTCTTTCAAACGAATTTTTGAGCAAATATAACATTCCTTTAGCCCACAAAACCCAAATAAATTTGTGGGCTAATTCTTGATTTGTAGAAAAAAAATTCTTTTAGTTTACCTCTTGGTCTTCTTGATAAAATTCGCTCACATTTTGGGTAATTTTTTGGTAAGCTGCCCGACAAAATTCCTCAAATAAAACTTTATCCGAAGGATTTTTTGGTTCTGTAAGCTCACAGTTTATTTGTTGAACTTTTGATAATTCTGACTTCTCGCCTTTGCAAATACCCCACTCGGAAAGCCACGTATATTGTTCGGTAAGTGGCTGATTAACAAGCTCTTTATCGGTGTCGTATGCCACAATTTTGAGGATAAAACTGCCTCTGGCTTTGATGCGTTTTTTGTAAGTATAATAATTAGTTCGGACAGAAATCTGTTCTTTTTCCGCTTTCAAGTAGGTCTGTCCGACAGCAAAATAATTGAATTTAAGGGACAGTACATGGTCTGGTTTTTGGTTACCTTCGGAAACCATATCTTTGGCTAATACAAAACGAATGGGCTGTCCAAACTCCTGATTTTCAAAGTATTGTAGTAATTTTTCTGAAAAATCTGCCACGTCCAGATTTTGGCTGGCTAAAGGCGAAAAATCCGTTTTGATGACCACCTGATACGAAGCCAAATTCCAAGCCTGCCGTATTTTCTGGGGCGTATCCCGAAAATTTTGCTTTAATTTTTCGGCTTTCCTGAAGTGATAAAGTGCTTGTTTTGCACTTTCGCGGTCTTTTTTGCGAAGCCATTTTGTGCCGACCAGATATTGTTCTTCCGCAGCTCGGATACGATATTTGGCATATTTTCTTTCTGAAAATTTGGGCGTTTTGAGGGCTATTTTTGGGCAGTTCGTAACGGCAAAATGCAATTCTTTCAGTTTGAGATATGCCTGATATAACTTTTCGTTTGGGTATGGTCCGTGATATTTTTTCGCTTTTTTGAATTCGGTTTTCAGGTAATTTTCGGTATCCGAATATTTCGCTTTTACTTCCTGCGCTAAGGTCGAATTATAATGCTTCGCCATTGATTTTAAGGAACTTACGATAAATTCATACTCCCTTTCGGTCTGGGCATGAAGGTTCAAATTACACAATAAATACAGCAATAATACAAAGGGCAATGCGTACTTTTTCATAGTTTTTAGCTTGTTTAATTGTACTTTTTTAAGTTTTAAAGATAATCAAAAAAGTCTGATTTTAACAAATAGATTTTTTTGAGTAAACCCTACCAAAAACCATGAAAAAATTAGTCTAACTTTGAAAAGTCAAGTATAATCTTGAAATATTGAAGTATGAGGCGGAACGAAGTTGATGAAGTACTGATTCAGACTTCGTCCTTTATTTGATTTTTTTATAGCCCGCCAAAATATCGGTTCGTGCGCCCAAAGGTCGGAAATACACAAAAATCTCGTAGTCATTTTCGGTATTGAAATGACTGCCTTCAAAATACTCTTCGTCTGCGGTGTAATAATCGCTCGAAACCAGCGCATAAATGTAATTATAGTACCCTTGTTTGAGCCGAAAAGTAGCTTGATATGAGCCTTGTAACGCATTGTAAATCAGTTCATAACGAGGATTTAATTCCCAGTTTGTAAATTCGCCCATGACCAAAACTCGCCCCGATACTTGGGGGCTTTGAAGCGAAAAATTCACTTCGACATAATCCGATTCCGTGTGTGAATCTTGTGCATTATCCTGATTTTGAACATAATAACGTCCATTCATGTCGTCAAAAATATCATGTCGCACCTTGCCTTGACGGGATTTTTCGGGCATCAAAATCGCCGAATTTTTAGTATTGCCCCAAATCACTTGCCGAACATTGAGTGTATTTTGCCGTAAACTGGTCAAATCAAACATCCGAAATTCGTTGCCCCCTCGAAAAACATTTTCTGTATTAAAATAATTATAATCTAAAACTTTTTGAGCTACTTTTATAAAAGTGGGCTTTAAATTTTCGATGGATTTATCCCATCGTCCATTTTGCCGAATCGTAACTTTGATTTGTTCTTCGGGATTCAAAACATCAAGATTTGCATAATTAACCGAGAAGGTAATCTCCTGATTATGAACGGATATTGAGCCTCCCGTAAGCCTTTCCGACTGTCCGCCCGTACCCATCAAAGGAGCATAAATACAAAATCGTTTTATAAAAATAACCTCATCTTCGTATCCATTTTCATAAACTTTCAGGACATAATTTCCTGCCATTTTGAGTGTAGGAATCGGAAATCGAAAATGGATAAAATTGATTTTTGTATTGAATGATGATTCAAATTCAGTAATATAAAATTCGTTGTATTCATCCAAATATTCGTTGGCATTCAAATCTGAAATTGTCCAATCGGCACGACAATTATAAATTTTGACGGCATAATTTCCCACATCATCGCCCAATTTATCAAACGTTAAAATCAAATTTTGATGGTGTATATTTGCAATTTCTGACTGAATTTGAGCCTCAGGAGTTGTGCCGAGCGGATGAATTTTGATGGTACGAAATGTGGTGTCAAAGGTCTGATTTTTGGTATTAAAATCGGTTTGTGCCACTGACTCAAGATGTATCAAAAGAACTAAAATAAATATGCTTATTTTATACATAATATACTGATTTGCAGGTTATTAAAATTTAAATTTTGCCAAATAAAATACATCTCGCTTACTTTTATCGTTCTCATTTTCGGAGTTTTTGACCTGCCGATAGCCCGTTGCCAAAAAATAATCTTCATACCAATTAAAGACCGATTCCCGAAACGATTTACGAATCTTATCATCAGCATATTTTACGGGCATTCTCTGAATATCAAAATTGATTGGCGTTTCGTTTTTTTCAAATTCGGAGGCATAAAATTTCGAGGCTTGTCCATAATAAAAGAACCATTTATTTTTTCGTTTTTTGAATGCCGAAATAGTAGCTAAACTATTGTTTTTCAGATAGTTATATTTGATAGAATTATCCCAAATTTTGTTGCCATTTTGGTCTAAAGCCACCATAAATCCATGCGTATAAACAAATCCTTCGGAAATCGAACCCGCCCGAACAGGCGTGCGCCACATACTAAATTGGTCTAAAGGATTATCCTGTCGATAAATTGGATAATAGGCTTCACCAACAACATAAATCGTATCGTGAACCAAAAACGGACGGCGAATCAATGCCCGCATCGAGGGTGCATAATTTTGGTAGTTTCGGCGTTGTTTTTTAATTTTATCTTCCTGTTTATCAGGCAGATAACGAAAGAAATTTTCCAAATCGGCATATCGATAAAACTTCATAAAATTCGATTTTCCTTCCTGAAATTTTGCCACAAAAAAACCTTCAGGCAAGTTGCGAAATGTTTGGCTGTAAAGCCCCGAAAAATAATGCGTATCGCCAACTATTTTGAGTTTGGCATCCAACAAAATTGGTTCTTTAGCATCATAAACCATGTATTCGGTCTTGATTTCGGCAGTTTGCAGGTCGAACGTCTTGATTTTCAGGGCAAAATGACGGTATTTTTGGTGCATGATTGCCAGATAAATTTCATTTTTTTCTGCATCCACATTCAGGGAAGCTAACTGCGATTTTCGGGTCATCGAAGTTGATAACGCCTTGATTCTGGGTTGTTTATGATTTAGATGAAAGTATAAAACCATTGGAACTCGGCGCAATGTTCCCGTCAGATAACACGCCCCATCGACCACCACAAATCCCGAAATCAAGAGGTTTTTAATGCCCCATAACTCGTATATTTTGTAGGTAAAATCAAACGAATTTAATTCTAAAACTTGTATTTCTTCTCGTTTATAATTGTAAAACAAATAATAAATCGTGTGTTGATATTGCGTTTTGCCGACCAAATAGAGCTTGGGTGAAATGGCAATCGTGATGCTATCAAGATACTGAAAATTGGTGTTTAACTTATAAAATTGCCATTCGTTTTTGCGCTGTAAAACGCTTGATTTCAGGGGTTTACTCAAAATTAATCCGTTTTTTCCTAAGGAATTAAGCAAAAAATTATCGGTCGGATAGATGGCAGGAATTTCCAAGACCTGAAGCGAATCCGATTGAGCGATAATCGTTTGATTTACAAGAAGATACATTAATAAATAGCCAATGCAGCGCATATTTTTTGATGAAATTTGGTTCGTATGGTTTCTTTTAAAATTAATTGAACGAAAATATTAAAAATTTAAGGAAGTATTGTATTTTTGACGAATCCCGAAACAAATTACATCCCACTCAAACCGTAAAAATTGGAGTTATGCGACAAGATTTTTTAACAGGCGAGGTCAATGATTTGAGTCCTGACGAGCAAGAAACCGAAAAAGCGTTGCGTCCGTTGTCTTTTTCGGATTTTACGGGGCAGCACAAAGTGGTTGAGAATCTGGAAGTTTTCGTGCAGGCGGCTCAAAAACGAGGCGAGGCACTCGACCATGTTTTGTTGCACGGACCGCCGGGGCTGGGCAAAACGACGCTATCGCATATTATTGCGAACGAACTGAAAGCTAACCTAAAAGTAACTTCGGGACCAGTCTTGGATAAGCCCGGTGATTTGGCAGGTTTATTGACCAATTTAGAACGATTTGATGTATTATTTATTGATGAAATTCACCGATTAAATCCAGTTGTCGAGGAATATTTGTATTCGGCGATGGAAGATTATCGGATTGATATTATGCTGGATTCGGGACCCAGCGCACGCACCGTTCAGATTGGTTTAGAGCCTTTTACGCTTATCGGAGCGACTACGCGTTCGGGACTTTTGACTTCTCCGCTTCGCGCCAGATTTGGAATTAATGCTCGTTTGGAATATTATGATGCTGAATTACTCAAAAAAATCATAAAACGTTCTTCGGCAATTTTGGAAACACCTTTGGACGAGGATGCCGCTTATGAAATCGCTCGAAGGAGTCGGGGAACACCTCGAATTGCCAATAATTTATTGCGCCGAACCCGCGATTTTGCCGAAATTAAAGGAGATGGAAGGATTACTTTGTCAATAGCAGAAATGGCATTGCGTGCCTTAGACGTGGATAAAAATGGGCTTGATGATATGGATAACCGCATTTTACGGACAATTATCGAGAAATTTAGGGGTGGTCCCGTCGGGATTTCAACAATAGCCACCGCAGTAAGCGAAGAGGCGGAAACGATTGAGGAAGTTTATGAGCCGTTTCTCATCAAAGAGGGCTTCATCAAACGAACTGCCCGTGGGCGAACTGCCACAGTATCAGCCTATCAGCATTTGGGAATTGAGCCACCAAGCCACAATCTTTTTGAGTAGAAATCATCAAACTTTGACAAAGCCAAAAACTTTGTCAAAGTCAAAATTTGGAGTTTGATTACAAAAAGGGCTTCAAGTCATCCAGTGAAATCGTATTTTCGTAAAGAGCCTTTCCAATGATAATTCCATGCACACCAATTTCTGTAAGTCGCTCTAAATCAGAGGTATCCTTCACGCCACCGCTGGCAATTAATTTGGTTTGAGGGATTTGGCTCAAAATTTCTCGGTAGAGTTCCTCCGCCGTTCCTGCCATCATGCCATCCCGACTGACATCGGTGCAGAGTACGTGCTGGATTCCTTGAGCAATATAATTTCTAATAAACTCAAAAACAGATACTTGTGTCGTTTCGAGCCATCCTGCAACGGTAATTTTTTCGGCACGAACATCCGCTCCAAGTATTAATTTTTCCGTCCCAAATTGGGCTATCCAATTCAGAAAAAGGTCAGGATTTCGGACGGCAAGACTGCCGACAGTAATTTGTGAAGCACCATAATCAAAGGCTTTTTGTGCGTCTTGCTCTGTTCGGATACCGCCTCCGAAATCAATTTCCAGATGAGTTTGTGTGGCAATTTTTTCTAAAATCGTATGATTTACTAATTTTTTTTGCTTTGCGCCATCCAAATCGACCAAATGTAATCGTTTGATGCCGATGGCTTCGTAATTTTTGGCGACCTGCACGGGGTCATCGTGATACGTTGTCTTTTTGTCATAATCGCCCTGAAGTAATCGGACACATTTTCCGTCAATCAAATCAATGGCGGGAATAATAATGGGTTTTGTTTTCATCGTCCTAAAAAAGTTAAATGATTTATTTTAGTATCTGCGTATTATTTTAACGAAAAATGAATCAAACCGAACAATCTAAGAAAGTTCGTGATTTTGAAAATATTTTTGGAATAATTCCCAATTTTTGCGGTTGCATTTCATCGAAACATCCAGAATATCGCCCACGATAGGAATTAATCCCGCCAAAAAATCTATCAAAATATTCAATAACATTTTGTAAACCAAGTTTTTAGGGATGCCGTGTCGTGCCATATCTGCGACCATCAAAACCGAAATAATCCAAGTAAGCGCATCGCCAATTCCCGGAATCAGCCCGATGATTGGGTCAATCCCGAATCGGATATTTGTCCCTGGAACAACGAAGGCATCATCCAATAGTCGGCTCATGGTTTCGACCCATTTGAGTTTTGGGACGGTTTGTAGGGATGTCGATTTTTTTTCCATCTTTTTTTAGTTTTTAGGAACTTTTTTTGTTTTTGTATAAAATACACTAATATTTTAACTGGTTTTGAGATAGGATTCGTTTTGAGAAAGTATATTTTGGTTCATGGGATATTGATGTAATTTTTGTACTGAAATTCCATAAAAATAATGCAAACCTTCGTCAGAATAATGTTTTAAGGTTCAAATATAAGGGTTTGTACCGTTAATCTGGTGGTTCAACGATTTGGATAGGCTTATTTATGTTCGTAATGGAAAAGAGAATTTTTACTGATGTCGTAATTATTTTTTTAATAATGGAATTAAAGCTACCTATCGAATGGTTTTGAAGGGGACACTTTATTGGCTAATATACCACAAAAATTCGTACTTTTGTATGTGGAAAACTGTCTATTTAGTGGCTGTATATGAGGCAGTTCTGTAATAAACTCCTTTTAGGATGCATTACAAATATAACGCCAAATTTTATTTATTTGTTTTAAGATTTTATTAATCATTAAATTTTTTTATCCAAAACCAATCATCATGGAGAAAAAAAACATCTACGTATGGCATCAATTAGGCAAAGGTCTAAGGGAAGTCTGTCGTAAAGCGTGTTTTGGTTTGGTTACGGGCGTGTTTTTGTCTTCGGGCGCATTGTTTGCACAATCGGATTTGGTGCTAAATGATGTGGATGGAGCGACCGCCTTAATCAAAGGAACAACCGCTAATCTAAGTTTAAATGTTGGTAATGAGGGCAATACGGAAGTTGCGAATGCACAGGTAAAGTTTACTATCATTAGTATTGATGAGCGAAATGACAATTATCGACGAGAAATCGGTACGTTGAGTTTGCCTTCAATTTCGGCGGGTGCTAATGCGTCAGTTTCGGCGAGTGTGCAGGTGCCTTCTGATATTATTGCAAATCGTTATCGACTGGAAGTGAACATTGTGAATGCGGGCGATGCTACGCCAGATAACAACGTTTTGTATCGGGAAGTCAGCGTAACAGGAGCTTTAGCGAATTTAAAGCCGTTTACAGCCGATTATTACATGGGTGGCGAGGCACAGCCTTTGTTGAAAGACGGCAAGCCTTGCGATTGTATCGAATTGACGCAACCCAAAAATAATGAAAGCGGTCGGGCATATTCGTATGACCGATTGGATTTGCGAAAAGACCAAATCTTAGAATTTGCGTTCTATTTGGGACTTCGGGACGGAAACGGTGCGGATGGTATCGTTTTGGCGATTCACAATGACCCTCGAGGCAATGCGGCACACGGCGGATTTGGCGAAGGCTTGGGCTATGGCGATGCACACGGCATTTCGGGTGTTCTTCCTTCGGTAGGTATCGAATTGGATACATGGAAAAACGGAAATCGTCAAGACCCCTCGGCTGACCACGTGGCATTTTTGGAAAATGGCATTCTGAATCATGACAGCAATCCTGATTTGCCGTTGGTCGAAGTTCCGAATATGGAAGACGGCAAAGAGCGATTAATGCGTATGGAATGGAATGCAAGCGCAAAAACCATTACCGTTTATTGGGATAAAGATGCCGATGGCGTATTGAACGAATCGGATTTGATGTACCGCATCGAAAAAGATTTGCCCAAGATGTTAGGCACAGACTTCCCATTTTGGGGCGTTACGGCGGCGACAGGTGGTGCTTATAATCACCAATATTTTTGTAATAAAAGTGGCAAACTCATTTATGCGCCTAAGCCCACTTGTGGTGTAGCGGTAGATGATAAAGCGGCTTCACCAAATAATACGTTCAATTTTTGGTGGAATGTCAATAATCGACCCGCCGAAGATTGGAAAAATACCGTAGAGGTCAATTTGGATAACGCACAAGACGATGTCGATTATCATTGGGTCATGACATTCCCATACGATGAAAGCGGACAAGCCAAAACCATTGAAGGTTCGGGCAAAATTTCGGGAAATGGCATCCAATCATTTGAAATTCCATATCCGCCCGCAGACGAATGGGGAACGATGAGCAATGACGGTTCGGGAAGATATGCGGCTTTCGTAGAATTATTTATGAATACGCCTTGCGGAAATTATAGTTGGACAACCACCTACACCGCTCCGAACGAAGTGGATTTGAGCATTGACAAAAAAATACCAAGCCTCGTAAAAGTAGGCGATGTATTCACTTATACGCTTGATGTGGCGAACTTAGGTCCTCGAAATGCCGTGGAGGGCGTTACGGTAACTGACGTAATTCCTGCGGGTTTTGAATTTGTGGAAGCCACAGGCAACCCGACCTTGAACGGAAATACGCTCACTTGGAACGTAACCCAAGGCATTGGATACATGAAAGGTAAAACCTACGAAATTACTGTAAAAGCCTTAAATTCAGGTACTTATAATGAAAATGCTACGGTCGAAGTTGCCAATCCGCTGGATAAAACTCCAGAAAACAACACGGATGGCGCACAAATCGTGGTCGAAGGATTAAATCCGAATGCGTCTTTGACTTGCTCGGCTATCACTATCGAAAAGGCAGAAAACGGTACTATCGTGCTGGCAAACGACAACGAAATTACGGCAACGGTCAATTATGTCGTTTTTGATGCCGATAACCAAGAAATGACTTCGGGTTCGGTTTCGGTGGATGCCAAATCTTCATTGGATTTCGGCATGAAAGCCCCAAATTTAGGACGTATCGAATTTACTGTCCCTACAATTCAGCAAGACGGAAAATGTTTCCTTCAAAATGGTGAAATTACGGTCGAGGCTGGCGAACGAGAAATCGTTTGGGTAGAATATGAAAACAAAGTATATGACGCTCGCGAATGGTTTTGGTTTGTCCGAAAGGAAAAGCAAATTTTACGCGACCGATTCGGAGCTACGGTTCAGGATACGGACAAAGGCGTGAGTTTGGCGGATTTGACCACGATTGCAGACGAAAAAGATTTGTTCTTGGAAGTAGAAACAGGTAAAATTGGTTATACGCACGCTTTGGGCTGGTGTAAAGTTGTCAATGGAATGCCTGCTGACCCCGAAATTATCGTCTGGAAAATCGGCGGAAATAGCTCGACTACGGCTTATATTTCCGAAATTCCTGCCAATACACAAATTGCATTTTTCTTGGTGGCGACCAACGCAAAAAATAATCCATTAATTCAAAATCCGAATGTGCCTGTACGATTTGTAGGAAAAACCTTACAATATCAAGTCAATGGTACATGGACGAATGTGCCTTCTCAATATTTCGTTTCTACGATTAAAGAATGGCATCGAAAAGGATTGGAACAAGCCATCGGCGGCATCGAATATCGAGAAGATAAAGCCGTTTTACGAGTTGGTTTTGAGGACATCGAAGGCGGTGGCGACCGAGATTACGAAGACCATGTCGTTACCATTCACATGAAGGGCGTGGAAAACTTACAAACCAAAGTCATCAAAGAAACCAAAACCGTTCCCAATTACGTGGAAGTGCCTTGCGGCGATTGCGTAACTAATATCGAAGGTTCGGCAGCGGAATGTACGCCTGTTTATGTACCTACTTCTTACAAAGTGGGCGAATTGCAAAACAAAATCGAAGCGTGGCGAAAAGACCCACAAATGGCGGTTACGGTTGATGAAAGCACCAAACCCAAAAAGTTCACGACTTTGGGCGGTATTGGGGGCGAAATTACCCTTGATTTCCAAGGTCCACAAAAAATCGTCTTAGGAAAACCTGATATTCGGGTTCACGAAGCGACTTGGGGCAAAACACCAGCACAATGGAATAGTTATCCCGAAATTGCCGAAGTATGGGTTTCGCAAGATGGCGCAAACTTCTTCAAAGCCGATAATCCTGCCAAAATTGTTTATACCGATATTACATTGGATGGCACAGGCTTAACGTGGTTCCGATATGTCAAAATCGTGGACATCACCCCAAAAGGCTATGTCAAAAATGGTGATGGTTTTGACGTGAATTATATTTCGTGTCTGAACGGAGGCGATGAAAATATGTGTAGCGTTGAAGTGCCAACTGGCTTGCACGTAACGGACGTAAAACCATGTTGCGTGTACGTGGCTTGGGATGCCGTGGCTAATGCCAACGCTTACAAAGTAGGCTACAAAGACGCTGGCTCGCACAAATGGCATTTTATGACCACCACAGAAACTAATTTCCGAGTGCAAGGCTTGCCCGGTATGGCATACGAAATCAAAGTTTCGGCTCTTTGCGAAAATGGCGAATCTGAATTTTCAGAAATCGTTACGGCGGTATCTCTGGGCGAATTGGCGTGCGATATGCCCACCAATCCACGAGCCTCCAACGTAACCTATAATAGCGCAACCGTAAACGTGGATGCCTCTCGAAATGCCGTAGGCGGATATGAAATTATTTTCCGAAGAGCAAACACCAATGACGAGTGGTTGTCGATGCACAGCAACAATACGACCTTCAATTTGGGCGGATTGTACAAAGGCTATCAATACGAATACCAAGTCAAAGCCATTTGCGAAGAAGATGGCTCGCTGTATTCGGCTTGGACAGAAAAAGCCTATTTTGAAACCTGCCCAGAAAACGAGCCTTTCTGTGATGCCTGTGCCTATCCTGTGGATATTACTGCTACGAACGTAACCATTCATAATGCAACTATTTCTTGGGCGCAAGTGGGTGATATTCAGGATTATGAAATCGAATATCGTTTCGATGGCGCAACCCGATGGATTCGCCGAATCGTTACGGGTACGGAAATCGAATTAGTCGATTTATTTGGTGGCGTGAAATATCAAGCACGAGTACGAACCAAATGTACTGTTACGAAGGCTTCCGTCTGGAAAACCATCAATTTTGAAACCGAACCCGACCCAAGTTGTCATCCTATCGGAAATATTGGCGTATCTGACCGTATCGAAAATATCCAAGATATTGCCTCGACCGTTACGACCATACACTGGAGCGGTGATAATTCTGGAAACACGCACTATGCTGTCCGATACCGAAAAGTAGGCGAAACCAAAACGCATCACTTTACTGCCTTCACCAATAGCCTCGATATTCATGGCTTAACCGAAGGACAATACCAGTTCTGGGTACGAAACATGAATTGCCCAAGTGGTGGCTGGAAAGGCATTACATGGACTTTGGTCGATGTTTTTGCCTGCGATATTCCACAAGTAACTGGTTTTGAGGCACAAGACCCATTCAACGTAACGGCTTCTTGGACAAAAGCACTCGGCGCATATTCGTATATTGCCGAATACCGACCGAAAACAGCGCAATACTGGCACGTATATCCTGCACAGGATACGACTTTGGCAATGAGTGATTTATTCTCAGGTACGCCATACCAATTCCGTGTCAAAAGCGTCTGTAAAGACCCTTGGGTTTCTAATTATGCTTACGGCGAATTTGAAACAGACGGCAATAATACTTGTCCTGATGTTACTAATGTCCAGTTCCAGAGTTTGTTACCTTTCTGTATGACAGCCACTTGGGAAGAAACCGCTGGCGGCGCTATCGAATACCAAGTGCAGTTCCTCAAAGAGGGCGATAAAACTTGGAGTACACGATACGTTACTCAAAATTCGATTACGCTTACTGGGTTGGAAGCCGGCGAAAATTACCAATTCCGAGTGCGGGCAATTTGCCGTAAAAACGCAAACGGACAAATTGCGCTCGCTTCCAATTTCTTGACCGAACAATTTACGGCGGTCGGAGAAGACGAACTCAACCAAGGCGGTTACATTTTCTTGAACACCACAGGCGATATGGGAATTGCGGCTTATCCGAATCCATTTGCTGACGAACTGAAAATGAGATTTGTCCTTGACCGAGCGATAAAACTTCGAGTTTATAATGTGCTGGGGTCTTTGGTTTACGAACGAGGTCTGGACGGAGCGGATAGCTTCACGATGAATACATCGAACATGGACAAAGGACTTTACATTATTCATGTGGTTTCGGAGGATGGCACAATAACACCCTGATTATTAGGGTATTAAAAAAAGGATATGCTTTCGGGCGTATCCTTTTTTTGATTATACCAATAAAACCTCAAGGACGATCGTCAGACATCCTTAGACGGTTTGGATGGTTGAAAAAAAAGGGCTTGCGCTAACCGGAAAATTTAAGGTTTTAGATATTGATTTAATTCTTCAACCAATTCATAAACTGTGGTACACGGATTTCTATCTGCATAATTTGTATTATCCACTTCATGTTTTTTACGTAGTTTTTTAGCCCACCTTATAGCTTGGGCTTGATTTGCTTTATCATCGTTTTCCAATTTTTCGTATAGCTCCTTACAGAAGCCAAATTCTTTCCCCTTTTTTTCATAGTTTATACCCCAATAAGTACTCAATATCTTGTAATATTCGTGCCTCAAACAATTAATTTCAAAATATTGAAAGTGCAATATAATCCATAACTCAAAAGCATCATTGGAATATGCAATTTTGATATTTCCATGTTGGGCTAATTTTATTGCTTCGTTAAACTCCTGCTTTATTTTGGAATTATCACCTTTGAAATCCATATCAAACACACACCAAACTTCGTAACCTTTATATTCTGAGCTTTCGGCAAGTTTAATCGCATGATTTACAACGGACACCCTTTGTCCACATCCGCCCTTCACATCAGCAGTTACTACGGGAAAGGATTTAAAGTATGCTGGTTCAGTATTTTTCCCTTCGCAAACAATTAAAAAGCTCTTTGTTTTTGTAATTTTGTCAGTGTATGACTTTTTTTTACCTTTTGTATTCCAACTTTTTTTATTATCCGTTACTTTGATGGCTCTGGTTCGTTTAGGCATCTTTTTGATAAATATTTGTTCCAAAATGATTTAAAAATGGCACCGCTCCATATTTGCCTGACAAATAATCTTTTTCATACGAATCATCGAATCGAACTCCTTTGTATTCTACCAAAGTTTTTAGATAAGACTCTCCAAACTTGTTTTTTTCAACAAAGCAAATTTGGTCTCGCCGCATAATTTTATTTTTTAGGAAGTTGGTATCATGTGTCGCAAAAATTAATTGTGCCTGATTGGGATTATGCTCTTCTGAGTTAAAAAGTGATACTATTTTTTTTGTCAAAGCAGGGTGCAAACGAGCGTCAAATTCGTCAATAACCAATGTTCTGCCTTCCTTCAGAGTGCGGATTAAAAAAGGAGCTAAATAAAAAATTTTCTGTGTCCCTTCCGATTCCCATTTTTCAAAATCCCCCATAATTTCCGTTTTATCCATGTTTGCATCAAACTTGAATCGTTTAGAATAAAAGGATGGCGATTGTTTTATATGTCCTTGTTCAAGCAGTGATTTTAAAGCAGCAGGCATATCATCAGGAAATTCGTTCATTGGTGCTTCTTGCAAACCAACATCTTGAATTCCTGTATCTGCTGATTTTAATAAATCTAAAATTTGAGCTTTATTATTTGGTAATTCTTCCTCAATTAATTGCGCTAATTTTGGATGATTTAAGCCTGAAACAATCATAATTTTAGAAAGTTCATCAAGGATTTTTTTTGCTAACTTTCCACCCATTGCGGAAACGGAACTCAAAAACAAAGAATTATTCCTCATAATCTCACTATCACCACTTTGCGATAAGTTTTCAAACTTTTTAGCTTCTTTGAATTGATGTTCGTTTACCTGAACTTCCATTCCCTCTCGCACAAATAGATAGACTTCCCGATTTTTTGGAGTTGCAAATAACCATTCTGTATGAATTTGATTATCTTTTACTTCAAAACCATATCGATACATCACATTTTCTGCTGCCAAAACCACAATTTGAAAAAAGGTAGGTTCATTATCTGAATCCGTATGAAATTCAAACTTTTCCACCTTTTTATTTAAGATGGTTTCATCCTTGATGGAATGTCTGAGAATTAGCAAAAAAGCAAATAAACTTTTAATCAAATTACTTTTTCCACTGGCATTTGCCCCATAAATAACTTTGGTTTTTAGCAAATTGAATTTGCGGTTAGATAGGTGAATGACATTTTGGGTTTCTAACTCCTTATCTATTTTGGATTGACGATTAGCAGTTTCTAAACTGAGAATTTGTACTTCTTTGAAGGAACGAAAATTTCCAAAGGTAAAATCTACCAACATAATTTAAACCTTTTATTTGTGATTTTTTCTCAAATATACGGATTAAATTTGCAAATGGGCAAAATTTTGAGGCATATTTTATTATGTATAGCTTAGAGTTTTAGACCTGCCAAGTCTTAAAGACTTGGCAGGTCTAATTTAAACAACCTCTTAGAGGCTCTTTTCTGAAGGGAAAATGCACCATTTTTTTAATTCAAAAATTCTCCTAACGTATTGTTATACAGGTCTTTAGCTTCATTTGAAGAAATTATGATTTGTCCGTTGATGATACAATTTGCCGAGATAAAATGTTTCTTTTCAATTCTCCTAAAAAATGCGTATTTTTGGATAAACGAAAACTTAAAAACGATGACTACCATTTTATTGCATATTCCTGAAACACAAGATGCTGAATTGATTTTGCAGTTGGTCAAGCGTCTAAAATTGACGTATTGGCAAATGGAAAATCAATTATCCGAAGTTGATAAAGTATTGAAAGCTATTATGTTGGTGCGTGATTTTGAGCAAGAAGAAAGCTCTTTTGGCGATGCACTCGAATGGCAAAAACAACAACGTGAAGAACGAACCTTTGAAACCGATTGAAAATGAAATTGTTAGATAGCAATATTTTGATTTATTCCTTTCAAAAAGCCTTTCGACATCTGAAACCTTTGGTACTTGACCCTACAAATTCGGTTTCTGAAATCAGTCGATTAGAAGTTTTGGGATATGGGAAAATGACCGAAGACGAACGTTTGTATTTGGAAAGTGTTTTTACAATTTTACAAACCGTACCCATTGATAAACAGGTAATTGACAACGCAATTAAATTGAGAAAAAAGCATAAAATCAAATCCAATGATAGCATTGTAGCGGCAACCGCTTTGGTACATGATTTAGAACTATTGACTCGAAATTTATCTGATTTTGACAAAATCGAAGAATTAAAATTGCAAAATCCAGTGGATAAAAAATAAACCTGACGCAAAACCTAAAAGTTTTACGCCAGATTCTCACCATTTTTTTAATTCAAAAATTCTCCTAACGTATTGTTATACAGGTCTTTAGCTTCATTTGAAGAAATTACGATTTGATTATTAATCATATAATCCGAATCGGTTACTTTGCCTAACAACGTAAAATCTGCACCTTTTTCGGTCAAGAATTTTTCAAAATCAGCTTGTTTTTCAGGAGCAATCGAAACCACCGCACGGCTTTGCGATTCGCCAAACAAAAAGGCATCTTTTCGTAAATTTCCTTGCGTAGCAATTTGAAAACCCAAACTGCCTGCCAAAGCAGATTCTGACAAGGTAATAAATAATCCACCATCCGAAATATCATGCGCCGAACGTATCATTTTTTGGGAAATTAATTCGGAGATAACTTGCTGAAAATCAAACTCATAATCCAAATCAAACGCAGGCGTTGGCGAGGCTTTTACTTTGTGATACGAATACAAATATTCGGACGAAGAAATACAATTTTCAGACTTACCAATTTGATAAATTAAATCACCTGAATTTTTGAAATTCAAAGTCATTTTATTTTCCAAACCTTCCAAAAGTCCCAACATTCCAATCGTTGGTGTAGGAAAAACAGGACCTTCATCCGAACTTTGATTATAAAAACTTACATTGCCGCCCGTAACTGGCGTTTTGAATTTTTCGCATCCTTTTTTCATGCCTTTGATAGCACCCACAAAATGCCAGTAAACCTCTGATACATAAGGGTTTCCGAAGTTCAGACAGTTGGTAATGGCGACAGGTTTACCACCCGAACAAACGATATTCCGACACGCTTCGGCTACGGCAATCGCCGTGCCTTCTTCGGGGTCGGCATTCACATAACGAGAATTACAATCCACCGTAATGACGATGTTTTTATCCGTTCCTTTGACATTCACAATCGCCGCATCCGAAGGCTGATTGGTCGATGTATTTGCCGTTCCGACCATCGAATCGTATTGCTCATAAATCCAAGCTCGCGAACAAATATTCGGATGCGTTAATAAATGACGGGCAATTTTTGGAAAATCAGCCTCCGAAGGTTCAGGAATTTGGTCAATATTAAATTTCTTAAATTCCTGATAATAAGCTGGTTCGGTGTATTTTCGGTGATAAACAGGCGCACCGCCTCCCAACACCAAATCATGGGCAGGCACATCAGCAACCAAGGCATCATTCATATAAAAATGCAGGCGTTTGGTGTCGGTTACTTCACCAATTTGAGCGCAATTCAAATCCCATTTATCAAAAATCGACTTGGCTTGGGCTTCTTTTCCTTTTTGGACAACAATCAACATACGCTCCTGAGATTCCGACAATAAAATCTCGAAAGGCAACATATTTTCCTGCCGAGTCGGGACTTTGTTAAGGTCGATTTTCATGCCGTGTTCGCCTTTGGCACTCATTTCGGAAGTTGAGCAAATAATTCCTGCCGCACCCATGTCTTGGATGCCAATCACGATTCCGCTGGCAATAATTTCGAGCGAGGCTTCGAGTAATAATTTTTCTTGGAAGGGGTCGCCCACCTGAACCGATGGTAATTTATCGGTTGATGATTCGGTGATGTCCTCCGAAGCAAAAGTAGCCCCGTGGATGCCGTCTTTTCCTGTTGCTGAACCCACAATAAATACCGGATTTCCAACGCCATACGAAGTTGCCGAAGCAGTTTTGGTGGTTTCCACAATGCCCGCAGAAAAGGCATTGACCAACGGATTTATGTTATAACATTCATCAAAATAAACTTCGCCACCCACCGTAGGAACGCCAAAAGCATTGCCATAATCGCCAATTCCTTTGACCACGCCACGCACCAGCCATTTGGTTTTGTCCGAATTTATGTTCCCGAATCTCAAGGAGTTAAGCTGTGCAATGGGTCGCGCGCCCATCGTAAAAATATCCCGATTAATGCCACCTACGCCCGTTGCTGCGCCTTGATACGGTTCGAGTGCCGAAGGGTGATTGTGCGACTCGATTTTGAAACAACACGCCAAGCCACCGCCAATATCGACCAAGCCAGCGTTTTCTTCGCCAGCTTTTGCCAACATTTTGTCCGAATCACGAGGTAAGGTTTTGAGCCAAACAATCGAATTTTTGTAAGAACAATGCTCTGACCACATGACCGAAAAAATACTCAATTCGGTAAAGTTGGGAGTTCGACCTAAAATTTCTTGGATTTTTATAAATTCATCTTCCAGAAGTCCCAATTTCTGGGCGGTTTCTACGGTTGTCAATTCCATATTTTATATCATTAGACGATTTAATCACAAAAGCTATTCAAAAAACGAAGTTCGTAAATTTGAGGGATTTTTTTGGGATTTCTTAGAGGTTGTTTAAATTAGACCTGCCAAGTCTTAAAGACTTGGCAGGTCTTGTAGTTAGGTTTAAGTTTATAGTTTTCTGACCATCTTGATAAAACTTAGAATTAAAATACTTACTGATTCTTTTAAAAACAACTTTTTGCAAATTTTTAAACAACCTCTTAGAGGCATTCTCTATTTTCCAAAGAGGAGAAGTGCTGAAACTCAATTTTTATATTTAGTTATTTAATCATTTAGGTTGTTTATGATTCCTGTCGTCCGCACCAAAGTCTTCCAAATCACCACAGATTTTCTTATCTAAAAACGACTCAAAATGATGACAATTTGCTTCTTTTTTTCGTAATTTGAATCATACTAAAATAGAAAAACAAGTTTAAAGCATGGAATTTCAGGAACGCTATTTGAATTTATTTACTGATTTTGGGTTCAAAAGAATCTTCGGTACGGAGATGAATAAATCGCTGATGATTGATTTTTTGAACGTTTTATTTGAAGATATGGAAACGATTACGAACATTACATATTTGAAAAATGAGCATTCAGGCTATTCCGAATTAGACCGAAGAGCCGTATTTGATTTGTATTGCGAAAACCAAAAAGGCGAAAAATTTATTGTCGAAGTGCAGCGTGTGAAGCAAAAATATTTCAAAGACCGCAGTTTGTATTATGCCACGTATGCCATTCAGGAGCAGGCAGTTCGAGGCAAAGATTGGAAATATGAACTAAAAGGCGTTTATACGGTCGGGATTATGGATTTTACATTTGATGACCGCCCAAAAAGTGCGGAAAAATTTTCGCATTATGTGCAGTTGTTGGACAGAGAAACGCACGAAGTATTTTATGATAAATTAACATTTTTGTATTTGGAAGTACCTAAGTTCCGTAAAACAGCGGAGGAATTGGAAACAAATTTTGATAAATGGTTGTATATTCTAAAAAACTTACATAAGTTAGATAAAATTCCGATAGTGCTACAAAATAAAATGTTTCAGCATCTTTTTGAGCAAGCGGAAATAGCTAAGTTTGACAAAAAAGAGCGATTAGCTTACGAAAGTAGTTTGAAGGAATATCGAGATTTGGTCAGTGCGATTGAAACTGCCAAAGAAGAAGCCAGAATCGAAGCCAGAGCCGAAGGGCTGGCAGAAGTTGCCCGTAATTTAATCAGTTTAGGCTTTGAAAATGAGGTAATTATCAAAAGTACGGGGCTATCCGAAGCGCAAATCGAACAACTACGAACCAATGGAATCTAAGCCCCCTAATTCAGATTATCAATGCACTATTCAAAGTTAAATACCAAAGCAACTTTATGACTTAACAATCTGTTAATATTATTAGAATACGTATAGCCATTAGGCAACAGCATATTCGTCATGCCGTGCGAAAATCGAATTTCGGGCGAAAGTTTAAACATCGACATATATTTATCCCACCCAATTCCGTATTCCGTTTGTAGATTAAAGTTCTTGGTTAGCAGGCTTTTATCTAATAATTCTTCTCGTTTGCTACCCACCTTGAAACTGGGCGTTAGTCCTGCAAACAAATAAAAACGATGGTTGTTTCGGCGCAAGGACTTATACTTAAAAATAATGGGCAAATCAATAAAAGTGCTTTCAAAAAGTTCTTGTTTGACACTATTTGGATAGGAAAAAGTAATGTTACGTTCATAAAACACCACATTTGGCAAAAATCGAATGTCCCACAAATCATCTTTGAGCCTAAAATTAAGGATAAAACCCAACGAAAAACCAGAATTAAAATTGGGTGTAATCGCTACGGTGCTATCGCTGTTTTGAGCAAAAAAATCGGAATGTTTGACCAAAAAAGTAGAGCTGTGTAGTCCGATTTGGAAGCCATAATGCAGTTTTTTTTCGTCATAAAATGGCATATTTCGAGATTTTTGTCGCTGTCCAAAAGCCGAAGGCGTAGCCAAAATGAAGCCCAAAAACAGAAGAGAAAAAATATAAATTTGCTTTATTTTCATTGTAAATTGTTAATTATCAATCAATTATAAAATATTAAAACCCGCCACCTCGTGGTGGGCTTGGTGGTTAATATTTACCTTTGAACGTAAAATTACATTTTCTGATATGTCCAACTGGGTTTTCAGCTCCAAAAATTTGCATACTCTTTGCGTTTAGTTCTTTGCGTTTTACGAATAATTTTCTAACTTTAATGCCAATAAAAAGCGACACGACTATTACGTGTATCTTACATTTGAATTATTATCTAAATTGTTATTTTTGAGCCAAAAAATAAAAGGCTCACTTTCCAAAACTCACTGAAAATATAGATACTCATGGCAGATTTGTCAAAATATAAACGAATCATGATTGCGGATGATGATGATATTTACAATTACATCACATCCCGAATGCTTGAATTGAAAGCAAAATGCGAGCGAATTGACAAAAAAATGAGTGGCTTTACTGCCCTCAAACATCTGGAACGGGCTTCGGCAGAGGGCAATTATCCCGATTTGATTATTCTGGATATGGATATGCCCATTATTAATGGACTGGATTTTTTGGCAAAATACCAAGAAGATTTCTATGAATCGCATCCCGAAACGAAAGTAATTGTCGTGAGTGCGATGAGCGAAAATCAAGCCAAAGACCAAGCTCTCGAATATCCTTTTGTAGCAGGTTTTTTGCCTAAGCCGCTGGTTTTTGAAGACCTGACGCAAGCCTTAGATACAAAGGAATAAATTGAGAAATGACCTTGAAAAAAGTAAAGGCACAAAATAAATCATTTTGTGCCTCTTTTTCTGCTGAAAAAAAGAAGTGCCAAAAAACGTATTTTAATTTTTTACAGCAATTTCGGTAATTAATTGATTTTGTGAGGTATATTTTTCGAGAAGTCCTTGCTGGAGTGTTAAGCCTCGTTCTTGGGCAAAGTCCTGAATGGCTCGTTCGACCTGTATGGCACTTGGTGCAACCAAAGGATGTGCTAATATTTCGGCTCGGATGACCTGACGTTCAGGGATTTGTATGATTTTATAGGTTTTTGGAATTTGTGTAGTATCCGTAACCAAAAATCCTCCAAAGACGGTTACTGAATCAGAGGCGTGATTTGGGTTTTGGTCATAAACTAAGACAAAATCGCCCAAAAATTGGGTTTTTTCAGCATTTAATTGTGCCTGAAAATTTACAAATTGAGGGTTATTATTGTGCGTCTTGCCTGTAAATGTTTTGCCTGCAATCGTATAGGCGGGGGCAAAAATTTGGGAAACGATAGGTTTTTTCATGCCTCCGAGTCGATAATACATCAACCCAACTGCCAGACAAAACACGGCAAATCCAGCAAGAATAAGTCTGATTTTCATGGAGTTAGTAAGTTTGAGCGAACATTAAAAAAAAGTTTGTAAGACATAAAACAAGAAAGCGTTATTCTTTGACAAAAATAACGCATTGCTACAAAAAGTTCGATATTAAAAATAAATTAACATTTTGCCTACAAGTCTTTGAGCATTTCTGCAAAAAGCAATATGAGTTTGGGTTCTGCCCGATTTGCTGCCTCAATTACTTCTTCCAGAGTAATGGGTTCGAGATTATCAGGGTCGCACAAATCAGTAATGACCGAAACGGCAAAAACAGGCAAATTCATGTGTCTGGCGGCA
>CAZNYR010000029.1:0-7325 GCA_964577275.1 uncultured Cytophagales bacterium | reverse complement strand
AAACACATCCAAACCCATATGCTGCGCGACAATCACTTCAGGAACCGTGGACATCCCAACCGCATCAGCACCAAGCAGCCGAAGCATTCGGTATTCGGCGCGCGTTTCGAGATTAGGACCTGACACACTGACATATACGCCCTCCTTGAGTTCAAAGCCTTGATTTTGAGCAATTTGGTGCGCTTTTTCGATTAATTTTTTGGCATAAGGTTCGCTCATATCAGGAAAACGGATGCCTAATTCAGCCATATTTTTGCCTATCAAGGGACTGGAAGGCTGCAGATTAATGTGGTCTTCGATGACCATCATATCACTTTTTCGGAACGTGGGGTTTATGCCACCCGAAGCATTTGAAATAAATAAATACTTGATTCCCAGCAACTTCATAACGCGAATAGGAAAAACAACTTCGGGCATCGTATAACCTTCGTAATAATGAAATCGCCCTTGCATGACCACGATATTTTTGCCCGAAAGTCTCCCAAAAATCAAACGCCCCGAATGACTTTCTACTGTGGCAATCGGAAAATTTGGAATCTCCGAATAATTTATAACCTGCTCAATATCAATATCTTGAACTAATTGCCCAAGTCCAGTTCCCAAAATAATACCGACTTGGGGCGTGGGCGTATTTTGGTCTTGAAGAAATTGTACTGCCTCTTTGATTTTGGTTAACATCATCTTTTTTTGGTTTTTGAAAAAACAAAACCAAGTCTGCTCGGCGACTTGGTTACGTATTTTTTGGGACATTCCATGAAATGAATAGGCTCCCTAAAATAATTATAACAACCTGATAATCAAATAAATAGAATGAAATAAACGAAATTATCTGAATCTATAGTATTTCTATTTTGTGATTTAACTACCTTTTATAATTTTTGCTTTCAGCACAAAAAATGAATACTGTTCGTCCACATCTTTGGTTTCCACGCCAAGTGGTTCACCCGATTTGAGCGCCATGTGTACTAACCCGATATTTCCGCCTTTTTGTCCATCTTTTCGGGGTGTGCTACGCAATTCTTTTTTGAGATTTCGTAACTCTTCGGTACTTAACTCGTTGATTTCTTGGCATCTTGCAGTAATTGCTTCGCCAAATTCTTTATCAATCAAGTTGCCTGCGGTCAGGACATAATGTTCATCATCTTCATAAATCATAATTGTCCCTACGCCATATTTGTCTTTGCCCGACCCAAAATGGTTTATTTCTGCCGAATAGTACGAAATATTTTGAGCCATTTCGATAAAGACAGAAAACAAGCGTTTTCCAGCCTTAGGATATTCAGGAAATTTATATCTAAGAAACTCTCCGATTCGGCTCAAGACCGCTTCATCAAAAGGTCCTTTGTAATAGGTCAGAATTTTTCGAGCTTCCATACTCATGTGATAATCCATTAGTTCCATTCATGGTGTTGGTTTGGCGTTATAAATTTTATTTTGCGGATTTTTCGATAACGTTTGAGCGTCTTTTGCGTGTTTGAAATCTAAACCCGTAATAATATCGAATAAAAATACTCATTTTTGTTGTAAATGTCCAATTTTGATGTGTATCTTTTTGAGTGTCATTATCCAAAATCATACCAATTTATCTGTGTTTTTTGATAAAAATTATACACAAATTACTGATAATGAACTACTTAAATACAATTCATACATGAATTTTTATTCTATGACGAAAATCATCCACTTTGAGGCTATTTTTTTATGCGTAAAATACGGTCGTGGCACCATTCCGATGATTTAGAAATTAAATTATTGTAAATACCGACACAAATTTAGTTTGTATCTATAACTTAAATTTGCAAAAGCAAACACCCGCCAAATTTTCAAAACTTGGTAAGTGCTGTATTTTCATGGCATACAAATTTATTCAGAACCTTCACTATCGTTGATACGCAAGGCAGCCACTGCACCCAAAATCATACAAATGCCCGCCGCCACAATAGCATAAATGGGTTGAGAATCATATACATATTTAACAATTAAGCCGCCAATGATGCCATTAATAATTTGTGGCACGACAATAAAAAAATTAAAAATTCCCATATAAATTCCCATTTTTCCACTCGGAATCGAATTGGCTAACATCGCATAGGGCATCGCCAAAATACTTGCCCACGCCATCCCGACACCTATCATACTGAAAATCAGATAAAAAGGGTCTGAAATAAAATAAATACTCATCAATCCGATTCCGCCTGCCGCCAACGAAATGGCGTGCGTTGTTTTTCGGCTGGTTTTTCGGGCGATGAGTGGCAAAAACATGGCATAAATCGCTGAAATTAAGTTATATACCCCAAAAATTACGCCTATCCAGTTGCCTGCCTCTTGAAATTCAGACGATTTATTATCCGAAATCGGTAAATCATACACGTGTGTTGCAACTGCCGAAGTCGTATAAACCCACATCGAAAATAGCGCAAACCATGATAAAAATTGCACCAAACCCAACTGTTTCATTTTGTCGGGCATATTCAAAAAATCTGTAAAAATTTGGCTCAAGCCTGCCTTTTCCGAAGCAGCATCATGCGGATGGTATTTCGCATATTCTTCGGGCGGATATTCTTTGGTACGGATAACAGTCCACGAAATTGCAGCAATCAAAATCGTAGCACCAACATAAAACGAAAATATCACATTATCAGGAACTTGTCCCTCTGGAGCGGTCTTTGAGATACCTAAATATTCGGCAAAAATATACGGCAACCATGACCCCAAAACAGCCCCTACCCCAATCAAAAATGTTTGTACCGAAAAACCCACAGTTTGTTGTTTGTCAGGTAACATATCGGCGACCAAAGCTCGAAACGGCTCCATCGCCACATTGAAGGAAGCATCCATAATCATTAGGATTCCTGCACCAATAAACATGGGGGGTAATAAAATGGATAAAAATGAAGCATTTGGCATCAAACTTAACGCCATTGCCGCTAAAATTGCACCTGTCAGAAAAAAAGGTTTTCGGCGACCCAAACGATTCCAAGTTCGGTCGCTATAATGTCCGATAATGGGCTGAACAATTAATCCCGTAATCGGAGCGACCAGCCAAAACCACGACAAATGTTCTACATCTGCCCCGAAAGTTTGTAAAATGCGACTGGCGTTTGCATTTTGGAGTGCGAAGCCAAATTGAATCCCTAAAAATCCGAAACTCAAATTCCAGATTTGCCAAAAACTGAGTTGTTTTTTTTCCACGTTCTAAGATTTTTTTGTGTGTGATTAAAGCGTATCAAGAAATCAGTCGGAAAGCGATGGCACGACCTGAACGCACGAGAATTGCCAAAACTCAAGTTCATAAATCGTTCAAAATCAATAAATTAGAATGAATTTTTGCACAACAAACGCTCTTTTGCTTGATACTTAAACAGGTTATTAATTTAAAGGTGTACCGTGAGGGTTCACGACGCTTTTATTTTGGTAAAAATATAACGCTTAAAAGTAAGAAATGAACGCAAAAAAACAAATTTAATCTAAATAAAGTACAATTAAATCACTCAAAAAGTATAAATTTAATGCTGTTTTATCGTGAAAATTAAAATAATTTTGATTTTAATAAAACTTACCAAGTTTCTAAAAACTTAGTAAGTTTATACAAATTACTGATAATCAGTGGGTTATATTGTAAAAGGATTCGTAGCCCAAACGCTTACTTCGGGAATAAATCCACGATTATCCATTTCCAAAGCCGCCTTGATGGTGTGTGCAATTTCCATCGAAGTCAATTTTTGAGGTTCTTCAGGACGTTCGGTGCGGTCGGCACGATTGAAGGCTGTCGGCACTTCGCTGGGATTGACCAAAATCACGCGAATATTTTGCTTTCGGAGTTCGGCTTGCCAGCATTGCGTCATGGAACGAAGCGCAAATTTGGAAGCTGAATAAATCGTGCCGTGTGCAAAGCCTTTCAAGCCCGCACTGGAGGCAATATTGATGATATGTCCTTGATTTTGAGCCTGAAAATAAGGCAAAACTTCTTGCGTAAGCATTGCCAAACCAAAAACATTCGTAGCAAAAACTTGCTCAAAAGCCTTGATAGTTAAATCACCTAACAGTGCAAATTCGCCAATACCAGCATTATTAATTAATACGTCAATTCCGCCCAATTTTTCAGCAATTTCGGTGGTTTTAGGCTTGATTTCATCATAATTCGAGATGTCAAAATGCAGAGGAATTGCCCCGATTTCTTCGGCTACGACATTGAGTTTTTCGAGGTTTCTGCCTGTAATGGCGACCGTTGCGCCCGCTTCCATCAAAAGTTCGGCAGTTGCCCTGCCGATGCCCGAACTGCCACCTGTCAAAAGCACTCTTGCTCCTTTCAAATCCATATTTTTCTATTGTTTTAATGCTAAAAATTTGATTTTCAAGTATCAAACCAAACCATCCCTCGAATGTTTTTTTACCTTTGCCGAAATTTTAGGTCAATCTTTAACGAATTGGGAGCAATGCGATTCTTAGAAAAATACAAATTTGAACTTTTATTAGGACTCATAGGAAGTCTATTTTATGTGCCATTTTTGGGGGGTGTGCATCTGTTCGATTGGGATGAAATCAACTTTGCCGAGTGCGCTCGTGAGATGCTCGAAACAGAAAATTATTTGCAAGTTCAGATGAATTATTTACCATTTTGGGAAAAGCCACCTTTGTTTTTTTGGTTGCAGGCTTTCGCCATGAACTTACTCGGAATCAATGAGTTAGCTGCTCGTTTGCCGAATGCAATTTGTGGAATATTGACCTTGATTTTACTTTTCCGAATTGGAAGACAGATTTATCACGAATTTTTTGGGATGCTTTGGGCGGGGTGTTATTTTGGTGCATTTTTACCACATTTGTATTTCAAATCTGGCATTATCGACCCATACTTTAATTTATTTATTTTCTTAGGATTGTACTATTTTATATTGTTCTATTATAAGAAACATCGCTACGATTTGAGGTTGCCAAAAAGCACATGGATTTATCTATTTCTGGCTGGATTTTGGATTAGTTTGGCGATTCTGACCAAGGGACCTGTGGCGTATTTGATTTTAGTATTGTGTTTGGGCATTTATTGGATTATTCAAAGATTCAAAATATATGTTTCGATTCCCGAATTTTTATTTTTATCCGTGATTTCTTCTCTGGGGATTTTGAGTTGGTATGGTATTGATATTTTACAAAATGGCTGGGAAATGACGCTCGATTCGATAAAATATCAATACAGATTATTCAGTACGCCAGATGCAGGGCATAAAGGCTTCTTTGGATATCATTTTGTGGTGCTTTTGTTGGGGTGTTTTCCTGTGTCGATTTTTGCGATTCGGGGACTTTTCCGACAGCAACAACCGCAATTATTTCAGCGCATTTTTAAAGTTTGGATGCTGTTTCTTTTTTGGACTATTCTCATATTGTTCAGTATTGTCAAATCCAAAATTGTGCATTATTCATCACTTTGTTATTTTCCGCTCACTTTTTTGGGTGCTTTAACAATGTATCAACTGATTGAGGGCAAAGAAAAATTCAAAATGGGTTATCAAATAGGCTTACTTTTTATCGGTATTTTGGTAGCGAGTGTGGTGGTTGCCGTGCCGTTTGTAGGACAAAATTTGGACAAGATTAAGCCTTTTATCAAAGACGACTTTGCGCTTGCAAATCTGAATGCTTCGGTCGAATGGTCTTTCTGGACGGCTGGGGCTGGAGTATATTTTTTGCTTCTCATAATTATTTCTATTATATTGATAATCAAGAAATTAAAAACTTTGGGGTTTGCTGTTTTATTATTCGGGACGGGTATAATGTTGCTTTTTGTTTTGCCTATTTTTCCGAAAGTTGAGCGTTATTCGCAGGGGGTGGCGGTAGATTTTTTTAAATCGTTGGCAGGCAAAAATTGCTATATAATGACGATTGGATATAAAAGTTATGCCCATTACTTTTATGCGAAAACGCCGCCTGATACTCGCCCAAAATTTGACGACCCGAAAGCATGGAAACAATTTCTTTTGTATGGCGAAATTGATAAAGATGCGTATTTTGTTACAAAAATCACAAGGGAAAAATCCTTAGATTCGATTCCTGATATGCAAAAAATTGACTCCAAAAATGGATTTTCGTTTTATGTACGAAAAATGAAATAAACTATAATTTTATGATTTAAATTAATGTACTATTTCATCATAAAATTGTAAAAAAACAAATTTTATAACGGATAGTAGGTATCAGGTTCGATGTGTATGAGAATATTTCCTAAGTTTGGAATTTCATGTTTGAGGTGGTCTTTGAGTCGATGCGAAATATCGTGTCCCTCTTTGACCGAAATTTCGCCTTTGACGATGGCGTGCAAATCGACATGATATTTCATGCCTGCTTTTCGGATAAAACATTTTTCTGTACCTAAAATGCCTTTAACTTTGATGGATTCCTGACGAATTTCTTGCAAAAGGTCATCATATAAGTGTTCGTCCATGACTTCGCCCAAAGCAGGTCTGAAAATCAGATAACTATTATAAATAATCAAAAAAGATGCACCCAGTGCCGCCCAATCGTCTGCTGTTTCATATCCCTGTCCAAAAATAAGCGCAACCGAAATACCAACAAATGCCATAATTGATGTCAGGGCATCGCTTCGATGATGCCATGCCTCTGCCTTGAGTGAGGAACTATTAGTTTCCTTACTTTTTTGCATCACAATTCGGAATGAAATTTCTTTCCACAGAATAATACCGCCCAAAATAATTAATGTCCATGATTTTGGTACATCGTGAGGTTTTTGAATATTTTTAATACTTTCATAAGCAATAATTGAAGCAGAAATCACCAAAAAAACCACAATTACGAACGTAATGAGCGGTTCAATTTTCCCATGTCCGTAGGGATGGTTTTTGTCAGCGGGTCGTTGGGCATAGTTTAAGCCAAACAGGACAAGCAAGGAAGCAAAAATATCGGTCGTGGATTCGATGGCATCGGCAATGAGTGCATAAGAATTGCCGAAAAAGCCCGCAAGTGCTTTGATGATTGCCAAACTGGTGTTCCCCAGTAGGCTAAAATAGGCGGTGCGTAGGGCAGTCTGTTGATTACTCATGTAAGATATTTTTTGATTTCACTTTTTTTGAATTGTACGGCGTGTCAAATTGTCGAAACTTGGCACATTTTGTTTGTCTTTAGTAACAAATATAGCAATATGTCCAGCACTTTTTTACCTCATCCAGACAGCTCACTTTCAGTAAAATAAGCGACAAAAATAATAAAAATAATAATTTTCTAAGTTTGAAAACTTGATGAACAAAGCACGAGTTTCGCCTTCATTTGGGGAAATTTTGTTTAATTTTACAGAAAACCAAAAATACCAGGACAAAACC
>CAZNYR010000028.1:0-40524 GCA_964577275.1 uncultured Cytophagales bacterium | reverse complement strand
CTTGCCCTCATCAATCCTGATAAGTTGTTGGATTTTTTTGCCTTACCGCTTCAGTTGGTCTATAAATTTTTCTTCCCGTTTGTGTTTGTGATTGAAAAATTATCCCAGTATTTTATTACTAAAATCCTAAAAATGCCCTACAAAGAACCCAAGCCCGTTTTCGGTTTGACAGACTTGGGGCGATATGTCAATAATATTCGGACAGAACACAAAAATTCGACCGAAGTGGATACCAAAATGTTCTCGAATGCGCTGGAATTTAAATCTGCCAAAATTCGAGATTGTATGATTCCGCGCACAGACATCGTGGCGGTCGATAAAAAAGACGGCATCGAAAAATTACAAAAAGCATTTACAAAAAGTGGACATTCCAAAATTCTGATTTTTGATGAATCCATTGATAATATTGTGGGCTATTGTCATTGCTTGGAATTATTCAAAAAACCCGAAACTATCGAAGAAATTATTACCAATTTTCCGATTGTCCCGCAGACCATGCCCGCTAACGAATTACTTTTGCATTTTATTTCTGACCATAAAAGTTTGGCGTTGGTGGTCGATGAATTTGGCGGCACAGCAGGACTCGTAACCATTGAGGATGTGATGGAAGAAATTGTCGGCGAAATTGATGATGAACACGATAAACCCATTCTGGAAGTACAAAAAATTGACCATCAAACCTACGAGGTCAATGCTCGCACCGAAATTGATTTGCTCAATGATAATTATGGCTGGAAAATACCCGAAGGCGATTACGAAACATTAAGTGGGTATATTATTTCGGTTACAGAACATATCCCTGACGTAGGCAAACGAATTGAAAATCAACAACTTTCAATCACGGTTACCGAAAAATCCGATACCCGAATCGAAAGTGTACGTATTATTGTTAAGTCAGATAATGAACAATAAAATAACATTTTTTCCTGCCCATTTTTGTTTCCTTCCGAAAATACTTGTACATTATTTTTCCGAACCTAAATCTCCGAAATCTTGAACTCCAAAAATACCAAACCATTCATTTTTGTTGGCGCAATTCTAAATGCGCTGGCGATGATTGCCCTGACGCTGTTTAGTCTGTCGCAAGCCTACACGCTCGATGACGAAGTGCTGCTGATTAAATTGACTTCGGCATTTAAAAACCTGATAATCAAGGCACAAGCAAAGCCGCCACGCGAACGGTTTTTGTTCCTTAGTGTTACGTGGGAAAAACAATTCATTGATAAATTGGATTCTAATGGCTTTCCGATTGGACGGGACGTAATCACTGACCGTCAATCACTTGGGCAATTTGTAGAGGTCATCAACCAAAAGCCAGAGAATCATAAATTGGCGGTCTTGGATGTTTTTTTTGTCGATAAATCGCCTCAGGATTCTTTGCTCAAAACCGAATTGGCACGAGTCAAAAACTGCATCGTTTCGATGCACAAAAAACCAGATGGCTCGGCGGATAGCTCCCTTTTCAAAACCCCAAATCCCGGACTTTCTGATATGGAAACCAACAGCGATATGGTCTTGAAATATCATTTAGTACAAGGTAAAAATCTGAAAACCACACCTTTACGGATGTACGAACTCTTGTACAATACGCAAGTAGAAGAACATTGGCTCTATGATAAATTGAAAGGAAATCATATCTTGAATGCGTTTATTTTGGATTATTACATTCGTAAATTTGATTTGTTTGATGCCCCTGACGACCAGCGTTATCCTCTCATGTATTTATCGGAATTTCTGACACTTCCACCCGATATGATGCACGAATTTATGAAAGATAAAATCATCATCATCGGTGATTTTGAGGGGGCAGATAAACACGAAACGATTTATGGCGATATGCCCGGTCCACTCATTTTGCTGAATGCTTTTCTTGCCTTAGAAAAAGGCGATAATATCATTTCTCCGTTATTTATTGTATTGCTATTTATCTCATTTACAGTGATTTCCATCAAAGTAATTTGGGTCAGAGACCCCGTTACGGTTTATCTCGAAAAGCGATTTGGGGGGCAGAGTTTGGTCATCGAAATGTTTGCCGATACCATGTTTTATATGCTATATTTTGCGGTAATTTCGGTTATTAGTTATTTTCTTTTTGGCATTCATCTGACCATTTTGTTTCTGGCAATGTATGTCTATGGTTTGGAACAAGTCATCCGTTTTATTGATGCAAAAATCAATCCATCAGAACCCAAAAATACGGCACATCAGCAGCCTTAAAATAACACTACTTTGTGGCAGCATCGAGGTTTTGTATTTTATTGATAATCACACAAATACAAAACCTCAATCCGTTAAATCAACCATTAAACCAATTCGGTAGAATGTGTCAAGGCTTCTTCCATGCTTTCAAAATATTGAATATCATAATCCTCAAACCGAAATTCGGGATAGTCTTTCAGAATTTTGCTTCGTCCTACTTTCACACTCGTCCGAAAAACAATATCTTTGGGCAGTATTTTGCGGTGTCGGCGCAAGCCCAAATTTTTAGCATTAGGTTTCCATTCGGTATGATACCAACTCATCGAAGGTTGGTCGAAAGTACGCAACGAAGTTTTATCAAAAATCATCGTTTCCAGATGTACTGTTCGCAATAATTTGGTCATTTCCTCAAAGACAGTCATAAACTCATCTTTCGGAATAAATTGTGATAAAGTCGTGCAAATCAATAACTTACGAGTGGAGTCATAGTTCACTCTAAAATGTTTATCTTCATAATATATTTTGTCCATGGCTTCGCTTAATTTGGGTTGTTTTGCGATAGAATTTATCCTATCTATTATGGTAATAAACCAAGAATCAGACCATTTTGTTTTTTGTTTCACATCTTTTCAGAAATTACTTGACCTCAAAATCTAACAATTTCTCCGACTCAATAAAGCCTTCTAATCTATCGCCAATTTCAATTTTGGAAACCCCCGCAGGCGTACCCGTAAAAATCAAATCGCCGGTTTTGAGCGTAAAAAATTTTGAAACATAAGCAATAAGATAGTCAAAATCGAAAAGCATCATTTTCGTATTGCCCGCCTGCCGTGTTTGGCCATTAATCTTGAGGCTAAAATTCAGATTTTTCAAATCCTGATAATTGGAAACAGGCACAAATTTGGAAATCGGCGCAGCATTATCAAAGGCTTTTGCCAGTTCCCACGGTCTGCCTTTTGCCTTGAGTTCAGATTGTAAATCTCTGGCTGTCAGGTCAATCCCCAATGCAATTTGGTCAAAATATTTGTGTGCAAATGGTGGCTCGATATGTTTGCCGAGTTTACAAATTCGTAAAACAATCTCGACTTCATGATGAATATCCGCCGAAAAATCGGGATGATAAAACGGCGCATTGTCCCGCAAAAGTGCCGTTTCGGGCTTAGAAAAAACCACAGGTTCTGTGCCTTGTTCGTTGTGCAATTCGGCAATATGTTCGGCATAATTTCGTCCGATAGCAATGATTTTCATGTTAATTTATGTTTTAGATTCATCAAAAATTCAAACATAAATGTAGGCAAAATGGATTTGAGTTTTTCGATTTGTTGCGTTTTTTGGATTTGACGGTAAAAATGCACATCAATTTCCCGAAAATCAGGGAAATACTGTTTAGAAATTTCCCGAACTTGATTCAGATAATTTACTTTTTGGGTTGCCGATTGTCCGCCATCCGCAAAATTAGCGATAAAACAATCCACGTAATGAAATTTTTTGTCGGCTCGATAAAGTCGTACAATTTGTTCATAATCCGCTGCTAATGAATACTTTATATTGAACAAAAATGCTTGTATTACATTTTTTCGTATCAAAATACTTTGATGATTTAATTGCATTCCTTCCCGAATATTTCGCAAATCCGAAGGTACTTTTTTGCTTTTTTCAATGGTTTTATAAATAATTTTATAATTTCCATAAATTATAGCTATGTTTTCAGGAATATTTTGGAACGCATTTTCCAGTGATTTTTTGGTTGAAAATTCATCGCCCGCATTCATAAAAATGACCCAATCGCCCGCAGCTTTTTGGATGCCTTTGTTCATGGCATCATAAATTCCTTTATCGGCTTGGCTTTGCCAAAAGTCAATCTGAGATTCGTATTTTTGAATGATTTTCAGCGTGTTATCCGTTGATTTTCCGTCAATGACAATGAGTTCTATCTTCGGGTAAGTTTGTGCCAAAATATTTTTGAGGGTTTTTTCCAGCACCTTTTCGGCGTTGAATGTAACGGTAATTATCGAAATTGTATCCATAATTTAGTGGTCGAATAATTTTGCGTGTAAAACACAATAATATATTGATTATCAATATGTTATGTAAAATAATAAGTTCGTTATTTTGTTTTGAGCAAAAGTCCTACCCAAATTAATACCAAAATTTTGAATCACTTGATGGTTTCAGAAATTAGACGGCAAAATTTTTGTTATTTTTATAGAATCATAACCCATAACTTGAAAAAAACTCGAAAGCAATAACCATAAATTTTATGAAAGCACGATTTTTATCCATCGGACTAATTGTATTTTTAGTTCTGATTATCAGTGATTTATATGCTCAAAATTATAAAAATACCCTTCAAATTTGCGAACGTTATTATGATGATGGTGATTATCAAAAAGCCTACGACCTATGCGACCGCACGGTAAATAAACTCAAATCGAAATCCGAAAATAGCAGGGCGATTGTCTGGATGCAAATGTATCAGGCAAAATATGCGGAAGCCATCGGAAATTTCCCTCGTTTTGAGGCACTTCTGAATCAAGTGATTCAGGGAAAAAAAACCTTGTATCCCTCACATAATCAGCCACTTGCCAATGCCTATGCGGATGCCGCACAACTTTATTTGAATTATTCTTACGTGAATCGAGCCGAAGATTATTTGGATTCGGCAATGCGGACTTTGGGCGGTTCAATTTCGGAAAAAGGAAAATTTACCATATCGCTTCGAGATAAAATTTTACCGTGTAACTTGCTGTTTATCAAGGCTTTTATTGCGTATAAACGAGGGCAAACCGAAACATTTGAAAATCTTGTTCCCGAATTATTACGGCTTCAAAATCGGATTCTGGAGCAAAGCAATGAACTGAATTATTACGATGAAATTGAGGGCGATTATCTGACCAAAAAACTTTCGGGTGTGGCACTTCGGCAACATCAAAATCGCTATGCCCAAATCCTGACGCTGCGTGCGGACGCATGGCGAAAAAAAGGCGATTACCAAAAAGCCCGCCAGTATTTGGAGGAGGCTTACGAATGGATTGACCAAAATTTGAATAATCGTGAAGTTGCTTTTATCCGAAATCAGCACATTGAAAACTTAATGGATTTGGACAGCGCAAAAGACCTCACCGATTTACGCAAAACGATGGAAAAAAATTTGTATCGGGCGGAGCGTGTGCTGACGACCGTCCACAAAGATTACATTCGATTGCATCGAGATTTGATTGATTTTTACATGGATTTTATGTTTACCCAAAAGCGAAATGATGAACTTTGGGATTATTCGGAAAATGCCGAAAAATATTATGGCACGACAAATATCCAAAATCGGGATGCCCAACGCCTTGATAATGAGCGAGATTTTATGGATTATGCCTTAGGCGGAGTCAATTTCAATAATGCGCTGAACAATGTCATTTTTAAAATGGGACAATTAGGCAAAGGATTGTTGTTTTGGCGCAAAAAAGAGGCGACCTCAAACCGAATTACGACCGATTTATCAAGTGAAATTTTTAATGATTTGATGAAATTGGTCAAAAATTCCAAAGATATTCCCCTCAATCACATCGAGCGAATCCGTGTGCTGAAATGGGCTTACGAACTGGGCGTGATTCTGGGCGGTCGAGATGAACAAATCAAAGGCATTTTGGAACAACTTATCCAAACCAACGAATTGATTTATGGCAAAAATTCTATCGGCTACCAAGAAGCTAAAATGTTGGAAACCAGCTACTACCAAAATTATACAAACCAATTTGAAAAAGTAAAACAGATTTATGGCGAGGTTTTTCATGGGAGCTTGACCAATTATTTGACCAAAGAAAGTCCGAAATATCTAAAATATTTAGGGCAATTATCCAATTATTATGAACTGACCGAACAGTACGATTCGATGCGTCTAAGCACTGAAATTGCCTTGATGTCAAGTCTAAAATTATACGGCGCACAACATCCCAAATATGCTCATCAACTCGAACGAAAAGTACGTTTTGATATGCTTCAGGGAGATTATAACGATGCGGATACGTTGCTCAGAACGGTCTTGAAAATACTTGAGGCACAACGCGACCCCGATGCCTATGCTTTAGAATATGCCCAAGCCTTACAAACTTCTGCCAATTATTACGTAACGATGGGACTTTTTGAGGAGGCAAACAAGGCTTTTACCAAAATCCAGCGAAAATACGATAAAATTATTGCGGGGTCTTCGACACAAGATGAACTGGCATATTTATATCTCAAAATGGACGAATTGGATGCCGCCGAACGGATTTTGAGCCGTGCGGTTCGGACACGCTCGGCACGATATGGCGCAGATTCCAGATACCTCATCAATACCTATAATCAATATTCTCGCCTCAAAACCATTACTGGAAAGTACGGAGAATCAGAGGATTATATCAATAAAGCCCTTAAAATTGCACGTCAATCTTTTGAACCAAATTCCAGACGGATGGTCGAAAGTATTATGATTTTGGCAGAACTTTACGAAGCCAAAGGCGCATACCAAGAAGCCGAAACCGAACTCTTGCGAGGCATCAAGATTTTGGAAGAAAATTATAACCGAAATCATATTCAGGTGGCGATTGCCTTAGAAAAACTGGCGTTGGTCAAGTTTTTCAAGGGCGATGACAAAAATGAGGTCGAAAAATTACTCCTCGAATCCGAAGAAATCATTGCGGATAATTTGGGGAAAAATACACCAATTTATGCCGAAGCCTTAACGGGGCTGGCACGTTTTTATGTGACGCAAAACGAATTGACCAAAGCCTTTTCAGGTCTGAAACAAGCCGAACAGATTTGGACAACGACACTCGGAACGGAAAATAATCGAAATACGGCAAGCATTAATATGCTGTTGGGCGATGTCGAGTTGCGTCAAAATAAATTTGAATCCGCCCAATTTTTCTACGAAAAAGCCCAAAAAATTTATAAGAAAGTTCTCGGAAAAACACACTCCGAATACGCCAAATCTATCAGTAAATCTGCCAAACTGTATTACGTGGCGAAAGATTACAAACGCTCTAAAAAGTATATTGATAAATCATTGGAATTATATAAAAATGACATTGCCGAAAAATTTCCAATTTATACCGATGACGAAAAATATCAATACTGGTCAAAAATCAAAGGCGATTTTGAATTTTATATCGGTTTGATGGTCAAAATGAGTAAAAATCAACCCGAATTATTGGGAAATGTGTATGATAATCATTTAATGACCAAAACGTTATTGCTCAATGCCTCGCTAAGTCGAATCCGAAAACAGGTCGAATCCGATAGTCTTTTGCGGATAGATTACGAAAAATGGCAAGCCGACAAACGAGAGTACGTCAAGTTGTTGGGTTTGAATCCCGAAGAGCAGCGCGAATTAGGTATTGACCTCAAACAGATGCAAAAAAATATCGAAACACTCGAAAAAGAGCTTTATGCTCGTCTGGATATTGGTGATGAAGACACTAAACTTACATGGCAAGATGTACGTAATAATTTGAAATCAGATGAGGTAGCAGTCGAGATTATCCGTTATCGGTACTTTGAAAAAACATTCAGCGATTCGGTTATTTATGCTGCTTTGATGCTTACACCAGACCAAAAGCAAAAATCTCCTCGTTTTATTCCATTTCAGGAGGGAAATAATATGGAGTCAAATTATTTGAAATATTACCGAAATAATATCCGATTTGGTGCAAAAGACCATAAATCATACATGAGATATTGGCAGTCGGTCGATACCTTATTGCCTAAGATGAAGGATTTGAAAATTTATTTATCGGCTGAAGGCGTTTATAATCAAATCAATTTAGAGCCAATGCTCAAAGACCGAAAAACGTACATTATTGATGACAGTAATATTATTCAGGTCGGAACGACCAAATCGCTGGTAAGTCTGGAGAAAAAACAAAAAACGGGAACATATGTCCGTCAAAAAATCCAGCGTTCGGACGAATTTGTTTTTATTGGCAATCCGATATTTTATCAGGATTTGCACGAAAAACCTGAAGAGTGGGTCAAGATTTCGAGTCGGCAAATTACGCAACTTCCGGGAACGCAAGCGGAAATCGAGTTGATTAGCAATTTGTTCAACAAAAGCGACCATAAACCCCTGACACTCTTGAACTTAAAGGCGCACGAAGATTCCTTGCAACACATCAAAAATCCTAAAATCTTGCATATCGCTACGCATGGTTTTTTTGCGGGCGATGAATCCGAAAATACGGATAATGCCTTAGCCGATGAGAAAACTAAAAATAATCCGCTCTTGCGTTCGGGCGTGCTTTTGCAAAATGCAGGCGATTTGATGGCAGACGGAAATGTGTATAGTTATAACAAAGATGCGGGCGTTTTGACCGCTTACGAAGCGAAAGATTTGAACCTTGATGGCACGCAACTCACCGTGCTAAGTGCCTGTGAAACAGGACGTGGCGATGTCAAAGTAGGCGATGGCGTAGCAGGATTGCAGCGCGCATTATTGGCGGCAGGCACGGAAAATCTGGTCATGAGTTTGTTCAAGGTTGATGATAATGCAACCCAAAAATTAATGGAATTACTTTATACGAAATGGCTCAAAACAGGCGATTTACGGAAATCTTTTCTGGAGGCAAAACGAGAATTACGCACCATCAAAGAGTTTAAGCAGCCTAAATTTTGGAGTCCTTTCATCATGATTAGTACCCGAAAACCTTAATACTGAATTTTTTTTGTAACTTTAGGGCTTAAAAAATACGCACAAAAAGTCTTTTTTGGAACACACCAAGAAAGGCTTTTTTTGATTATTTCCCAATAACTTACACGGTTTCAATCTCACGATTAAATACTGAAATACGATTTAAAATCCACGAAAAAATGTCCGAAAAAATAATTATTTTAGATTTTGGTTCTCAATATACTCAACTGATTGCCAGACGAGTACGAGAAGCCGAAGTATATTGCGAAATCCATCCTTACAATCACATTCCCCAAATTGATAAAACGGTCAAAGGCGTAATTTTGTCGGGCAGTCCGCATTCGGTTCGGGAAATTGATGCGCCCAATCCTGATTTGTCTGCCTTCAAAGGAAAATTACCCGTGTTGGGCGTGTGTTATGGCGCACAATTGCTGGCAAATAATGCGGGAGGAAATGTATTGCCTTCCGAAATTCGGGAATATGGACGGGCAAATTTGAGCTTTGTAGATGCCCAAAATCCACTTTTGAAAAATATTCCCTTGCATTCGCAGGTTTGGATGTCGCACGGCGATACGATTACTGGCTTACCACCTGATTTTCAGGTCATTGCCAGCACTTCGAGTGTTCGGGTAGCTGCCTATCAGATTGCTAACGAACCGACTTACGGCATTCAGTTTCACCCTGAAGTCTATCACTCGACTGATGGTAAAACCTTGATAAAGAACTTTTTAAGTGATATTTGTGGCTGTTCACACGATTGGACTCCCGCTTCATTTGTTGATGAAACGATTACCGAACTCCAAGCCCAATTAGGCGATGATAAAGTCGTTTTGGGACTTTCGGGCGGAGTGGATTCTTCCGTAGCGGCAATGCTTTTGCATCGTGCAATCGGCAAAAACTTACATTGTATTTTTGTGGATAATGGTTTGTTACGCAAAAATGAATTTGATGATGTTTTGCATTCCTACAAAGATATGGGGCTGAATGTCAAGGGAGTAGATGCCAAAAAGGAGTTTTACCAAGCTCTTGAAGGCATCACCAGTCCCGAACATAAGCGCAAAACCATCGGAAGAGTTTTTATTGAAGTTTTTGACCGTGAAGCCCATGCCATAGGCGAGATTCAATGGTTGGGGCAAGGCACGATTTATCCTGATATCATCGAATCGGTTTCGGTCAAAGGACCTTCGGCAACCATCAAATCGCATCATAATGTGGGTGGTTTGCCTGACTTTATGAAGTTAAAAATTGTCGAGCCTTTGCGTTCCTTATTCAAAGACGAAGTTCGGTTAGTGGGCAAAACCTTAGAAATCGGCTCTCATATTTTGGGACGACATCCCTTCCCTGGACCGGGTTTGGGCATTCGTATTTTGGGAGAAATTACGCCCGAAAAAGTCCAAATCTTGCAGGAAGTGGATTATATTTTTATTCACGGACTCAAAGAAAAAGGTTTGTATGATGACGTTTGGCAGGCAGGAGCTATGCTCTTACCCATTCATTCTGTGGGAGTTATGGGCGATGAACGCACTTACGAGCAGGTCGTTGCGCTCCGAGCTGTCAGCAGCACGGATGGCATGACGGCGGACTGGTGTCATTTGCCTTACGAATTTTTGGCAGAAATTTCTAACCAAATTATCAATAAAGTCAAAGGCGTAAATCGTGTCGTTTATGACATCAGTTCAAAACCTCCAGCAACTATTGAATGGGAATAAAAAAAGCTAAAAACTTACTCAAATTTTATTGAGTAAGTTTTTAGCTTTTTTGACAGAAAAATAACACTCTAAATTCTAATTTAAGTCATTTTATGAACTGCCAGCCTGTCCACACAATGTGCCAGCAAAGATTGTACCGACTGCCTACATATCGGATGCTCAAAATCAGGAATTAACTCGGCAAGCGGAACAAGTACAAAATTTCGGTCTTGTAAATGTGGATGCGGAATAATCAATTTTTCGGAGCTAATGACCTGATGATCAATAAATAAAATATCAATATCCAAAGTACGTGCCTGCCATTTTTGATGTCGTGTTCTGCCTGCCTGCCTTTCAATTTGTTGGGTTTTTTCCAAAATTTCGAGTGGGTCAAGGTTCGTTTCGATTTCCAAAACCTGATTCAAAAACGCAGGTTGCTCGGTTATTCCCCAAGCACTTGTTTCATAAACTGCTGATTTTCGGGTAATTACGCCGATTTTCTTTTCCACCCCCCGAATTGCAAACTGCAAATTTTCGTGGCGATTACCCAAATTTCCGCCCGTCAATAAATAAATTTTCATTCCCCTCCTCTTATTGCTTTTTCTGTCTTTTCCTTTGTCAAAGCTAACAATGCTTGTTTTCGCTTTTATTAGGACAAAAATCGCTTGGATTTTTTTACAAATAACTTTTAATAATATGATGCCAAATGCCCAAAATTTCTCGTAAATCCGTATAAACTTGATTATCAATATAAAAAACATGGTTCTCAAAACGCATAAATTTCCATTCTACGCCATCAGTAGCACAACCATATAAAATGGGAAAGTTTTTGCCCTCCATTTCATTAAAAAGTTTTGCTCCGTAAAGTTGGGCGGCACATTGGGCAATACCGTAGTCCATATCCTCATCTTTTGCCTCCACAAGCGAAATAATAGGACTTTCCAAATAAGCACTTTGAGGCACAAGGGTAAGAAAAAAATCGCATTCACCTGATAAATCCTTTTCGCTATCTACCATAAGTTCTTCTCCTGAAAATAACGTAATATTTTCTTCAAAACTTTGGGCAACTTCGAGCAAAATAGGCGAAACTATCCGTTCAGATTTTGCTTTTTCGTTTCGGAGTGGTACTAATTTCGCTTTTTTTAGTGTCTCAAGAAGCCACATACTTGGTTCAATGCGTGGTGATATATTTTCAAATAAATCCCTTCTTTTTGCTGACAAGCCAAATTTTTTGGTTACTTGTTCTATTTTTTTATAGTTACTGTATCCCATATTTTTTCAATGTATTGGTTTTCACAAAGATACAAAAAAAATGTAGCGCACAGACCTGAGTTTGTGCAACATTTCTATTGCTTTTATTAGGACAAAAATCGCTTGGATTTTTTCACAAATAACTTTTGATAATATGATGAAAAACGCCCAAAATTTCTCGTAAATCGGTGTAAATTTTGTTATCAATATAAAAAACATGGTTCTCAAAACGCATAAATTTCCATTCTACGCCATCAGTAGCACAACCATATAAAATGGGAAAGTTTTTGCCCTCCATTTCATTAAAAAGTTTTGCTCCGTAAAGTTGGGCGGCACATTGGGCAATGCCATAATCCATATCCTCATCTTTTGCCTCCACAAGCGAAATAATAGGACTTTCCAAATACGGTTTTCGAGGGGCAAGCACAAAGAAAAAATCACATTCACCCGACAAGTCTCGACTCGAATCTATGGGCAATTCCTCGCCTGAAAATAAGGTAATTGTATCAAAATACGCCTCGGCGATTTCTACTAAAATATGTGAAATAACTCGTTCCGCCTTCGCTTTTTCATTGTTAAGCGGGACAAATTTGGCTTTGCTAAGTGTTATTTTAAGCCAATCACTGGGTTCAATAAGATTTACCTGCTCAAATAAATCTACCTTTTCTGCATCAAGCCCAAAGGTTTTGGTTACTTGTCTAAGTTTTTTATAGTTACTGTATCCCATATTTTTTCAATGTATTGGTTTTCACAAAGATACAAAAAAAATGTAGCGCACAGACCTGAGTTTGTGCAACATTTCTATTGCTTTTTCTGCCTTTTTCTTTGCCAAATTCAATAAATTTTCGCTTGCCGTTTTTAGCTGAAAACTTGATTGGATTTCTTGGGCTAATTTCTGGCTGTTTTTTTCACATTCCCGTGCCAAATAGCATTTTACCAAGAATTTATAGTGTTATGAAGACACAATTTGGATGATTTTCAACTTGTTATCTTGTCATCGGTTTAATTTTTACAAATTTTAAGAATCATTGTACTAAATTTGCCCGTGTGAAAAGTGCATCAGAAATAGCTGATTCTCAAAAAATCATGTTCAGATTTGAGAATAAATCGGTTATAATCTATTGATTATCAAACCGTTAATTTGCTTGAAGTACGTGATACTAAAAAATTTAATATGGCAAATTTCAACCCAAATTTTTTGAATACGACCGAAACAAAAACCTAAAAATTTATGAGTTATGAATACAGTTTTGCCCATTATTGTCGGATTAGGCGGAATTTTGGTAGGCTTGGCGATTGCTCTGATATACATTCAGCCCTTACTTTCTCGAAAAATGGTATCAAAAATGATTCCCAAAGAGGATTATAGCAGTTTGAGCAATAAATATGCCGAAACAAAAGTTACTATCGAACAACTCAAATCCGCTGTCAGAACCCATAAACTGAAAGCCGAGGGATTTCAGAAACAAGTCGCCGAACTCGAAACGCAACTCGCACAGATGCAACCCGATTTCGACAAAATGAAACAGCAAACTACTCAAATTCAGGTACTTACCAAAGAAATTGAGGCAGTTAAAATCAAATATGTGCGCGCCGAAAAACAAGACACCACTCTGCTGGATACCAAACAAAAAGCACTTGATGAGGCACTCAAACAAATCGAAAAGCAAACCGCTCGTATTGCAGAATTGCAGAACCAATTAACGCATCAAACTGCTAAGCTCGACCGCATCCAAAATCCGCCCGTTGTGCCAGAAATCAAACCTAAAAAGCACACCACAGACCAGGAAGATGCCGAAAAATCAGATGATGCCGAAGCCCAGAAAGCACATTCCGAAGCCTCAAAACCAAAACCCGCCACACCAAAACCCGCACTCTCTGAAGTCATTTCTAATTTAAATGACGAGGATAACTTATTGATTATCAAAGGCATTGGTGAGGTAATTCAAGATAAACTCAATCAGGAAGGCATTCGCAGTTTTCGAGATTTAAGCGAACTAAACGAGGAACAAATTAAGGATTTGCAAGAAAAAACCCGAATTTTTCCGTCCAAACTCCGAAAATGGAGCGAAGAAGCCAAAAAAATCGTACAAAAACGAACCGAAGATGCTTAATTTGACTTTAACCTTTAGCACATTGTCAAACAATATTATCGAGGTTAAATTACTCAAAATCAATTACATAAAAACGTTTCTATGGAACTCAATAATCCCAAAACTATTCGTGCGTGGTGCTTTTTCGATTGGGCAAATTCGGCGTATTCGCTCATCATTACTGCCGCCATTTTTCCTGATTATTATTCCACTGTGGTCGAAAAATATTTCGGAATATCTGGCGAAGTTGATTTCTTTGGTGCTACGTTCAATAGTGCGGCATTGTATTCTTATGCCATGTCATTTTCGTTTTTGGTCGTAGCTATTTTATCGCCTGTTTTGTCTGGTATTGCCGATTATGGCGGGAATAAAAAGCCCTTTTTGCAATTTTTTACCATCTTGGGGGCTTCGGCTTGCCTGGCATTATTTTTCTTTACGGGCGAAAATATTGAGTTCGGAATTTTGATGGCGATGCTGGCAAGTATCGGATATTCAGGGGGTTTGGTATTTTATAATGCCTATTTACCCGAAATCGTTACGCCCGACCGATACGATGCGGTAAGTGCCAGAGGATTTTCGATGGGATATATCGGAAGCGTCCTCTTGTTGGTGGCAAATTTGGCGGTCATTCTCAATGCCGAAGCCCTCAATCTTGAGCCTTTGTTTGCCGTGCAATTATCCTTTGTTTCGGTGGGTTTTTGGTGGTTGGGGTTTTCACAAATTACGATTTTTCAATTACCCAAATCAGCAACAAGACATCACCAAGAAACTACCATGATTTCGGCAGGCTTCAACGAAATCCAAAACGTATGGCAACAGCTTAAAAATCAGGTCAATACCAAACGATTCTTGCTTTCTTTTTTTCTCTATAATGCGGGCGTTCAGACGGTCATTTATATGGCTTCGATTTTTGGAAAAGACGAATTGGGATTGGAAACTTCCCAACTCATCCTCACGATTTTAGTCCTTCAAATTGTGGCAGTAATTGGGGCGTGGTTTTTTGCCAAAGTATCGGGCTGGAAAGGTAACAAATTCAGTATCAGTGTGATGCTCGTCATTTGGGCAATAATTTGTGTGGCGGCTTATTTTGTCAATTCCGCTACTCAATTTTATGGCGTGGCGGCGGCTGTCGGGATGGTCATGGGTGGCGTGCAATCACTTTCACGAGCGACCTATTCCAAATTATTGCCCGAAAATACAACGGACACCACCTCATATTTTAGTTTTTATGATGTATTGGAAAAATTATCGATTGTCATGGGGACATTTGTTTATGGATTTTTGGCACAAATTACGGACGGAAATTTACGAATTAGCTCCATTTCATTGGCTGTATTTTTCATAGCGGGCGTAGTCGTTTTGAGTTTCGTCAAAATCCCGAAAAAATAAAATCATGTCAAATACCAAAAAAAATATCGTTTATAGCCTTATTTTGGTTGCCGTGATAGGAGCAGTTTGGGTGTACCGAAATTACATCCAAACGCCTTCCGAAAATTTTTCAGAACACCACACAAATCAAGTTCGGTTATTTACCGTTCAGGGCAAAACGATGGGAACAACCTATACGATTAAATACCTGAATACCAATGACTTGGAGTTAAAAAATGCGATAGATTCTTTGTTAGAAATTTTTAATCAAAGTCTTTCGACTTATATTGCTACTTCGGAAATTTCGCAATTTAATCAACGTGATTCTTTTGTTTTTGAGTTGCCTTATTTTTATCCTGTTTTGCAGAAAAGTGCCGAAATTTATGGGAATACTTCGGGCGAATTTGACCCTACGGTCATGCCGTTGGTCAATGCGTGGGGTTTCGGACCCCAGAAACGTTCTTCCATGCCTCAAAACCAAGTCGATTCTTTGCTTTCGTTGATTGGATTTCCCAAAATTAAGTTTGATTATCAGGGCGTTCGTAAAACGGTTCAAAATGTCCAGCTCGATTTCAGTGCATTGGCAAAAGGATACGGTGTGGATGTAGTTGCCGAATTTTTGAAGGCACAAGGTTTGGCACATTATTTAATCGAAATTGGAGGCGAAATGATAGCGCAAGGACAAAACGAAAAAGGCAAAATATGGGTTGTGGGCATTGATAATCCGACATCGAATTTACCTCAAAATCAGCTTAGTAGCGTGGTAACATTAGAAAATCGAGCGATTGCTACCTCTGGTAATTATCGCAATTTTTATATCAAAGACGGCAAAAAATACGCCCACACCATCAGCCCAAAAACAGGGTATCCTATCATGCACAACCTGCTAAGTGCTTCGGTTTTTGCGCCCGATTGCATGACGGCAGACGGCTACGCCACAGCTTTTATGGTCATGGGAGTCGAAAAAACCAAAGAAATTGTCCAAAAATATCCCGAAATTGATGTGTTTTTGATTTATGAAAAAAACGAAAAATTAGAAACGTTTGCCTCCGAAGGCATCCGAAAATACCTCAAAGTCGTGCCGTAATTTTCTCCGAAAAACGGCATTTTTTTCGTATATTTAAAATAAAATACTATGGGATATAGCAACTTCAGAACGTTACGTAAAACCTTAGAAACATTTGATATTGAGGAGATTAATGAAAATTTATTTCCTGAAATTCGGGAAGTTCAACCTTCAGATTGGCTGGTAAAAACATTGGAAATAGCCGAATATGCGCCTTTGATTAATGAGAAGACAAAATCAGAACGTTTAATCTCACCGATTTTGATGGAAGTCGCCATTTCGTTTCGTCATCAAATTACATTGTATTCGGGTACAGATTTGCCTGTTGATGAGGCGTTAGATTTGAACGGAAATTGTGATTTTTTTATTGCCAAACACCCCCTAAAACAAGTGATGCAAGCTCCGATTATTTCGCTTGCCGAAGCCAAAGATGAAGACATGAACTACGGACAAGGGCAGTGCTTGGCGCAAATGTACGCCGCTCAACTGTATAATGAACGTAAAAACAAGCCTCAACCCTTCATTTATGGTTGTGCAGTTACGGGCGATACTTGGAAATTTATGAAGCTGGAAAACCAACAAGTTTTTATTGATACCAAGATGTACTTTTTGGCACAATTACCCAAAATTTTAGGTATTTTTCAATACATGATAAAACTGTATTTGTAGGGACAAAAACACGAAAAACGGCATTTTTTCGTATTTTTGCCCGAATCGAAATCAACGAATAAACGACACGAATGCACTATCTTGAAAGCCTCAATGAGCCTCAACGTCAGGGAGTTATCAATACCGAAGGACCCATGATGATTATTGCGGGAGCGGGTTCTGGAAAAACACGAGTTCTGACCTACCGCATCGCCTATCTCATTGAAAATAAGGGCATTAACCCCTTTCAGATTCTTTCCTTGACTTTTACCAATAAGGCAGCCAATGAAATGCGAGAACGCATCGAAAGTGTCATCGGGACGGAGGCACGCAACCTCTGGATGGGAACTTTCCACTCGGTTTTTGGAAAAATTTTGCGCTTTGAAGCCGAAAAATTAGGCTATACCTCCAATTTTACGATTTATGATACAGCAGATTCGGTTTCGCTGATTAAAACAATTCTCAAAGAAAAAGAATTAGACGACAAAATTTATAAACCCAAAGTGGTTTTACATCGCATCTCATCCGCCAAAAATGCCCTTATTTCGTGGCAAAATTACATCCAAAATCCTGCCTTTTTATCCGAAGACCGCGAAGCAATGCGCCCTAAAATGGGTGAAATTTATCGGGCGTATGCGGGACGTTGTTTCAAATCCAATGCCATGGATTTTGATGATTTACTTTTCCAGACTAATGTACTTTTTCGAGATAATTTAGATGTTTTAAATAAATATCAACATCGTTTCAGGTATGTGATGGTTGATGAATTTCAGGATACAAATATTTCTCAATACCTGATTACCAGAAAGTTAGCCGCCGTTCATCAAAATATTTGTGTCGTAGGCGATGATGCCCAAAGTATTTATGCGTTTCGGGGTGCAAATATCCAGAATATTCTGAATTTTGAAAAGCATTATCCTGAAACTCAAACCATTAAGCTCGAACAGAATTATCGTTCGACCCAAAATATTGTCAGCGTTGCCAATAGTGTCATTGCCAATAATAAAGCCCAACTTCACAAAAATATCTGGACAGCAAACGAAGTGGGCAATACGATTCGGCTCATCAAAGCCACCAGCGATAACGAAGAAGGACGGCTGATTGCACATTCGATTTTTGAAACCCGAATGCAAGAGGCTTTGCCTTATTCCGAATTTGCTATTTTGTACCGAACTAACTCACAATCAAGGGCTTTTGAGGAGGCTTTACGCCGTCAGAATATTCCATATAAGGTCGTGGCTGGCTTATCATTTTATGACCGAAAAGAGGTCAAAGATTTGATTGCCTATTTGCGTTATACGGTCAATCCGAATGACGAAGAAGCCTTTAAGCGCATTATTAATTATCCCAAACGAGGCATCGGAAATACATCGCAAAGCAAAATTATTGTCAATGCAAATGAACGAAATGTAAGTTTATGGCAAATTTTACAACAATCTGCCGAATATTTACCCGCTCGTACTGCCAAAGTAGTTTCCGATTTTGTGGTGATGGTGAAAGGTTTTCAGCTCACGGTAGCGAAAAAAAATGCCTTTGAAGCCGTTTCATTTATTGCTAAAACATCGGGTTTATTACGTGATTTGTTTGAGGATAAAACGCCAGAAGGACGTTCCAGATACGAGAATGTCCAAGAATTGTTGAATGCGGTGCAGGAATTTGCCGAAGACCCCGACCGAGAGGATAAAAGTCTATCCGCTTTTTTGCAGGAAGTTGCCTTGCTCACGGGCAATGACAAGGATAAGGATGATGGCGAAAAAGTTACGATGATGACCATTCATGCCTCCAAGGGTTTGGAATTTCCCAACGTTTATATTGTGGGTTTAGAAGAAGATTTATTTCCTTCACAAATGATGTTGGGCGCACGAGAAGACCTCGAAGAGGAACGCCGTTTGTTTTATGTGGCGATTACGCGCGCCGAAAAACGCCTGACGCTCTCCTATGCCATGCAGCGTTATCGGTTTGGGAATCTGCGAGTTTGTGAACCCAGCCGATTTTTGGAGGAAATTCCGACAGATTTTATCGAAATGCCTCTTTCCAAGTCCAATTTTGAGGCTTCTGGAACGAGTGGCATCGCCAAATTTGTCAAAAATCAATCCGAAAAACGAAATCTACGCCCGCTCAAAACAGGTTTTACGGGCAAAGAAAATCCCTCGCCCGAAGGCTTTGTGTCTGCCAAATTAACCGAATTGGAAATCGGACAGCGAGTACGACATCTCAAATTTGGTGATGGTAAACTTACCAAATTAGAAAAAACAGACAAACGTGCGACTGTAAATTTTGACCACGCAGGCGAAAAAACATTGCTCTTGACTTTTGCTAAATTAATGATTTTGAAGGAGTTATAAAACAAAAAAACGCCTGATGCTTATTTGCTTTGCCGAAATCACTTGGGATGGAATTTATCGAAATTTGGCAAAAAATTGCTTTGTTAGAATTGTTTTGTAAGCAATTCTTTTCGTACATTTGCACCCTGAAAATTTTATCCAAACGGCGAAATGAGTCGTTGCAATACTTTAATTCATTACGACAATGCCAAAAGTTAAGCCTTGTTCTGGAGCAAAAAAGCGATTCAAATTGACTGGCTCCGGCAAAATCAAACGAAAGCACGCTTTTAAAAGCCACATTTTGACGAAAAAAACGACCAAGCAAAAACGTCGATTGACGCACGCCACGTTGGTACATCCGTCAGATGAAAGCAATATCAAGCGGTTGCTCAAAATCGGAAAATAAACAATTCTTGAATTGAATTTTTCGTGAAGTTTTGGTCTGATTCTTCCAAAAAAAAAACAGCCATAAAAATCATGGTTTCATTCACCCGATTTGTGGTAACTAAGTGATTTTCAGAATCCACCGCACGTCAAAAATGTAAAAAATTATGCCACGTTCAGTAAATGCAGTCGCTTCAAGAGCGAGAAGAAAACGCACCCTTCAATTAGCCAAAGGCTACTGGGGACGACGTAAAAACGTATGGACAGTCGCCAAAAATGCTGTCGAAAAAGGTTTGGTATATGCTTACCGCGACCGAAAAGTGAAGAAAAGAGAGTTTCGAGCCTTGTGGATTCAGCGGATTAATGCTGGCACAAGATTGCACGGAATGTCTTATTCGCAATTTATCGGACAAGCCAAAAAAGCGGGCATCGACCTCAACCGAAAAGTATTGGCAGATTTGGCAATGAACCATCCAGAGGCATTCAAAGCCGTTGTGGATAAAGTAAAAAGTTAAATTTAGCCTTTTTTTAATATACAGAAGGCGATAAATCGAATGCGGTTTATCGCTTTTTTTATGCCTCGCAGATTTACTCATAAATGCAAAACTCGCTCAAATTCCTGATTTTGACAAAGGTAAAATCCTGAAAATCAATCAATTTACTTATTTTTATTTCTCAAGTTCATTCAGAAAATCCTGAACTTTAATCACTTCAACTTTTAGAAAATCAACTTTTTTTAAGACCTCAAAATGTTTGTCATTGCTGACAATATATTTTACTTGTCCGGCAATGGCACAATCTACAAATTTATTATCATCAGGGTCATTTGTAATTAAATTTCATCGAAAACTAACCTCAATTTTTTCTACATTTTGTAATCGAACCAACATTTGAGCAATGTTTTGGGCAACCACTGAATTTGCTTTTTGCTCAATAATTTCAACATACTCGTTCAAAATTTCATTAGAAATAACTATCTCAATTTTACCCTGAACCAAACTATCAAAAAGGGGACGATATTTTGATTTTTTTGGAATCGAAATCAGCAAAACATTTGTATCTAAAACTACTCGTAACTTATTCATAAGCAGTTCTTAAATGTTCATCAGCCCAATAATCCATGGTTTCATCTGACCAATTATTTTCGTCCCAAAGTGTATCCATTTCTTCGGTGGCTTTCTGAGCAAAATAATTCACCAACAAATCCCGAATTTCCAATAATTGATTATCCGATATTTCGTATTGAAATAATTTAATAATTTCAAGTTGTAAATTACTTAAATTTCCTACGGCATTCATGTTTTTATCTATCTGTTATTCAAACAAATATACGAAAAAATCAACTTTTTGTAAGGTGATATAAAAAAAATACCTTTACCAAAATTCTATATCTTGATAAAGGCAAAACCCTGAAAATCAATTTATTATTTCCCAGAAACTTTTATTCTTACGCCTTCCAAATGGGAACTACATTCGTAGCGCAAAGGCATTTTTTTGTATTTTTGTCAGAAGATGAATGATAATTTTCTAACATCAAAAAAACATGATTTTATCGCCTCAAATTATCCAAAAAATAATCCAATTAGCGGAAGTCAAATTTCCGAATGCAGAGATTTATGTGTATGGCTCGCAAGCTCGTGGCGAAGCGCATCCAGATTCGGATTGGGATTTGTTAATTTTACTGGAAATGCCTACGATTTCTTTTGAGCAAGAAACTCAATTAATGGATGATTTTTATGAATTAGAATTGCAAACAGGCGAAGTTTTTTCTCCTTTAATTTACTCAAAATCAAACTGGTATCAAACTTATACCCAAACTCCAATTTTTCAAAATATTCGAGAAGAAGGCATCAAAATCAAATGAAAGAAACGCAAAACCTGATTAAATATCGCTTAGAACGAGCCTACGATACGTTGGACGATGCCCAAATTTTAACCGAAAAACAAAAATGGAACTCATCAATTAATCGTTTGTATTATTCTGTCTATTATGCCGTAAGTGCTTTGCTTTTAAGTGCTGATTTACAGCCCAGTACACACACGGGGGTAAAATCAAATTTTTCCGAATATTTCATCAAAACCCAAAAAATGGATACAAAATATGGCAAGTTGTATTCCCAACTTTTTACGTGGCGACAAAAAGGAGATTATGATGATTTGTTTGACTTTAGCGAAGAAAAAGTAATGCCTTATTTTAAACCTGCTCAAGAATTGATAGACCTGATTGAAAATCTCATCAATACTGGGAGATAAAAAAATACCTTTGCCAAAATTTCAATTCTTGACAAAGGTAAAGTCCTGAAAATCAATTTATTATTTTCCAGAAACTTTTATTCTTACGCCTTCCGAATGCGAACTAAATTCGGGTGCGTACATACACTGAATGGTCGTAATTCCGTTTGAAAAATCGCCTTGGTGCGTTACCCGAAGCGGATATTCAAAAACATAAGTGCCTTGCCCCAAATATCCAAAAAAGAAATTTACGGAGGCATCTTTGACACTTTCGTAATAGCCCAACCCATCTTGCCAACGATACCCCGAATTGGTCGAAATCGGCTCAAAACACGAGGCTCGCATATCTTTCATGTGGACATACTCCATCGCTCTATCGACTCGTAATTCAACTCGAACTTTCACCAAATCACCCGCTTGCAATTTTGTTTTATCTGTAATGGGTTCTAAAACTTCGCCTTTGTCGGTATCTTTTTTCAAGAATAAACGTTTCTTGATTTTCAGTGGCGTTTCGGCAGTCGTGATTTTGTCTAATTGCTCAAAATATTGCCAATATACACCACCCCAAGCAATGCCTTTGCCGGGTTTTTCGAGGGTAATTTTACCCATTTCTGGCTTAATTTGGTCTTTATTCCAAACAACTTTGTAATGTCCCGTACCTGCCTGAATATCAATATCTTCCCGTGTTTTTGGGTCGATTTTTTCCGTGCCGACAGTCGCCACAGCTAACGCGTCATTTGTGAGCCAATCCGAGCCTTCCAATAACAACGCATAACACGCTTCGGCTGTGGCTTTTGTCGTTTTCCAATCTTGGGTTTGCTTTTGTTTCAAGAGCCAAACACGCATTTCATCGACTGATTTTGAGTCATTTACGACTTCCTGAAATACCTCAATCATCAATGCCTGCGTTTCAATCGGAGCTTCGTACCACCAATAGCCGCCGTTCATCATGCCTTTCCAGTACATTCCCATTTCTTCGGATTGTAATGCTCGCTGTTTCAATGATTTAGCGATGTTTTCGGCTGTTTTTGCTTTGTCAAATCGGTTCAAAACCAACGCAATCATGCCTTGTTGATAATTTCCGAAATCCGTCCAATATTCTTGGGTTTGATTCAGGAAATAATCAAAGGCTTCTTGGTGCTTTTTCTGAATCGGAATTTCCTTGAAAAAACTTCGGGCGTATAAATATTGAATTTCCAAACTTCCTGTATGTAAGTCCTTCAGATTCAGCTTTTTATCTTCGGCTAATATTTTCAATTCTCGGTAAGTCCGATTCATTTCGTTATCCAAATAACCGACCGATTTTTGAATCATGGCATACGTTTTATCGGCATCAAAACCGATTTTTACGTCATTTCCAGCCGTACTTTGTGGCTTAATTCCCCGAATCCCAATTTTGTCCAAATGTCCCATTCCCGAAACAATATGTTGCGTAACCCAACGAGATTCGTCCATGCCTTCAAACCAAGGAAAACCGCCACTCGATTTTTGTACTTTTCCAAGTTTTTTCAAAGCGCTTTCCAATTCATTTGACATTCGATTCAGGTCAAACAAAAGTCCCATTCGTTTCTTTCGTTCGGTTTCATCTTGGGCATTCAACACCCAAGGCGTTTCCTCCAAAATGAGTTGTTTTAATTCCTGATTTTTTTCCAGAGAAGAAAGTAAGGCTTCCGAATTTGGTTTTGAATCCGCATTTTTCCACTGCTCAAATATGGTCTTAATTTTGGGCGTTTGGTTGGCAATATGCGAAGCAATACTATTGGCATAAAATCTCGTAAACGTCTGTTCTGCACACTCATACGGATATTCCATCATGTATGGTAATGCCTGAACCGCATACCAAGCAGGATTTGACGTAATTTCTAAGGTCAGATTTTGGTGGCGTAAAGTCGTGGATTTATGATTCAGAAGTTTGCTAAATTCAAAAGTTTTGGATTCATTTCCACGCACCCAAAGTGGCATCGTTTCAGTAACTAACATTCGATTTTTTAGGACGGGCAAAGCCATTTCTTCGCCATCCGAAAAGTCGCCAGATTTTGCCATAATTCGATAAGTAATCGCTTCCGTTCCGTTATCAGGAATATGAATTTTCCAAGAAACTAAGGTGCTTTGTCCCGCTTTTGCCTCGAATGATTTTTGAGCCGTTTCCGATTTTGTAAATAACTCGTTATCAATTGGTTGCATGGTCAAAGCATTAAAAAACTGAATTTGAGCTGTTCCATTCAAGTTTTCCTTTGAAATATTGCTAATTTTTGCCGTAAACACCAGTTCATCATTTTCACGGAAAAAACGAGGCGCATTCGGGACAATCATCAAATCTTTTTGTGTAACTAACTCATTTTGAATCGTTCCCGTTTTCAAATCGTTGGTGTGCGCCAAACCCAACATTTTCCAACGAGTAAGCGATTCAGGAATCGTAAATTTGACGATAATATTTCCCTGTTCATCGGTCTGTAATGCAGGATAAAAAAATGCTGTTTCGCTAAAATTTGTCCGAACTTGGACATCAGAAATCCCTGATTTTGAGTCTTTTGCAGGTTCTTTGGGGGCTTCCGCCGAAGTTTCGCTTTCCATACGAGCAGATGTTTTTTGCACCTTTTCTTCCTTATTACGTTGCTTAACTGCCGCCACTTTTTGCAAGTCATCAAAGTCTTCTTCTGATTCTTCTGCCACACTTTCTGCTGCCCCCCAATCTCCTCCTCCGCTACTCATCTCATCATAACGGGCATACCGAGAAATCATGTATGAATTTTGGTTCGTAAAGCCAAATTTATTCAAATAATCATAACCTCGACTTTGCGGATTTAAATACACGGATGATAAATTATACATCGAACTCGAAGTCTGCGAAAAACCCCCTTCGATACTCCAATTTCGTGCAAAAGAATTGTGTGATAATATATTGAAATCGAATGAGTTAGCAGCAAATTCATCGAGCGAAGCATCATACAAAGTAGCGACCATTTCCGCCATAATTTTATCGGTATTTTGCCCCGAAATTTTCAATTTCCACGCTTCGGATTCGCCCGGTAAAAGTTTATTTCGGAAAGTTTCAAACTCGATTTTTAACTTTTTATTCGTGTAAGGAACATGGACATTTTGGTAATTTAAATAATGCCGATTTTCTCGGATAAATGTCCAATGAATCCCAAAGCCACCCCGAAACTCCTCCTTTATCGGAATCTCGATGAGCTGTTGTTTTTCGGAAAGTTTGACAAATTTTTTAGAAATTACTTTACCATCCAACTCAATTTCGTACAATATTTGAAGGTTTTTTGCGCTCGTCCCGACCAAGAATTTTGCCATTTCATTTGGTTCGCCAGAGGTCTGAATTGGCTCAAAAAAATCAACAGATGGAACAGGAATTTTTTTGGCTTTTTCGGAAAATACCGTAAAATATTTGAAATATTGTACGCTTTCGCCATAACGGTCTTTTGCCTTGATTTCCAATAAGTAAACACCAGTTTTCAATTTTCCCAAATCCATTTTTTTGGATTTTTCGGTATCAAATGCGGACTGCCGAAGCAATTTTTTTTCCCACGAAAAAAAGCTCTTTTCGTTATCATATTGGTCAGTGGGGAAAGTGGCATAAAATTCATTTTTGGACATCACAAACAAATCGGGACGAGTCCAATTTCTGGAGCGAAAAGTCTGCTCTGGTGCAGTCAGATTGTGCAAAACCCAAGCACCTTTCGTGGCTTCAAATTGTCCTTCCAAATTGCTCGAATTTATCGCAAAACCATCCTCCGGAATTTTGGCTAAATTGAGCTTTGAACCAACATTTGTGCTGATTTCCAACGCCTTATAACCGATTGAAACGCCTTTGGTTGCCGAGTGTGTTTCGCCATTCAAATCAATGACATCCGCCGCAATTTCGTACACAAAAATCGGTTCGGATTTTTTATCCACACTCAAATCTGGAATTGCCTCAAAACTGACCGTAAATTCACCATTTTTATCGGTTTTTGCCGTTCCGTAAGCGATTTCGACCTCTGGCGATGACGGCACACCATACCAATAGCCCCACCAATCTGGAAACCGACTTTTGCGCTTAATTCGGTACGTAACTTCCGCATTATCAATGTTTGCGCCCGAATACGCCTGCGCTTTTCCCTTGACCGCAACCGAATCGCCGAGCCTAAAAGTGCCTTCGACAGGCAAAAATTCGACCGCAAATTTGGGGCGTTTGTACTCCTCAACCCTGAAATATTTATACCCATAATGTTCGATTTGCAAATACATTTGACCGTTCAGACCACCGACAGGCGCAGTAAAACTACCGTGAATCGTACCAAATTCGTTGGAAGTCAAATCCAAACTCGTAACCTTCTGACTATTCGCATCATGCAAGTTTACGGTAACTTTTCGATTGGGCAAAATTTCGGATTTTCGTCCTGTTTTTTCGGTCAAAATTGCCTTAAAATAGACCGTTTGTCCGGGACGATAAATGCCTCTGTCCAAGAAAAAATGAGCAACCGTTTGCGGTTTGGGCTTCTCATTTCCGTACCGATAAAGATAAGTACTGTAAGCACTTTCTAAAATTTCATTGCCTTTCTGAATCTCGAACGAAATGTCGTAATCGTTTGAATTTGAAGGCGAAAATTTCACGTATCCCTCCGCATCGGTTTGCGCTTTTTTGATAACTGTATAAACATAGCGATTCTTGTTATAATTATATTTTCGCTTTCTTAGACGAACCTCCGCATTCTTGATGGGATAGCCCGAATTTCTGTCCAGAACATAAACTTCAAGGTTTCCTTTTTCGTCTTTTCGTTGTACAAAACTCAAATTCGTAGCCTGAAAATATGTGAAGTTATAAAAGTTCTTGGGGTCAAATTCATTGGCTTCGGTCATGAACAAAATATAGTTGCCTTTGTCCAGTTCAGGAATTTTCATTTCAAAACTATGTTCCTGAAAATCAGTATTATCGTCAGGAGTTTTTAGCATCCAGCCTTTGATGGGTTTTTCAGAAAATAAGTTTTTTAAGAATTTATTTCTAATTTTTTCGGATTCATTAAAGTCGCTAAACTGCTCGGCATCGTAAGCATAAATTCGGCAATGCACTTGCTTGATATTCCGAAACTTGACCAAAGACAAAAACGGACGATGGGGTAAAACGTATTTATCGGTATTTAACGATAAAGATTTATTTTTAATGACTGAAATCAAATTAGTACAATTTTTTGCGCCTTGCGAATCAGAAAATTTTTGGATAACTTCTTCGCAAATTTTTATCGCTTTTTTGTAATCATCTCGGTATTGTGGCGCAGAAAATGGATGGTATTTTGTGGCTTGGTCGTGGTAATATTTGGCAATTTGATAGGAAGCATCCGCCGAAAGCAATGTATTTTTGTACTTTTTTTGGATACTTTGTAAACTTTCTAAATAAAATATGTTTTTTTCGGAATGAACAGAATTTTTGTAAACAAAATCTAAGCGTTTCAAATCGACATCAACCAACGCACTTTTATCCGTATCGTTTTGATGAAATTTGATGGTATTTTGGAGCGTTCGGATTGCCAAAAATTTAAAATTCAAAGAATCCTTTGAACTAATTTTTTGATTTATAAAATATTGATTATCACCAAAATAATCTTGTGTATTGATTTCAAATTTATATGCGGGTTGCGTAATTCCTGCTTCGGAATTTGCCCAAAAATCTACGGCACGGTGCGCCAAAAAATCGTACAAAGTCGGGCGTAAATGTCGGTTTCTTTTTCCTTCCAAATATTTCTGATTTCCCTTTTCTTGGGCTGGAATTGCTAAGACTTCGGAATAAATTGCCAAGTCTGTTTTTTGTAATTTTTCAAGATTTGAAATCGAATTTTGATAATGCAAATTGATACGGTCGATAAAATCTTGGAGCGTCCATGTCAGGATGTCAGATTTATCCGTATTTTCAACTTTTGTACGTTCAGAAAACATCCAGCGATGGTTCTGATAATATTGCCAGTATAATTCTCCTGCCAAAGATTGTAAGACAGGTTTGATGGGAAAATCATATTTAAGAAGCTCATTTTCAAGAAATTGCAAATTTTTACTTCCTGCATTTTCTTCGTGTTGAGCAAAAATCATTTTGTGAATAATTGCTTTGACGATTTGGTCAGGATTTTTTTCAGCTTGTGCTTTTTGGTAAATTTTATCGACAATTTTGAGGGCATCTTTGGGCAATCGCTTATTTTTGAGCGAATCGACCACTTTCCAATCTTTAGCGTACTCATTTTGTGCTGCTAACTGCGTCATAATCAATGAGATTAGTAGAAAAATGGGAATAAATCTTAGGTTTGACATATTTTTACGATTTGAATGAATAGTTTGAAACATCATTTTGAATAAGATGAATGGCGGTCGAAAAATCCATAAAAGGTTGTTTAAAAATTTGTGGAAAGTTGCTTTCTAAAGAATCAGTAAAGTATTTTAATGATAAGTTTTATGAAGACTGAAAATACGAAATATCCAATTTAATGACACCAATTTTACTGATTTTGAGTGGGAAAATTATTAAATGCCGTTCGGAAACGCAAATTTAGTTTGTGTCTTATCGTTGATGTGATTCGTTTTTTGCCTTGAGAAACTGCCTCTAAATTCTCTGTCAAAAGCTGTTTTTCAACGTTTCCGTGCAGACTTGGCAAGTCTAAAACCTTATTTTTTTGCAAAATCTATTCTCATTTTTGGGGAGTATTATAATGAATTTGAAGAAGAGGAAGGCAGTTCCAATTAGTCAAAGAATATGATTAGGGAATAGATAAAGTAGGAAAAGCCACTCAAATTTTTGAGTAGTTTTTTTGTGGCACTAAATTTTAAATGCTGAGGTTTATCAAGAAATGGTGTTTATAAATTTCTGAAAAAAGAGAAGGTTAATAAAAATAAGTTGTCCGACTAGGGCTCGAACCTAGACTCTTCTGAACCAAAATCAGACGTGTTGCCAGTTACACCATCGGACAAGTTTTTAAGGAATTATTGCCTTTTCTCTCAAAAGGCGATGCAAATGTACGAGGCTTTCGTATAGAATACAAATATTTTTTGAAAAAATTAGTCGTTTTTTTTCTGAAAAATCGCTAACCCTATGAAAGTCAGAAGCCCATTGACCATCAAAATGGTAAATCCGAACTCAAAACCATCAAACCAAACTTTTGCATTGACATCCAAAACATAAGAAATGACGGGAGCAAGGATACAAATTAGCGGTACAAAACGGTCTTTGACTTGTTTTTTGGTAAATAATCCGAAGACATAAAGCCCCAACAACGGACCATACGTAAATCCTGCAATTTTAAAAACGGCAGTAATGGCGTTGGTTTTGAGAAAATACCAAAATATTAAAATCACGAAAAATAAAATGATCGTAAAACCAATATGAACCCAAATCCGAGTTTTTTCTTGTTGATTTTTAGGGTGCGGTGTGTGTTTGAAATCCAAAATATCAGTACAAAAAGAGGTCGTCAGGGCAGTCAGAGCCGAATCTGCGCTCGAATAGGCTGCCGCTACAATACCCAATAAAAATAAAATACCAATAGACATATCTAAGTGATTTTGAGCTAATAAAGGATATAAATAATCAGAATTATCAGGTAGTGCTATGCCATTTTGTTGGGCATAGATAAATAGTAAAACGCCGAGTGTCAGGAATAATAGATTGACAAAAATCAAACTTAGACTGAACCAAAACATATTTTTACGAGCATCCGAAAGATTACGACAGGTCAAGTTTTTTTGCATAATATCTTGGTCTAAGCCACTCATGACTAATGTAATAAATGCGCCACTAAGAAAACTTTTCCAGAAAAATTTGCTTTCTTTGGCATTCTCAAAAAAGAAAACTTGCGAATATTCGTGCGCCGAAATCTTAGCAGGCAGTTCCCAGATGCTCCAATTCAGTTCGTGCGTAATCGCTATAACAGTCAGGATTGCTGCCAAAAGCATAAAAGTTGTTTGTAAGGTATCTGTCCAGACAATCGTTTTGATGCCTCCCCGAAAGGTATAAATCCAAATCAAAGCCAGCGTAACGGCTACGGTAACTTCAAATGGGATTCCAAAAGCATCAAAAAAGAACATTTGCAAGACCAATGCCATCAAATAAAGCCGTGCGGCAGCCCCCGCAATGCGAGAAAGTAAGAAAAAGGAAGCACCTGTTTTGTGTGTCCAAAATCCAAAACGTTGGGTCAGATATTCATAAATCGAGGTCAAATTTAGTTGATAGTACAAAGGTAATAAAATAGCAGAAATGAAGGCATAACCTACCAGATAACCCAATACCATTTGCATATAACTGAACTGACTGGAAGCCACCCAACCGGGAACGGAAATGAACGTAACACCTGATAAAGATGCGCCAATCATGCCGAATGCCACCAGATACCAAGGCGATTGTCGATTTGCCGTAAAAAAAGTTTCGGTGGTCGCATTTTTTGATGTGAAATAGCCGATAATCAGCAAGATACCAAAATATGCGATGAGGATAGAAAAGACTAAAAAAGGACTCATTTGCTTTGATTTTTGATGCAACAATGAACTAACTCATCAGGAATTGGACTTTTATTAAGCGATGCAAATGTATCTGAAAAATGCACATAATTTCGTCAAATATTCACTTTTTGTTTGCAACGTTTTCTTAAAAAATACGGTCTTTAGTGCAGATAGTAACACATCAATTTCTACGATAAAATCAACACAAATTAATATTGTAATCCACACAAAATGAAGAAAATGTTTTTTTCATACGGCATTTTTGTACTCTTTTTATGCGGTTGTGCGCCTCAAAAAACGAATCCCGACCTCTTTGTCGCCTTCGGCAAATTACAATCGGTGGCTTCTTCGAGTTGTGGCGCAAAAGCATTGATTTTTGTTGCAGAAGATGGTGAAAAATTACATCCCAATAATCTGAATGAATTTTTGAGAAAACCCGAAGAAAATAAAGAGTTTCAGCTCACGTACCAAGAAATTACATTTCAGCCCATAGATTCTTGTGGAATAGGAAAACCCATTTTGATTAATCATCTGCAACTGATTACCAGATAATCTGATAATCAGTAAGTTATTGTTATTTCCAATTTTTTTTTAATGAATTATCGTGCATTCTACTCGGCGGTTTTGCGCCCGATTTTCTTTGGTCGTATTTTTGACTTTGGGTTGTGTTTTTCCGTATCCAACTGCCTCTAAACGAGTGCGTTCGATTCCTTGAGTGGTCAAATAATGAACAACAGCTTCGGCACGCTCTTGGGATAATTTGAGGTTATAATCATCAGTACCGACATCGTCAGTGTGTGCGCCAATTTCGATACGCAAGGTTTGATTTAGTTTCATAATTTCCAAGACGCGCTTGAGTTCGGGACGAGTATCCAACTTCAAATCTGCCGAATTAAAGTCAAATTGAATATTTGCCAGTTCAAAAGAAATGCCTTTTTTGAGTGGCACAAGTTCGATATTTTTTTCAAATTCTTCGGATTCAGCCAGCGAATCTAACCTAAAGAACTCGGAATGAAAGGAATATCCCTTTCGTAGGCAGGCAAAATCGTATTCTGTTCCTTCCCGCAAAATGACCGTATAACTGCCATCTTCGCGATTGCTTCGGATATTGGCAAATTCGCTATCGGTGTGCAAATCGGTTACGACCAGATTTGCCGAAAGTGGTTTTCCTGTTTCTTTATCGGTAATTTTTCCACGCACCACAATCGTCTTTTTGGGGCGAAATTCGGGGGGCATTTTCATCCAATAAATATCATAATGTTGGTCATTGAATCCAATCGTAAAATAAAATTCATTCCCCGAAGCAGGCACAGAAATTGCTTTATCATCGGCTTTGGAATTGAGGAAACTCATATTTACGGGTTCAGACCATGAGCCGTCATCTTGCAAAAAACTTTGAAATAAATCCATTTTGCCTTTGGAGCCATCCCGATTCGAGGAGAAAATCAATGTCCTGCCGTCTGCCATGATGCGAGGCTCCATATCACACCCATAGTTAATGGGATAAGGCAATTCTTGGGGCTGACTCCAGCGTCCCTTCTGGTCTTGGTGTGATACCATAATTTTGAAACAATCACTCCCTCGATATACTTTTCCGTTGATATAACGCATAAAATACAGCGTTTTGCCGTCAGGAGTCAGGGATGGAAATCCCTCATACGCTGATGTATTTATCGGTGTACCAAGATTTTGGGGCGTTCCCCATTGATTATTTGCCAGTCGCTCCGAACGCCAAATGTCAATGCCACCTTTGCTCCCAAAACGATTGGATGTGAAATACAGATAATTGTTATCGTATGTAATGAATGGACCGCCAATGAATTTTCCTGCGCCATTTCCGTCATTGATTTCGGTCAGATAACGTGGTTTTGACCATGCGCTATCTTTGGAAACTCGTTCAGCTTGATATAATTTCCAAGGCGCAAGTTTGCCTCCGCGTCTGGATTCATAAATCAAAAGACGATTATCAGGGCTAATGACAGGCGCATATTCAGAATATTTATCGGTATTGAGTGGATAATCTAATTTTTTAAAATCTTGAGCATCAGTGTTTTGTACTAAAATAATACATACTAAAAAGAGACAGACAGAAAAATAATGAGTGATTGATTTCATGGAATTTTCGTATTTCGGTGCTATTGAATGATTATCTTTCGGAAAGAACACCCAAAACGAAAAGTTTGGTTTCCAAAAGAGCAAAAAGCAGGTCAGAAAATGACCTCTTTCCTTCACTTTTAACGAAACAATCGTGATGAAGTATTGCTACTGATATGATACTCGTAATCGAATTCAGAAGGTATGATTCAAAAGTAATTACATCGTTTCAATATTTCGTCATCAGCAATTTATTCTAAGGTTCGTCCTTCGGCGATTTTTTTGTCAATATTTTCGGTCAGCTTTCCGCCTAATGTTTTGGCTTTTTTCCAGTGAATGAGTGCTTCTTGTGCATTTCCAGTCTTATAAAGTACATCGCCATAATGCTCCAAAATTGCACCACTTTCAGTGATTTGGAGTGCTTGCTCCAGATATTTTAATGATTTTTTGTAGTCTTTTTTGGCATACAAAACCCACGCATACGTATCCAGATAGGCGGGTGAATTGGCGTTGATTTCGAGTAGTTTTTGGCACATTTTTTCGGCTAAATCCAGCTTTTCGCCTCGTTTGGCGAGCGCATAACCATAATTATTCAAAATCATCGGGTCTTCGGGGCGTAATTCTAAGGCTTGGGCATACGCCATATCCGATGACGGATACGCTTTCAATCCATGATAAGCCGCTCCCAAATAACCTAAAATCTGGAATTGTAAATCAGGATTATTAATCGCCAATAACTGACTCTGTTCGAGTGCCTCTACGGCATTTTCGTACTGATTTTCAAGTAAATGGGCATTGCCATTATAAAACCAAAATGTCGCTTGATTTGGGAAATATTCCAGCGCATTTTCTGTGGTTTCGAGAACGGCTTTGGTATCTTGATTATGAATTTGGAGTTGAATTAATTTTTCCCAAACTCGATAATTATTCGGGTTGAGTTCCAGTGCTTTTTTGAAGGATTCGATGGCTTCGGATTGATGACCGAGAAGTGCCGTAAATTTGCCGTGAAGTTCCTGAAAATGAGCATTTTCTGGATGTATCCGAATCGCAATTTCCGAAAGTTCTTTGCCCAATTTGGCATGGTTCTCATCGGCACTTTTGCTCAAATAATCTTTTAGAATTTTGATTTTTTCGTCCGTTGAAAAGGCTGGATTCCGAAATGTCAGGTTGAGGGTTTCTTGTTGTGCTTCGGACTTGCCTTGCAGTCGATACAAGTCCGACAGCACCAACCGAACACGAGGATTATCAGGGTCGATTTCGGAGGCTTTTTGGAGGAGTTTTTCGGCTTCTTGCGGTTTTTTATCGGCAAGCAACAAGTTGGCTTGGTCAGCATAAAAATCGGCATTATCAGGAAATGCCTGTATTAATTTGTTGCCCTCCTGAAGCGCACGATGAATGTCATCTACGGATAAATAAATATTTTGTCGGTGCTTCATAATCAAATCACTTGCGCCAAATTTCTGTTCGGCTCGGTCATATGTTTTGAGGGCTTCCTTGTGTCTATCTTGTTGTAAATACGCCATCGCCAAGTCAAAATAATGACGTTCCGTGCCACCCGTATTTTGGATTAATTCTTCGAGTGTTTGAGCGATAATCAGGTGTTGATTTCTGCGTTGATAAATCTGAATCAAAAACTCGTAATAATATGGATTTTTCGGGTCTAATTCTTGAGCCGTCAGTCCATAGGCGATGGCTTCGTCAATATTATTTTGAAGCCATGCACTTTGGGCATTTTTGTAATGAAAAACGGGATTATTGGGCTGTTTTTCGAGGCATTGCTGAAAAATTTTGCTGGCTTCGGCATAATCTTCAATCAAAAAAAACTTTAAGCCATCGGTAAATAAGTATTCTAATTCGACTCGCTCGGCGTGCGTGAGTTCTTTCGGAATTTTTTGTGGGGCGTGTGCCGTTGGGATGGGAAAATCTGTTTTTTTTTGTTGCGCCCAACTTTGCGTGGGCATCCCCAAAATTACCAGCCAAACCAAAACATAAAACTGTGTTGTTGTCATATCTTTTTCCTAATTCAATAATTTGATGTTCCCAAAAGGGTTTGGGATTACTTGACCAAATGCCGAAAATCATTCCATTTTACAAAAATACGGGTTCTTTTTTTGTTAAATTTAATTTTTAACGTTCCGTTTGACGGTACCCGTAAGTTTTTCGTAAGTTTTCTCCAAAAAAGATATGTATTCTGGGTCATCGCCCTGTAATTAAGGCGTTAAAGTTTCGATACTTTGATGAGGTTTTTCCATATCACTGAGTTCGATATTGAGGGCTTTGACCGAAATCTGAATTTCCCAAACCGATAAGGCGAGTGCAATCATCAGCATCAAAAGCCCGATACCGAAGACGAATTTGCCCCAAAAAATTTGTTCATAAAATAACAAAAACATACATAAAACTGCCATTAAAAGTCCTGTGCTTCCGACTGCCTGCATGACCTGAATCAAGCGAAGACGAAGGCGTAAATTTTTGATTTGCCCTACGATTTGCCCATTTGGGTTTTGTTGATAATTGGTATGTAGATTACGCACCAAAGCTGCCGTTGCCAAAAATCGGTTGGTATAAGCCAAAAGCAATAATGAAATCGCAGGAAACAACAAGGCAGGCGTAGTTAAGGTTAATTCCATCGTATTTTTATGGGCAATTTTTATTTTATATCTATCTGATTATCAGCATAATAATTGGTAAAGTAAGCCCCTAAATCTTGATTTCATGAGTTTCAAAAAAACGCCTGATACAATCGGCAATGTGCTGGATGTGCGCTTCGGGCAGTCCGACATACATCGGCAGACTCAGGGCGGTTTGTGCGATTTCTTCGGCAATCGGAAAATCGCCTATTTTGTGGTGGAGTTCTGCGTAAGCCTGCTGCAAATGTGTCGGGACAGGATAATGAATGAGCGTCCCGATGCCATTTTCGTGCAGAAAAGCCTGTAATTTATCCCGATATTTCGTCCGAATGACATACAAATGATACGAATGGGTGGCTTTTTGAGCCGTTACAGGTAAAACCAAATCGCCAATATTTTGTAAATGCTGGTCATAAAAGCGGGCTATTTGCTGGCGTTCGGCAGTCCATTTTTTCATAAAAGGCAATTTTATTGCCAACAAACTTGCCTGCAATTCGTCAAGTCGTGAATTGATGCCTTTTATTTCGTTGTAATATTTGGCTTGCGAACCGTAGTTTCGGAATGTTTTGGCTTTTTGTGCCAAATCTGCATCGTTGGTCGTAACGGCTCCCGCATCGCCAAACGCCCCAAAATTTTTGCCCGGATAAAAACTCGTGCCGTTAATATCTCCAAAACTTCCCGTGAATTGTCCGTCATAATTGGCAAAATGCGCTTGGGCATTATCCTCTACTATAAATAACTGATTTTCCTTTGCAAGTTGCTGAATAACAATCATTTCACACGCCTGTCCGTACAAATGAACGGGCATGATTGCTTTGGTTTTCGGGGTGATTGCCGCTTGGATTAATTCGGGATTGAGATTGTAAGTTTCCATGCGAGGCTCGACAAAAACAGGCGTTGCGCCCACATAAGACACCGCCAAAACCGAAGCAATGTAGGTGTTTGATGGTACAATCACCTCATCGCCTTGGCCTACGCCCAATATTTTGAGCGAAATATGTAAGGCATCCAATCCATTTGCCACGCCTACGGCATGATTGACCTGTGTAGCGTGGGCGTATTTTTCTTCAAACTGACGGAGATTTTCTCCGAGAACATACCAATTTGAATCAAAAAATTGTTCAAAACGTGCGAGAGATTCTGTGCGGATTTCGCGATTCATCGCCTCAAACGAAAGAAAAGGAATTTTCATGGCTTCTTTTTTGCGTGAAGTTAGGGATTTCTTCAAATTACCTCAAATGTCTATCAAATAATTTGGGACTTTGGAAAAGAATACGGCGGTTTTATCAAAAAAAAGAACATCACCAAACTCCAATTTTGATGATGTTCTTACATCGGAAGGAATACGTATTATTTTGTACTGCCGACTGTCATTTTAATGACGTTTTTGATGGTCATGCCTTGTACCAAAATTGAAAACACCACAACGACATAGGTGATGCTGACAATCAAGGGTTTCGCCTCGAAAGCGGGCAAAGATAACGCCAAAGCCACCGAAATTCCGCCTCGTAATCCGCCCCAAGTCAGGACGGCTGCTGTTCCCTTCGGGAAGCGTTTGCCCAATCCAGCAAACATCGGCACGCCCACACAAATTGCACGGGAAAATAATTGAATCGCAATCGCTACGATGCCTGCCAAAATAAAATCTATTTTTAGGGAAATGACAAGTACCTGAAAACCAATCAATACAAACAAAATGGCATTCAAAGCCTCATCAATCAAATGCCAGAATTTATAGACATAATCGCCCGTTACTTTACGCAAGATTTCGGATTTGCCTTCTCTGCCAATAAATAATCCCAAAACGACCATCACCAACGGGGCAGAAACATGAATATGCGTGGCAATCCAAGTGCCTGTCATGACCAATGCCAAGGTAATTAATACTTCGAGTTCGACATGGTCATTTTCGACCGCATTAAGCAATAATAAGCCCAAATATCCGATAATTGCCCCCAAAAATAACCCTCCGATAACCTCCACACCAAATAATTCGACTACTTCGAGTGGCGTAACTTGGCTCACGCCTTTATTGGCAATTTGCAAAATCGTCAAGAAAACGACTACGCCCACGCCATCATTGAACAAAGATTCGCCCTCAATCGTGATAGAAATTTGCTTGGAAACACCTGCCGTTTTGAGGATTGCCAGCACCGCAATCGGGTCGGTCGGAGAAATTAATGCACCAAACAATAAACAATATACATAATCCACAGGCAAACCCAATACTGGAAAAATATAATACATCAATGTCCCGACAATAAAAGTCGAGAGCAATGTCCCGATGGTCGCCATAAAAACAATGGGCATGGATTCTTCCTTGAGTTTACGAACATTGACGTGCATTGCTCCCGCAAAAAGCAGAAAACTAAGCATTATATCCAATAAAACCTTAGAAAAATCATATTCTTTAAAAGTAGCTTGGGCAACCTCCGTGATGCTCGGAAAAATCGCTCCTAAGCTCACAATCGTCAAGGAAACGACCAACGAAATGACCATCAGACCGATAGTCGAGGGCAATTTCAGGAAACGGGCATTAATAAACGTAAACATCGCCGCCAAAAAAATCAGCAACGTAATAATGTCTAAAGGAGTCATAAATTTAGGTTTAAAATATTGTGTATCAATAGATTATGTATAATTTATTTTATCATGCCTTTGGTTTTGATGAGCCTCAACCAATCGGGATATTCCTGCATCATTTTGGTATATAATTCCTCATCGGTCAGTGTTTCGGGGTCTGGAATATTACAAAAATCAGCATTATCAATGAAGCGTTCGGTCATGTCATCGAGTTTTTCCAAGAAGGAAAAATCTTCGGCGAAGGGACGAAACAGCCACGCCATGATGCCTTTGCCCAAATCGTCTTTGGTTTTGCCGATTGCCATAAAATGCCAGAAGATAGGCGCATAAGAAATGCGGGCTAATTCGTGAATGCCAGCGGTTTGGTCGGTCGTTTCGCCATTCGTAATGAAGGTGATGAAGACAGGTTCATCGGCAGCCTGAACGGGTTTATTATCCTCAAAATCAGGGAAATAGAATTTTTGAATTTCCCGAAAAACCATCGAATAATCGGGTTTGCCCTCCAAATTATAAAGTGCCAACGCTTTCTGAATAAATCCCTTGAAATTCTGGGGAGTCATTTCGCCTGCGTGTTGCATTCGCCCGCCAAACAGAAACACATCAATCGAAGCATTAGAATCCATTAATGCGCTAAGTGCCAGCACCGATTCGGCGAAATGTTGCGTTTTTCCCGAATCCAGATACGGTTTTAAATCTTCGGAAACATCCAAACACACCGCCATTTTTGCCTTTTGTGCAATCACATTCGATATTTTGGGAAATAATTTGGCTTTTTCGGCTAATGCCATCAGTTCGGGTGATATATTTTCCATATAGTTTAAAATTTGTGCAAACGAAAAAACATTGTTCGTAGAATTTTCATTGCATTTATAATTTAATTCTTTAAGCATAAAAATACAAAAATCATTTGAAAAATACGCCTCAAACTTGTGCCATCTTGAAAATGAATCCAAAAAAACTAATTCGTTTTCAGGGCTAAGCGTATCAATTCTTCGACCGATAAATTTTCGCCATGTTTCTTCAGGACACTGCCCAAACTTTTTTCGGCAATCGACTTGGTAAAGCCCAGCATCATGAGAGCTTGCAAGGCTTCTTCTTTGTCTGCATTTTTGGAAACTGCGCCCCCCAAATTGGAAACAGAACGCATTGATTCTGAAGCAATTAATTCAATTTTTTGTACTTTATCTTTGAGTTCCAAAATCACACGCTGGGCGGTTTTTGCGCCGATGCCTTTGACACTCTCGATGAGTTTGGCATTCTCTTCCTGAATTGCACTTTTGATTTCGGCGGGCGATAGGGATGAGAGCATCATCAAACCCGTATTCGGACCAATGCCCGAAATTGAAATTAACAATAAAAATAATGTTCTTTCTTCCTGATTTACAAAGCCATACAAAGTCTGCTCGGCTTCTCGAACATGAAAATAAATATACAATTTACAATGCTCCGATTGCCCGATTGCCGAAGAGGTTTGCAAGGATGTTCTGATATAATAGCCCACGCCGCCCGCTTCAATGACGGCAAAAGTGGGTTCTTTGCGGACTAATTTTCCTGAAATATATTCGTACATAAACGTATTAATAATTTAAGTAATGATTCAAATTTAGTTTATATTTTGATTTGAAAATCACATCACGTGAATCCCCCGACAGTAAAATATTTTCGTATATTTTTCACGACCTTTGCATTCAAATCAGGCAGGCATTTCACTTGAAACTTGCCTTCCACAAAGTTAAACGCTCCAGCCTGTTTACAAAATACTACGCATATATTTTGGAACTAAAAATATATCTGGACGCAAACTCAAAATCGAATCACATTCAACATCAAATAGCAATCTATGTCTGTTTCAGTTCATGCTTTGACCAAAACTTACGGCACACAAAAAGCGGTCGATAATCTTTCGTTTGAAGCCCAAAAAGGCGAAATCTTAGGGTTTTTGGGACCCAACGGGGCAGGAAAATCAACCACCATGAAAATCTCAACGGGCTATCTGAAACCCACTTCGGGGACGGTCAAAGTGTGCGGACTTGACGTAACCGAACAACCTACCGAAATCAAAAAACATATCGGCTATTTGCCAGAGCATAATCCCTTGTATTTGGATATGTATATCCTTGAATATCTGCAATTTGTGGGCGAAATTCATCAAATGCGAGGCAAAAAATTGGCGCACCGAATTGCCGAAATGATGGAGTTGTGTGGGCTAACTCCTGAGCGCAATAAAAAAATTGGCGCACTTTCTAAAGGCTATCGGCAACGGGTCGGGCTGGCACAAGCACTGATTCACGACCCCCAAGTTTTGATTCTTGATGAACCCACCTCTGGGCTTGACCCCAATCAAATTCTCGAAATTCGGGAGGTTATCCGAAACGTAAGCCAAGAAAAAACATTGATTTTTTCTACACATATCATGCAGGAAGTCAAGGCTTTATGTGATAGAGTCGTGATTATTGACCAAGGCAAAATTGTGGCGGATAGTCCCGTTTCCCAACTCAATCCCGATACCCAACGCAAGCGCATTCGGCTGGAATTTTTGGAAGAATTAGAGATTCAAATTTTGCAAAACCTCGAAGGTATTTTGGAAATTAACCAAATCGCTCCGAATCGTTACGAAATCATGACCGAAACCAAAGTAGATATTCGTCCTAACTTATTTCGGCTGGCGGTCGAGAACCAAAAAATATTACTCGAAATGACCCAAGAAGAAGCCACGTTAGAGGAAGTTTTCCATAAATTAACCACCAAAAATCCCAAAAACTCATCGAATATTTCAGCGTAATTTTACGGTTTTTAATCTTGACAATAGTTCAATTTGACTGCCTGCAAACAAATAT
>CAZNYR010000027.1:8881-40871 GCA_964577275.1 uncultured Cytophagales bacterium | reverse complement strand
CAAGAAATGGCGGTGGCGAGTATGTATAAAAGTCCGACTGATGCGCTCAAATTTGGCAAACAAGCCTTGTTTTTGGCGGAGGAAGCCAACTTAACTAACGAAGTGGCAAGCAGTTATGAACTTATCGCCCGTCTTTGTGCCAATCAAATTAATTATCTGCAAGCCACCGAATATTACATCCGTGCTTTAAAGTATTATGAACAACAAGATGACCAGCAGGCAATCGGTTTTTTGTGCAATTTGATAGGGCGAGTTTATACCGACCTCAAGCAATATCACATCGCTTCACGGTATTTTTTTAAGGCGTTAGACATTGGCAAAAAAGTACAAAATCAGACACTTATTGCGGATGCGTACCGCAATTTGGCATATCATTTTGCGATGCAAGAATATTACGAGAGTGCGTTGCAATACAATGATAAAGCCCTCCGAATCTATGAAGATACCAAAAATATGCGTGGCACGGCGGCGATTTGTAATACGTTTGGCGAAATCTATAAGAATACTGACCGCCCCTTACAGGCGTTGCCTTTTTTGAATAAAGCCCTCGAAATTTATACACAATTCGGGGAGGAGTGGGAAATTGTAACGACACTCAGTTTGATGGGTGAATCATATTTTGTGCAAGGTGATTTTGAAACCGCCGAAACCTATTATGACAAAACCCATACGAAAGCCTTTAAAATCAATCATCAACAACAACTTTTGAATAATATCCGCAATTTTGCACGGCTGTATCGGGCGATGGGATTGCATCGGAGAGCAAATCGGTATTACGAAAATTACAACGAAATGTATGAGGCGGTTTATAATAGTCATTCCTTGCAACAGACTTCGTTTTTGCAGGCACTTTACGAAATCGACAAAAAAGAATCGCAAATCAAATTATTGAATCAAGAAAAAGAAGAACAAGCCCGAATTACGTACATTCTCATCGCCAGTCTGACGGTCTTTACGATTTTGGCGATTGTGCTTTGGCGGTCAAATCATTTGCGAAATCGAGCCTATAATTTATTGGAAAAACAAAAACAGGAAACAGAAAAACAAAAGGAAACCTTGCAAGTTCAGCGTACCGAATTGCGTCAAGTTGCCGATGAATTGACCACGGTCAATCATAAATTGAAGGATGCACAACGCAAAGTCGAAAAAGCCCTAAGCGAAGAGCAGAAAAGTAAGGCAGAGCTTCGTAAAACTTACGAGGAACTCAAGAGCGCACAGGCGCAATTGGTGCAATCCGAAAAAATGGCGAGCTTAGGACAACTGACCGCTGGTATTGCCCACGAAATAAATAATCCTATTAATTTTGTATATGCGGGTTCGGATGCTTTGATTAGTACTATTGAAAGTCTTTTTGAGGAAATTGACCGAATATGGGCGCAAGCTACCTTTGAAAATGAACCTGATATGGCGGAAATTGACGAATTTAAGGCGGATATTTTTGAATTATTGGAAGGATTACGAAATGGCGCAAAACGCACTGCAGACATTGTCAAAGGGTTGCGTACTTTTTCCAGACTTGATGAGGATGCGCTCAAAATGACGGATTTGCACGAAAATCTGGACTCTACCCTATTGATTCTGAGCAATCAATCGAAAGAAAAAGCCGAAATTATTAAGGATTATTCCCCCGAAATTACGCAAATTGAGTGTTTTCCCGGACCGCTCAATCAGGTTTTTATGAATATTTTGGCAAATGCCATTCAAGCCATCAAAGACAAAGGAACGATTACGATTCGGACTCGAAAATCGGAGCAGGGTATGATTCGGATTCATATTCAAGATACAGGAAAAGGGATGGACGAAAAAACCCGAAGCCGAATTTTTGAACCTTTTTTCACCACCAAAGACGTGGGCGAAGGCACAGGGCTGGGGCTGTCGATTTCGCATAGCATTATCCAAAAACATGGCGGCACGATTGATGTCATGAGCCAGCCTGACGAAGGGTCGGAGTTTATTATTTCTTTACCAGAACGGCGAAATTAATCTTGTAATTTATTGATTATCAATAAATTATATTCAAAACAAAATACAAACTAAATCTGTATTGGTACTTAACCAAAAATAAAGTACAATTCATATCGTCCAATGACGTACTAAACGCTAATTTCCCATGAATCAAAAACTAAATCGTATAAGTTTGGTGGGTTTATTTTGGTGGGGTTGCTGTGTTTTTTCTTGCTCGACTTCGCCCGAAAAAGTACCAACGGAAATGTCCAATTCGCTTTCTGTTTCGGAGGGACAACCGAACTTAGAAAGTCAAGGCAATCAGATTGCCCAGCAAAGTTTTGAGGCACTAAGTCGCCAACTCAAATCTGCCGTACAGACGCAAGGCATTCAGGAAGCCATCCGTTATTGCAATGTGCGTGCGATTCCGATAACAGACTCATTATCAAAGGAATATGAAGTAAAAATTCGCCGTATTAGTGATAAACCACGCAATCCTGCGAATGCGCTTTCGGCTCAAGATTCGGTTATTTTTGCCGAATTTGAGGCACATCCCAAACGCACGTCAAAATTGGAAGGTACTGTTTTCTATAAATCAATCTTGACCCAGCCACTTTGTTTGAATTGTCATGGCGAAATCGGCAAGACTTTACCCCCAAAAAATCATCAAATTATTACGGAATTATATCCAGAAGACAAGGCAGTAGGTTATGAATCTAATCAATTACGAGGGCTTTGGAAAATTGAATTTATTTCCGAAAAATAAAGCCAATTTGTAAAGTTCAGACCAGTCAAATTTTAAAAACTTGGCTGGTCTGCATTATTATCTTACACTATTTTTTTAGAGTATTTTTTAGAGTGTTCGCTTGATTTCTTTTTCTTCGTAGGCTTCGATAACGTCGCCAACTTTGATGTCATTGAAATTTCTGACGCTCATGCCACATTCGTAGCCATTTTTGACTTCAGCAACGTCTTCCTTGAATCGTTTGAGGGCTAATAATTCGCCTCCATTTTCGCCTCCATAAACGACAATGCCATCCCGAATGAGTCGGACTTTAGAAGAACGTTTGATAAATCCTTCGGTAACGTAACATCCGGCAACCATCCCGACTTTGGAGATTTTGAAGGTATCTCGAACTTCGGCAGTTCCCGTGATTTGTTCTTTGATGGTCGGAGCTAACATTCCTTCCATGGCGGCTGTAACTTCGTCAATGGCATTATAAATGACTGAATATAAGCGTATTTCGACACTTTCTTGCTCGGCTAATTTACGGGCAGATGCCGATGGACGCACCTGGAAACCAATAATAATAGCATCCGAGGCAGTCGCCAACAGGACATCAGATTCCGAAATTTGTCCGACCGCTTTCTGAATGATATTGACTTCGACTTCTGGCGTTGATAATTTCAATAAGGAATCCGATAATGCCTCCACCGAACCATCGACATCGCCTTTGAGAATAATATTTAATTGTTGGAAATTGCCTAAGGCAATGCGTCGTCCCAGGTCTGTGAGTGTCGTTCGGACAGTAGCTCGTATGCCTTGTTCGCGGAGAATTTGTCCTCGTTTGGTAGCAATATCACGGGCTTCACGCTCAGATAACAAGACATTAAATTTGTCGCCTGCTTGCGGTGCGCCATTCAAACCCAATACTTGTACGGGTGTTGCCGGACCTGCATCATTGAGTTTTTTTCCGAGATGATTACTCATCGCCTTGACTCGTCCGTGATGTGCGCCTGCCAAAATGGTATCGCCCACGTTTAATGTTCCGCCCTGAATCAGAATGGTAGAAACATAGCCTTTTCCTTTGTCAAGGAATGCTTCGATGACTGTCCCTGTGGCAGGTTTATCTGGATTTGCCTGTAATTCAAGGACTTCAGCTTCGAGTAGTACAGCTTCGAGTAAGTCATCGATGCCTTGTCCTGTTTTTGCCGAAATTTCTTGACATTGGTATTTGCCGCCCCAATCTTCGACCAAAATATTCATTTGGGATAATTCTTCTTTGATTTTGTTGGGGTTGGCTTCGGGCTTATCGACTTTGTTTAATGCAAAAACAATCGGTACGCCCGCCACTTGTGCATGATTAATGGCTTCTCTGGTTTGTGGCATCACGTTATCATCAGCAGCAATGACTACGATGACCACATCCGTTACTTTCGCTCCCCTTGCTCGCATGGCAGTAAAAGCTTCGTGTCCGGGCGTATCCAAAAATGTGATATATTTTCCACTTTTTTCTGCCTTTACGCTATATGCTCCGATATGCTGTGTAATTCCGCCCGCTTCACCTTCGGTTATTTTGGAATCACGAATATAATCCAGTAAAGAAGTTTTACCATGATCCACGTGTCCCATAATCGTAACAATCGGTGCGCGCGCCTGCAAATCTTCGGTTTTATCTTCAACCTCCAAATTTACGTCAATTTCATCTTCGGCAGAGGCAAACTCAATTTCGTAATCAAATTCATCCGCAATAAACGTAATTGCCTCGGCATCAAGCCTTTGATTAATCGAAACGAACATTCCTAAGGACATACACTTCGAAATAACTTCATTGACCGAAACCTCCATCAAGACCGCCAAATCATTGGCAGAAATAAATTCGGTTACGCGCAGTTTTTTTGCATCTTCCTGCTGTTGTTCGGCGGCTCTGCGTTCGCGTTCGAGTCGTTTGTCTTTCTTTTGTCGGCGCGCCGCCTTGCCTGTTCCAGCCTTGCCACCACCGCTCAAACGCGCTAACGTATCTTTAATTTTTTCCTGAATTTCTTTATCCGAAACCTGTTGGTTATCAGCAGGTTTGTCTATTTTTCTACGCCGTCTATTTTTTCGATTATCCGGCTGATTGCGATTATCCTGCACACGAGGATTGGCGTTAGAACCATGATTGCTTCTTGACCGATTTGTATTCTGGGTATTGCCCGAATTGCTATTTTGAGTATTTCCCCCCGAAGTAGTAGTATTATTAGAAGTATTACCCGAAGTATTCGTTGGGCGATTGGTATTGGCTTCTTTGGGGTCTTTGTTTCTGCCCTGCTGATTAGGTGTTTGGCTCTGATTCGTACCAGCAGCACCTTCCGCGGGTTTTCGGATGCGCTTTCGCTTCCGTCTGCGCTTGTTGTTGGCAGAGGCATCATCCTTTGGATTACCTTGTGTTGGTTTTTTCTTCTTCGATTCGGTAGGCAATTCAATTTTGCCTAAAACTTTCAATCCTTGTAGCTTTTCTGCTTTTGCCTCAATAACTTGCGTTTCGACCTCCTCTGGCACGACAGGCTTGGTTACTACGGCAGGTGTTTGAGTAACGATAGGTTCTGATTTCGGTGTAATCTGCTGATTTTCAACTGATGAATTTTCAGGATTCTCTTGAGAGGTGTTCTCCTCTTTTCGTTTCCGAGAACGCCGCCTGTTGCGTCTGCGTCTTGACGAAGGCTCTTTTTCTTTGTCTGCCTCTTCAAGGTCAATTTTTCCGATGACCTTTAGTCCGCCACCCTTCAATTCGCCTTTGGCTTTGATGACCGAATCATCGGTGTTATCGGTAGTATTACTGTGGTCAGAATCGGATTCGGATTCAGATTTATCGGATTGATGCGTATTATCCTTAATGAATATTCGGGTATCATCTTCAGAATGTTCCGATGGTTTTTCCGTATCTGCGATGATAATATTTTCGCTTTTTTTGGAAATGTTGAGATTAGAAGCCTCCTGTCTGGCTGCTATCGAAGATTCAAACTCCTTAGCCAAAATGTGATACTGTTCGGGCGTGATTCGAGTGTTAGGCTTGCCATCCACATCATGCCCCTTAGAGGCAAGGTGTTGCGCTATGGTCGAAATCCCTACATTGAGCTTCTTAGCCACAAGGCTTAATCTCATCATTTTACTAGTAGACATATAAATTTGGTCTCGCTTTTCTAATTTGTGAACTCTCAGAACGATTTTTTCCCAACTTAGAATGCAAAAATCTCCGCCCATAATCTCGGAGATTACGAAATCTTCAGTCATAAAACTATGCTTCTAAACCCCAAAGATACCAACGTAAGACGCTAATGGGAAAAATCGAATGCAAAATTACGATTCTTTCTGCAATAGGACAAATATTATCCGAATTGAATTTTAAATTATTTTAACAACCTTTGGATGCGAAGTGTTCTTAGAGAGGATAAATCAATTCATTAAAAATATAATAAACTGATTTTCAGTTGTTTATATTTGATGAATCATATCATCTCCATTCGGAAATGGCAAAAAACAAAACATCAATCTGCCCAATAAGTTTCATAAATAAAGCTGAAATTTTTTTAGTGCAATCTCAAAATCGTAAAAATAATGCAACCCATTGAACCTCAACCCACAGAATTTACGGTCGAAGGCATGACCTGCGCTTCTTGTGCCGTCAATCTGGAGAACTTTCTCCAAAAACAAACCCAAGTGCAGCACGCATCGGTGAGTTTTGCCAATCATTCCGCACAAATTATACTGAAGTCGGATGAAATTTCCATCCAAAAATTACAAAAAAATGTCCAAACTATTGGCTTTCAACTCAAAACCAAAAGTCGAAAACTGCAATTTCAGAACGAAAAAAAACGCCTCGAAAATATTAAAAATCGACTGATTATCAGTGCGTTATTTTCTCTCCCGATTTTTGTTTTTGCCATGTTCTGGAAAATTCCATATACGCAATATGTACAATTACTGCTCGCCTTACCCGTCATTTTTTATGGCGGAAAAGAGTTTTATGTATCGGCATTTCGGCAGGCGCAAAAAGGCATGAGTAATATGGATACGCTGGTCGCCTTGAGTACAGGAATCGCCTTTATGTTTAGTGTCTTTAATACGTTTTATCCCGATTTTTTTCAACAACAAGGACTCCCCGCACACATCTACTACGAATCGGCGGTCGTGATTTTGACCTTAATTTTGGTCGGAAAATATGCCGAAGAATCCGCCAAAGCACGTACCTCGTTTGCGGTCAAAAAATTGATGGAATTACAGCCCGACACCGTAACCATTTGGCAAGATGGACGAGCTATCAAAAAAACCGCCTCCCAAATTCAGCCCAACGATATAGTACTCATCAAGGCTGGCGAACGCATTTCGATTGATGGACAAGTTGTTGAGGGTCAGTCTTTTATAGATGAAAGTATGCTTTCGGGCGAGCCTTTGCCTGTCCCCAAAAAAGTAGGCGATGCCGTCAAAGCAGGCACCATCAATCAAAATGGAACGCTCCAGATTCGAGCGCAAAAAGTGGGCAATGATACCTTACTTTCGCACATCATTCGGCGGGTCGAGCAGGCGCAATCTGACAAGCCGCCTATCCAAAAATTGGTGGATAAAATTGCAGGAATTTTTGTGCCTACCGTCTTGATTTTGGCAATTTTAACCTTCGGAATCTGGATGGTTTTCGGCAATTTTGCCTATGCCTTTTCCAATCTGATTGCCGTATTAATTATTGCCTGTCCCTGTGCCTTGGGTTTGGCAACACCCACCGCCCTGACCGTAGGGATTGGACGGGGTGCAGCCCACGGTATTTTGGTCAAAGATACCGAACAGCTCCAAAAAATTGCCCGAATCGATGCCGTAGTTTTGGATAAAACAGGCACAATTACCGAAGGAAAACCCAAAGTAAATAGTTGTATTTTTCAAGGAAAAGAATCCGAAAAATTTTATCAAAGAATCGTCTATTTGATAGAATCAAAATCTGACCATCCGCTGGCAAAAGCCGTGCTTTCGTATTTAGAAAATCAGTTTGACCAAGCCGATTTTCGAGCCATCAAAAATAACAAACTCCTGAATTTTGAAAATATTTTGGGCAAAGGAATCCGAGCAGAAATAAATGATACTCAATATATTATCGGAAATAGAAATTTTATTTTAGAACATCAGATTCCATTTTCCGAAGCCTTGCAACATCAAGTACAAACGTTTGAAAAGACAGGAAAAACCATTATCCTGTTTGCCGACCAGACCGAAGTTTTTGGCATAATAACGATTGCGGATATCATCAAAAAATCAGCCTATGAAATTATCCAAAAATTGGATAAAAACAAGATTCAGACTTATATGCTTACGGGCGATAATGCAGGCGCAGCCCAAAAAGTTGCCGATGAAATTGGCTTAAAAAATTATCGGGCTGGTGTATTGCCACACGAAAAAGGCGACTTTATCCGACAGCTCCAGACGCAAGGAAAAATCGTGGCAATGACAGGTGATGGCATCAATGATTCGGAAGCATTAGCGCAGGCGGATGTCGGTATTTCCTTGGCGGGAGGCTCGGATATTGCCCTCGAATCGGCGGGAATAACCCTCTTGCAAGGCGACCTAAACGGCATTTTGATTGCCAAAAAATTATCGGAAGCTGTCCTGAAAACTATTCGAGAAAATCTTTTCTGGGCGTTCATTTACAATGTGTTAGCCATCCCGATTGCGATGGGAATTTTATATCCCATGACCGGATTTTTGCTCAATCCGATGGTCGCTGGGCTGGCGATGGCATGTAGTTCGGTTTCGGTAGTCCTAAATAGTTTACGCCTGAAATATATCAGATTAGAAAGTTAATTGTATCTAACAAAATACCTGAAAAACTATTTTTTGTTATACGAAATATTTACAAAATGTAGTAATTTTGAAATCAAAAAAAACGAATTTTAAATCGAATTGATTTTGAAACACGAAACCAAAAGTTGTCCGCGTTGTGGCGAATTATTTGAATGCAAAGTGGGTGATGTGCTGAATTGTCAATGTTCGCAAGCAGAGGTGTGCAAAGAAACCCACCATTTTTTGGCACAAACACAGTACGATTGCTTGTGTCAGGGTTGTTTATCAGAAATCAATCAAATGGTTTTGGAGGCTCAAAAAATACCCTTTCCAGTCAAAAATAATGAATTTATCGAAAATTTACATTATTATTCGGAGGGTGGCTTGATTGTTTTTACGGAATTTTATCATTTGTGCCGTGGCAGTTGTTGCGGAAATGGTTGCCGACATTGTGCGTATGGCAATAAAAAAAGCGATTCCCGAATGAACAGGAATCGCTTTTGAGTTTGTAAATTTTGTCGTATTTTGATAAGTAGTTTAGTCAGAAAAGGAATTAATTGCCACTATTATAAAGTGCTAACTCTAATTGTCGGGCTTTGAGCAGTCGTTTGCTTTTTCTGCCGTTCAATTTACACCATTTCACGATTTCATCGTCAATCGGTTCGCCTGCCTTGATTTTTTTGTACATGGTACTTCGGTACAACTTGGCTGAACCAAAGGCAAAGCAAAACAACGAAATGGCTTTGAGCTGATTCCCTTTGAGTTTGAGATGTTTCTTAACGAAATTCTCACAATATCCTAAATCTTTGCGGAGTAGCGAGTCCGCTTGTTTTTTGGTAATGCCATTCATCAAATATTGGTCTTGGCTGGTAATGAGGTGTCCATATCCGACCGTCCAATATCCTGCGGGACAAACATAAGGGTCTAATTGGAGGCTTTCGCTCTTTTTGATGACGCTCATGATGCTATCCCATGTGATTTCGTGGCTGTTGCTGGCTGCTGTGGGAGGAATATGAATGTCATCCTCTGATTGCACATCGGCAGCAACTTCCTTTGAGGTTGCTTTTTCGGGTTCTATGCCGCTACTTTTTTGGTCGTCTTTGTGTTTTGCCTCATTGAGTATGATAGGCTCGACCATGGTTGATTCAGATACTAACGCATTAGCTTCGTCGGGTGCGAAAATCTTGAAACAAGATAACAGCGACAAAACGCCCGTGATGAATATCTTTTTCATATATTAAAGCTTTGGTAAAACATTTGGCACATATTTTGAACTAACCATAAGTTAGCTCGTGCCTTGCTGGGGCAAAGGTAGAATATATTTTTACAAAAAATCAAAAAACATTTGGTTTTTTTATAAAATCCTTGTATCTTTATAAGTTTTTAGCAATTTTAAATGTAGTAAAAACCACACAAAGGCTTCGGAATCTAAGATTTTTGAAGGGTTTTTGTAAAAAATACAAAATGCCAAATTTTCTTAGCTTTAACATTTCATTCACATTTGATGATGCCTTTTTGGTGGTTTCTTCTTAGTGTTAGTGATTTATGTTATTTACTGAGGGGGTATCTTTTAAATGATAAGTTTTTATTGCCTTGATTTTTGTGAACTCAAATTAACGTTTACCTTTGCAAAGTCATTAAAATCGAATTAAACCTAAAAAAAATATGGCAACGAATCGAACGTTCACCATGATTAAGCCAGACGCATTCGGTGCGGGCAATAGTGGTGCAATTATCAAAATGATTGAGCAGGAGGGTTTCCGAATTATTTCGGCAAAAGTTACGAAATTAACCCCCGAACGCGCAGGACAATTCTACGCCGTTCACCAAGAGCGTCCTTTTTATAACGACTTGTGTGCTTATATGTCTTCAGGGGCAATTATTGCGATGATTTTGGAAAAAGATAACGCCGTAGCAGATTTCAGAAAATTAATTGGTGCAACCAATCCTGCCGAAGCCGCCGAAGGTACAATCCGAAAATTATTTGCGACTTCTATTGAAGCGAATGCCGTTCACGGTTCGGATTCGGATGAAAATGCACAAATCGAAGGCGCATTTTTCTTTTCGGCAACCGAACAATTCTAAGAAAACGCCAAACCCGTAAAAACTTTGATGAGGTCTTCATTGAACTTTATCAAAGTTTTATTTGTGATTACAGACAAAAGTATTACCTTTGCAATCTCAAATCCGAAAAACACGTACCCGTAGCTTAATTGGATAGAGTCCCTGACTACGAATCAGGAGGTTACAGGTTCGAGTCCTGTCGGGTACACACTGATAATCAACGACTTACAAACGACTTACAAAAGAAATTTGGTAAGTCGTTTTTTCATTTTTTGAGTCGAGTTTTTTAGCACACCTACAAATTATATTTCATCCATTCTCATTACCTTGCAAGAAGTAAATCTCATTTTTTTGGATTGTAATGTTTACAATAACTTAAAATAGAAAGCCCATAAATGTCGTATTTGGCATTTACCTTTGTATAAAATTTGAGCGTTAGAGATTTATAAATCACGGATTTATAGCATTTTAACATTTGAGTTGTTTCAATGAAACAAACCATCATCATGCGACTAAAAAAAATATTACATAAACTTCTTGCATCATACTTGTTATTGCTGGGCTTGGCAGGCGTAATTTCTATGGTGGGTTTTTGGTTTTATCTGGAATTAGATAAACTGCATACGCTCACGCATCAGGTTGATAATCTGCAAATTACGGCAAAAAATATTATTGGTTATGACCGTAAATTTTTGATGTACGAAACCATTAATCCTTTGTTTTATGAAACAGGTAAAAGCCCGTATTTACGCAAGCACGAAGAAGGTTATCAAGATATAGCCCTGAAAATGAGTGTTTTACAAGCCAATGAAGTTACGGCTGATTTTCAGATTTCCGAACGCATTGATTCGGTGGCGATTGGACTGGCGGTGTACGATTCGTTGTACAAAATCATGATTCAGAAAATCAAGGAGCGTGGCTTCAAGGATTATGGTGCAGTCGGGGCGATGCGAAAAAATGTTCATCAACTCGAAGATAATCAGCAACTTGGACTTTTGTTAAGTGATATTTTGATGCTCCGAAGACACGAAAAAGATTATATTATTCGGAATGATTTGGCGTATGCACAAAAATTGGAACGCAAAATCGAAAGTTTATTAGCCAAAAATTTGCCTGATGAATCACGATATTTATTAGAAAATTATTTAGCCATTTTCAAGAAAGTAGTCGATTATGACCAACAAATCGGCACACGTGAAACGGTTGGGCTGGCGCACGCCCTCAAAGAACAAACCGAATTGCTGGAGCGCATTTTGTCCGGGATTTTGATGGATGTGGAACAAAAACGGGAGGAAATCTTGGCAGAAACCACCACCACCCTGATTCAGGTTATTGCCTTTATTTTTATCAGTGCGATTATCTTTAGTTTCTTGATTGCCAACACTTTAACTCGTCCTTTGCGGCGATTATCCTATACGATTGACCGCCTGATTGAAACGAATTTTGATAATCGGGTTGCCTTGATTCAGACCAATTCCAAAGATGAGGTAGGCAAATTAACCAATAATTTTAATTTGATGATACATAAACTTCGTCAAAATATTAAAGAATTAAATAAAAAACATGAAATTTTGGAAGAAAAAAATCTTCTTTTGGAAACTACCAACCAAAAATTAGCGGATTCTGAGGCGCAACTCCGAGAGATGAACTTGGTGAAGGATAAATTCTTTTCGATTATTTCGCATGATTTACGAGGTCCTTTCAATACTTTGCGTGGTTTTTTGGATATTTTGAGCGAACACGCCGATGGATTTTCGCCCGAAGAAATCAAAAATCTGACCAAAGACATGAGTTCTTCGGTGAATAATCTGTATGATTTGACTAATAATTTGCTACAATGGGCATTAGCACAAACGAACGGGCTGGAGGTCGAGATGAACAAAGTTTCGGTCTTTGAGGTAGCCGAAAAAAATTGTGAATTGTTCCAACAGCGCGCGATCGAAAAAATTATTAATTTGGAAAATTTATGCAAAAAAAATGTCTTTGTTTGGACAGATAAAAATATCCTACATTTTATTTTTAGAAATATGATTTCCAATGCCTTAAAGTTCACGGAGGAAGGCGGCAGTATCCGAATAATTTGTGAGCAAGTTCGCCAAGAAATACATATCAAAGTGATTGATTCGGGCGTGGGAATTTCGGACGAAAACATTGAACGCCTCTTCAGACTGGACGAGAAATTTACCACCAGAGGCACACGCTCGGAAAAAGGGTCGGGCTTGGGATTATTGCTTTGCAAAGAATTTTTGGACAAGCTGGATGGCGATATTTATGTCAGCAGTGAGCTGGGTAAAGGCACAGAATTTATGTTTACTTTGCCGTGTTATGAAGGAATAGAATCGCCTATCCGTCAGGAAGTTATGAAAAAACCAAAGCATATTTCGGCATAAATCATTGCGGTTCAAGCATGAGCAAGAGTTAATAAAATATTTCGATATGATTTTTTTACTTCGGAGGTTTTCTTATTTTTGGCGATGCGTTGTCAAGAAATTAGTCAAAAATTACCGCTCGAAGAATGTCCGAAAAATTATACCAAGTTGCACTTAGCTTACTTCCTTATGTTGGGAATATAACTGCCAAAAATTTGTTAAAATATTTTGGTTCAGCAGAAAACATACTCAAGGCACAAAAACAACACTTGTTGGCTGTCGATGGCATCGGCGAAAAAATAGCCAAGTCGATTCTGACGGCAAATCCCTTTGAAGAAGCCGAAAAAATTATTCGCCAAGCCGAGCAATATCAAACCGATATTTTGTTTTTTACGGATGAAAATTACCCCGACCGCCTCAAAAATATTAAAGATTCGCCCATTTTGCTATTTTATCAGGGCAATGCCGATTTGAATACTCAAAAAACACTCGCAATCGTGGGTACTCGAAATGCGACTAATTACGGACGAGAATTTACCGATAAATTGATTCGAGAAATTAAAAAAGACAATTTATTGATTATCAGTGGTTTGGCTTATGGAATTGACATACAAGCGCATCGCTCGGCAATCGAATATGGTGTGCCAAATATTGCAGTGATGGGAACAGGCACGGACAAAATTTATCCTTCCGAACATGAAAAAGTTGCTCGACAAATCACACAACATGGCGGTTTATTGACTGAAAATCAGTTTGGTACGCAACCCGAAGCCTTGCGTTTTCCTGAACGCAACCGCATCATTGCAGGGCTGGCAGACATTACGTTGGTAGTCGAAGCCAAAGAAAAAGGTGGCGCATTAATCACGGCGCGCATTGCGGATTCGTATAATCGACAGGTTTGTGCCGTTCCCGGTAGTGTTAATGCTGCTTCGTCAGTGGGCTGTAACAATCTGATAAAGCAGCATAAAGCGCATTTGATTAGCTCGGCACATGATGTAGAGGAATTGATGAATTGGGACACAGAAAATGCACCTGTTCGAGCAAAAAGTACATTGCCAGAAATGGAAGGAAAAGATAAAATGGTGTACGATATTTTGATGAAATACGAAAATGTACACATCGACCAACTTTCGTGGCAGACAGGCATTCAGGCTTCCGAATTGGCAGGAGTTCTGTTAGATATGGAATTTAGAGGATTGGTTTGTACTTTGCCCGGAAAACGGTTCGCAAAAACAAATCCATAAAACTCTCTAAGTATCTGACTCTTAGAGAGTTATTGTTTCAATCAATTAAAATCGAGTGCCTAAGAAATACGGTAGCATTTTGCGCCACGTATCCCAATCGTGAGGCATATCGTGTCCCCAGAGGTCGAGTTCGTGCGGGATGCCTTTTTGTCGTAAAATATTTGAAAAGTCAATCGAAGCCGAAGGTTTTTCCCACTGCCCCTGTCCTGTGGCGATAATAATTTTTTTGTGGTGGCGCATCAAATTGAGGCTATGCTCGTCTTGATTATGGTACATATAGTCGATGGGCGAGTTAAAATAGACCAAATCGTCAAAATGACCTTTGGCATAATCCTTCAAATCATACGAACCACTCATCCCGATAGTGCCTGCAAAAATATCAGGGCGGCGAAAAAACTGATTCACGGCATGAAATGCGCCCAAAGAAGCCCCCACCGTAATAATCGGAGTCAAACCCTGACAATGATGATGGATAAAAGGGACAACTTCTTGGATAATATACTCATTATAAGCCTGTTGCCAAAGCGATTTGACACGTCCAGACACATGATTATTCATCCAACTTTCGTTATTGACACTGTTAATGGAAAAAACTTTAAACCTACCCTCATTAATCATCGGACGGAGCGTTTCCAGCAAATGAAACCGCTCATACTCCAAAAAATCTGCGCCCGCTGTCGGAATCATCAAAACCGCAAACCCGTAATGTCCATAAACAGCTACTTCCATGTTTCGGTACAATCGCTCGCTGTACCAACCTGTGATTTCTCGTTTCATGTATTGTTTTGCTTTGTCAAAGTTAGTATCCTAAATCGAAGCAAAGTACGTTTAATTTTTCAAATTTTAGCCAAAAATACCCCTAAAATTTATCGTTCTTTTCTCAAAAAAGAGGTCTTAAAGTCTTGTTCAGGCTAATTTTTGAGGCTATTTTGCTAGCCAAAGCCCGATAGATTTGGGCATTCATGAAATTGATTTTCGGATACATCCAACATAAAAAATTATGAAATAGAATCAAATCTTACATTTAATTTTTAAGATTTTTTGAAATCGGGATGTTTTTTGATAGTAAAAATAAAAACATACACCCGCATTTATAAATCTCGACAAATTGATGAAAAATTACTTCAAACTCACGAACCTGATTTGGTGTGCTGTCCTCTGTACAATTTTGGGCAGTATTTATATGCTTCACCAACTCGAAGCTCTCCAGAAAAACACGCAATTTATACAAGATAAGCATGAGCCTTATCGTCAAAAATTAGATGAATTTGACCGCTTACTGACCCAAGCAGGATGGCTTACGACCTCGCTTATTTATATGCCCGAAAAAACGGAAAATCGGCAAGTATTGCAGGAAATTTTGTATCAAAAATATCCAAATCTACGAAGCCAACTTACTGATTATATGTCAGATATAGAAAATACTTCGACCAAAAATCAAATAGATGATATTTTTTCAGAAACTGATAATTGGATGCTTGGACTGACCGAAATTCATCAAAAATTCAAGACCCAAGCAGATTATCAAGATTTAATCAAACTGTTCGGGGCGGAGGCAATTCTGAAACATAAAATTCTCCCACAACAAGCCAAAATTCATCAGCATTTACGCAAAATTATTGCCCAAAAATCGGCACAAAGTCAGGCATTTGCTGGCATGAGCATTGAAGTTTTGCATCATTTACGGTGGGCAATTTGGTTTACGGGGTTTAGTCTGATTTTATTGATGGCGAGCGGTGGATTTTATTTGGTGCGTCAGAGAAACTAAGCCCAAAAATGGTAAAAAAGCCTTAAAACTTATTTTATGGCAAAAAAAATTATTTGTTATTTTTTTTGGTACACCTCAAAATGTACTCCTCATCTTGTTTCATATCCTAAAATAGAAGTTCATTTTTTTCGGAGGAGCAAAAGCAATACACGCCGCCGTGTCTAAAAATTGGCGATATTTGCGTTCCTTGTTGATATTTTGAATCGAAATCTACGGTTGAGTTTGTCTAAATTAATAAACTACCGTATTTTTGGCATCAAATTACACCAAATTTAACCTAATTTTGAAAGCACCACATCTCATTGAGTTTAACTCCATTGGACAATCTGACATCGGATTTATTTCTGTGGCGGAGCATTCCAAATCTGTTCCCTTTGAAATCAAGCGGGTTTTTTGGACTTATTTCACGCCCGAAAGTATCACCAGAGGACGGCACGCCCACAAATTTACCGAGCAGATATTGATAGCTGTGGCGGGCAAAATCACGGTCAGAACCGAATCGGCAGATGGCACGGATTGCCGAACTTTTGTGCTGGAACGCCCCAGTCAAGGGGTTTATGTGCCGCCGAATGTGTGGCACACGATGGAATATTCTCATACGGCGGTGCAAATGGTTTTTGCCTCGACCGAATATTCGCCAGATGACTATTTACGTGATTATCAAGGATTTAAAGCGTATTGGCTCGAACAGAAGGCTTGACCATTTTTGGGATAAGTACCTAACAATCAGTCGATTTCAAACTTTTACGTCATATTTTACGTTCTAAGGGCAAAGGAGGTCAAAAAGCGATAAATTGTGCGTTTAACAATTTGTTCTGATGTTTTTAACATGGAATTTCCAATTTCTGGCATTGAATTGGTTAAAATTGAAACAGCGTAAATAGCTTACGCAGAAACGCTCTTTTTTTGAAGCAAAATCAATTTATTCACTTCAAAAACACAAAAAATTGACGCTTATGGAAGCAATCGCAGATTACATCAGTGAAGATGCTGTTTTGAATGTTTATTTCAACCTGCCCGAAAAGTTTATGGACAAAATGACCAAAGATGACGTAAGGAGCATTCTCCAACATCACCACAATTTTTATGAACTCTCGATGGGTTCAAATACGCGCTCTGCCATTCGGAATTATATCAAGACCCAGCTTAGTATGGAAGGGATTACGATGCCTGTTCCTTATATCAATGCCGTCTTGCAGACCGAAGAGGAGTATTACCGAGAAATGGAATTAATTTATTAAATAGTATTCACACTTAAACATCAGAAACACCGCAGCATAAGCCCAGCGGTGTTTTTTTTTGGCGTATGAATGATTTTTTCGTTTTTAGCCGTTTATTTGTAAGTTGTCAAAGAATCTGAACATGAAGTAATATTGAGTAGTGATTATTAAATATTAAGACGATGTAATTATTTGAAAATCAATAAGTTATATTCCAATCAACATATAAACTAAATTCAAATTATTTATGCAAATCGCAGACTGGATTGTCCTCATCGGAACGGTTACATTTATTACCGCATACGGGATTTATAAGACTCGTAATCAGCAAGATGTCAAGAGTTATTTACTTTCCAAACAGATGAAATGGTACACTATCGGGCTTTCGATTATGGCGACCCAAGCCAGTGCCATTACTTTTCTAAGCACACCCGGACAGGCATTCTCGGACGGAATGCGATTTGTCCAATTTTATTTTGGCTTGCCGTTGGCGATGGTCGTCCTTTCGATTACGGTGGTGCCAATTTATCATCGCCTTCGTGTTTATACCGCTTACGAATATCTCGAATCTCGTTTTGACTACAAAACCAGGGCTTTAGGCGCATTTTTATTCCTGACGCAACGGGGTTTGGCGGCTGGATTGACGATTTATGCCCCTGCTTTGGTGCTTTCTCATATCCTGAATTGGAATATTTATTATTTAAATATTGTCATCGGTGGCGTGGTCATTTTATATACGGTCGTGGGTGGAACTTCTGCCGTGAGCCAGACCCAAAAACAACAAATGATTATTATTTTTCTGGGAATGTTGATGGCAGGAATCATGGTTGTTAGGCTGTTACCCGAACAGGTTTCTTTTTCGGATGCCATTCGGGTGGCGGGAAAAGCAGGAAAACTTAATGCGATTAGTTTTGATTTTGATTTGAATGATAAATATAATGTCTGGTCGGGAATATTAGGCGGGTTTTTCTTGTTTATGTCCTATTTTGGTACTGACCAATCGCAAGTACAGCGGTATTTGGGCGGAAGTTCAGTAACAGAAAGTCGTCTGGGACTCCTGATGAATGGATTTATTAAAGTGCCGATGCAATTCCTCATTTTGTTTATTGGCACCATGATTTTTGTGTTTTATCAATTCAACGAGCCGCCTTTGTATTTCAATCGAGTGGAAGTTAATGAAGTATATCAAACTACTGATGCAGCAAAATTTCGGAATTTGGAACATCAATACGCCCAAACTTTTGAACAAAAAAAACAGAAAACCATCGCCCTGGTCGAGTCGTTTCATTCCGAAAATCCGAACAAAATTGAACAAGCCACTTCAGAACTGAAAGCCACTGAAAATCAGGCAAAACGCATCCGAAAGGAAGCCATCGGCATCATCCACCAAAAAAATGAACGGGACGGAAAAATCAAAGCCGCCGACACCAATTATGTCTTCTTGACTTTCGTAACCCAAAATTTGCCCACAGGATTAATCGGCTTATTGATTGCCGTCATTTTATCTGCTTCGATGTCCTCGACCTCGTCCGAACTCAATGCGCTTGCCTCCACGACCGTCATTGATATTTACAAACGAAGCCTCAAAACCAACGCCTCCGACCGACATTATCTGAACGTTTCCAAAATCACTACCGTACTCTGGGGGGTTTATGCTATTTCCTTGGCACAATTCGCTAACTCCTTGAGTAACAATTTGATAGAAGCCGTCAATATCTTAGGGTCGTTATTTTACGGAACGATTTTAGGCATTTTTTTGGTCGCATTTTATATCAAAAAAATTGGCGGAAATGCCGTGTTTTATGCCGCACTCGTGGCAGAAATGTTGGTTATTTTCTTACATTTTGGCATACCCGAAGCCTATCACATTGCGTATTTATGGTATAATCTGATTGGCTGCGTAACGGTAGTTGGCTTGGCTTTTGTATTTCATGCGATGAATAAAAATAGGCGTTAGAAAATCCACTAATTTAACGAAAAAGTTAATTCTAATTGAATTATTAATCAAATAGTACTTATGAGAAAATTTATTCATATAGTGTTGGCATTTATTTTGATAAGTGGCTTATTTCCAAGTCCATTCTCAAGTATAATTTTCGGACAAAATTACGCTAAAGGTCTGAAAATCAATGAAGAACAATATAATCAATTACCCGTCAAAGCTCCTTTGATGCGTGGAGATTATGATTTGCCTGCACGTTTTTCGCTCAAAAAATATTGCCCATATCCCCAAAGTCAAGGGCAATACGGCACGTGTACGGCGTGGAGTTCGGCGTATGCGGCGCGCTCGATTGCCGAAGCAGTACGTCTGAATCTAACTGACCGTCAGCAGATTACGAATCGAGCTTTTTCCGCAGGATTTCTTTATAAACACATCAAAGGCAGTTCGGATTATAACTGTTCGGATGGAAGTTATATCGAAGATGCTCTTAAATACATGAAAATCAATGGTGTACCCCGATATTCGGAGTTTGCCCAAGATTGTCCTCGCTCTATTTCTTACGAGGTATATCATAAGGCAAAAGCGCACAAAATTCAGGGTTTTGCGACCTTGTTCTGGACGGATGAAGGCTATGCCTCCAAAATCCAAAAAATCAAAAAAGCAATTTCCGAAAAAAGACCCGTCATTTTTGGTATGAATTGCGCCCCTTCGTTCAACCATGCCCAAGCCGTTTGGAATCCCTTAGAATCCCCATATTCCCATTTTGGCGGGCATGCCATGTGTTTGATTGGTTATGACGATACCAAATACGGCGGCGCATTCGAGATTCAAAATAGTTGGGGAACAGGCTGGGGCAGTGAAGGTTACGTCTGGATTCGGTACAAGGATTTTCATAATTTCGTCAAATATGCCTACGAAATGTTTACGATTCCCAAATCTGAACCCGCCAAAGTCGATTTATCGGGCAAAATCACGCTCCCGCTGGCGGAAGGCGGGCAAATGTTGCCGCGACATCAGGCAAATGGTTACTACAAAATCACCAAAAGTATGCTTTCAGGCACAAAATTCCGCATCCGTATCTCGAACAATGAACCCGCCTTTGTCTATGCCTTTGGCTCGGATTTATCCAAAAAAAGTTATCAAATTTTTCCACACAAAGCTGGAATTAGTCCCGCATTAATCTATAAATCTAACAATGTAGCTATTCCTGATGAACGTCATTTTATTCGGATGGATGACAACAAAGGTACAGATTTTTTGTGTGTGCTCTATTCCAAAATTGAGTTGGATATTGACCAAATCATGACACAAATGGAACTCGAAACAGGTAATTTTCAACAACGCCTCCAGACCGTTCTGGGTGATAAATTGGTCGCCCCCAAAAATATCAAATATCAGGCAGGAACGATTGAGTTTTCGGCAGTCAGCCAAAACAAATCGGTCGTTGCTGTAATTGCCGAAATTGACCATTTGTAATTGATTATCAATACATTATAAAAAATAAAAACAAATGAAATCTTCAAAAAAAAACTTCACTTGTTCTCGGATTTAAGAAATTTATTTCTCCAGAATACAATATAAATCCAGACATTTTTCGGGGTCATTATCCAACGAAAAATCCTCTAATCGAACACTTTTGACCAGTTCCGAATCCTGTTCCAGAAGTCGATTCCGATTCAGTCGGTTTAGTATTTCGTATGGAACTTGAAGCATAAATCGAGGCAAATTATACTGAAAATTGAAAATATCCCAGCGCGTAATTTTCTGTACTGATTTTCGATTTTCTTCATGATATGCCATCACGTTCGCACTTCCTCGCACGCCTTTCATGTCAATTTTTTGAAAATATGTTCCGACTAATTTCCGCAATTCATCGGCGGTATATTCTCGGACGTGCCATGGATTTCGGGTCAGTGTGTGTTTGATGTTTGGCGTAGTAATAATTGCCTTGCCATTGGGTTTTAGTACCCGATGGATTTCTTTGACAAACAAATGGTCATCCTGAATATGCTCGATAACTTGTTGAGTTACAAGGGTATCGAAAGTATTATCCGCAATCCCCACGAAGGGCGGAATCCGTTGATTCATGAAGGTATATTTCGGGTATTTTGCCGCCAAATATTGAATCAATTTGGGGTTTTTGTCGATGGCGGTATAATGGTCGCAGTAGGTCGGAAAAATCTCCAATCCCTTGCCCGTGCCACAGCCGACCTCCAGCATTTTCCCTTTGACTTGCGCCGCCGAAGTTTGATAAGCAAAAAAGAGCCGTTGATTCAGCACATTATCGCTCTCGATTTCGTAAGAGGTAACTTCGGTAGTTTTAATCATTTCTTCCATAAGAACCGCATTTTTTTGGACAAAGGTATGAACTTTTCCAAAAAAATTACCACATCAAACCCAAACCGCATCTGTTTTCAATAGATTTTCAGAAAGTTCAATAGGGTAAAAATAGTTTAGATTTAAAATTAAAAATAATGATTTTTTATTCCGTTGTTATTTATACAACTCAATGATTATCAGGTAATTAATTAGGCTTAATCATATCTGGAATATCTGGTTTTTTGCCTGCTTTATTGGATTTGGAGGCAGGTCTGACCATATCAGGAATATCTGGCGTGCGTTCTAAAGGCGCACTTTTGGCAGTCGGTGTCATCATCGGCGGAATATCAGGTTGCCCAACTTGGGGTGGATTTGTGATGGTATAATCGAAAAACGCATCAAATTCGGCTTGATTTGCGTTTAAATCTACCGTGTTAGACGCATTTTTACCAAAAAATTTCTCAAATGCCACTCGATGAACACTCAAATCAACTTGAGCCTGTAAGGTTCGTCCTTTGGCATCCTTAATAAATGTAATGCCTTTCATGATGGATATAATTGGGTTAGATTTCTAAAAACTGAAAGTTACCGAATTTTCGGGTATTTTTTTCGCATAAACTCGTAAAAGAACAATTTTTTTTAATTTTTCGGATAATTAAAGACAACTTTTTACGCTTCTTTTTCATCTTTCATGTAGATTTACAGCAAAATTCAGATAAAACCTTACAAGATACGAAAATATCATCTTTATTTTATAACAAAACAAAAAATCTGATACGATTTTTTAGCACACAACACAATTAATTTATCTAAATGTTTTGTTTATGTATCTTCATCACACGGGTCGAGTGTTTCGCTATTTGTTTCCTCGATTAATTTGGAAAAAGGCAGTTCAAGAAAAGGTTATCTATTTAACATTTGATGATGGACCAATTCCTGAAATTACCGAATTTGTCCTTGACGAACTGGCAAAATATGATGCCAAAGCCACTTTTTTTTGTGTAGGCGACAATATTCGGAAATATCCGCATATTTTTCAAAAATTGCTGGACGCAAAACACAGCATCGGCAACCACACCTTTAATCATTTTGACGGTTGGAAAACAGAAAATGACGAATATTTGAGCAATATTCAGAAATGTGCCGAAACGATTGAGGCAAATATTTCCGCCAAAAATCAACGCAGAAAAAAACTTTTTCGTCCGCCTTATGGCAGGCTAAAACGGGCGCAAGCCACAGGCTTATTACCTGATTATCAATTAATTATGTGGGATGTTTTGAGTGGAGATTTCGATAAAGAACTCGACCCCAAAATCTGCCTCCGTAAGTCGGTACAACACACCAAAAAAGGGTCGATTATTGTATTTCACGATAGCATCAAGGCTTCCCGAAATATGATGTATGTTTTACCTCGTTATCTTAAATTTTTTGCGCGGAAAGGTTTTCGATTTGAGAGTTTATAACACCCAAACCCTATTTTTGAACACAAAGTCGCTCAAAAGTCATCTGATTTTAAGTAATTTACATGAAAATCAGACGACTTTTTTTTATGATAAAATGTTAAAACTATGAATATCAGAGGGTTTACTTTGTGTGCCATCTTGTGTTGTGTCGTATTTTCTTTGGCGCACGCCCAGTCTTTTTTACCAACGAATCAACTCAAAACCATCGTGATTGATGCGGGACACGGGGGCAAAGACCCTGGCGCAATCGGAAGATACAGCCAAGAAAAAACTATAAATCTGAAAATTGCCTTGAAATTAGGAATATTAATTTCCAAAAATTATCCACAAATCAAGGTGATTTATACTCGAAAAAATGATAAATTTGTAAGTTTGTGGCGTAGAACTTACATTGCTCAAAAACATCAAGCTGATTTATTTATTTCCATTCATACAAATGCTTCGCCTAATCGTTATGCTTATGGTACGGAAACTTTTGCTTTCGGAAAGCGTGGCACTTCTGATGAGGTTATCCGCCGAGAAAATAAAAAATATGGTCAAGACTACCAGCAAGATAATTTTATACAATCACCTGATAATCAAAAACTTAGTATTGATTTAGCGCAAGCCATTGAGCGGGAATTTGCTCGTCAGACGCGGCACAGTCGGGGCGTAAAACGAGGAGGATTGTATGTCCTAAGGTTGGCGAGAATGCCTGCGATTTTGACCGAAGTGGGTTTTATTTCTAATGCTTATGAAGAAAAATATATGCGCTCCGAAGCGGGGCAGGTGCTGATTGCCAAAGCTATTTTTGAAGGTTTTAAAAGATACAAAAAGCAGGTCGAAAGCAAAAAATATCGCATTCAGTTAGCAGTTTTAAGCAAAAAAAATGAGCTACTCAAATCGGGAAAAAAAGTCATACAAAATGTTCATATTCAGAAACTTGGCAAAGTTTACAAATATTTTGCCACAGGCTATCACACCAAAAATTCGGCAATCCAAGCACTTAATTATTTTCGGAAAAATGGTTTTCCTGATGCGTTTTTGGTTTTTCATTAATCTCTAAACTTGCCAAGTTTTTAAAACTTGACAAGTTTAAAATTTTAATTATAAACCTAATGATTTTGTAAATGCTTCGGCATTAGGTTCTCGCCCCAAAAAGTTTTTGAGTTGTTCATTTTCATCTATTGAGCCACCTTTCGATAGAATTTCAGTTCGATATTTTTTTCCGATTTCGGGATTCATAATGCCATTTTCTTCAAAAACTGAAAAAACATCACAGGCGTAAACTAATGCCCACAAATAGCCGTAATAACTCGAACCATATCCGTTTAAATGTCCAAATCCTGCTTCAAAATGTGTTCCTTCCAAATAGTTATAAAGTGTACGTTCGTTTTGTACCTTTTCTAAGATTTCTGTCGTGGTTTCGGTGCTTTCAGGGTCAAACTTATCATGTAAGGTAAGGTCGTATATTCCATAAAATATTTGTTGTAAATGATGTAAGCCCGACCCCACATTTTTTGAAGCGAACATTTTATCGTGCAAGGTCTTGGGAAGGACTTCGCCTGTTTGGTAATGTTTGGCAAAATCTTTCAAAGTTTCATAATCCCAAGCCCAATTTTCAAAGAGTTGGGAAGGCACTTCAACAAAATCCCGAACGGTGCTTGTTCCTGAATAACTTGCTAAGGGTGAGGTAGTTAGCAGTGAATGTAAGCCGTGTCCAAACTCGTGAAACATGGTTTCTACGTCTGAATGTTTGAGTAAACTTGGGCGTTCGTTTGTGGGTTTGGGAAAATTACAAACCAAGCTCAAAAGTGGTTTTTGGTAACCTTTCGGAGTTTCACATCCCGAAATCATTGGGAAACAGGCGGCGTGTCCGTATTTGCCTTCACGAGGGAATAAATCAAGGTAAAATCTTCCAATAACTAATTGATTTTCAGATAATTCAAATAAACGAACGTCTTGATGCCAAACGGAAGGATTTTCGATTTCCTGAATTTGGATACTAAATAATTTTTCGGTAATTCGGAACATTCCATCTAAAACAGCATTTAATTCAAAATAGAGCTTAACTTCCTCAGAATCAAGATTGTATTTTTCTTTCTTCAAAATTTCCGAATAATAACTGGCTTCCCAGCTATGAATTTGGGTAGCATTTGGGGCGTGCTTTTTTTGCTTTAATTCTATTAATTCGGCATAATCGGCTTCGGCTTTTGGACGTACCTTTTGATACAAATCTTCCTCAAAATCCCAGACAGTTTGAGCGTTTTTGGTCATCAAATCATCGGTTCGGTAATCGGCATAACTTTTAAAGCCTAAGAGTTTGGCTTTCTTTTTGCGTAGCATCAGTATTTTGTGTAATACATCCAGATTTTTATCAGAGGCTTTGTTCAAGAACTTGATATACAGTTTCTTACGTGCTGATTCAGATTCGGAAAGCATCATAAACGGACGATACGAAGGATAATCGGTTGATATTTTGTATGTACCATTTTTGGTAAAATGTGCTTTTCTGAAGTCATCGGGAAGCCCCTGCATTTCCGCTTCGGAAATTTCCAGAAAGTCTTGTGCATCGTTGATATTTTTATAGAAAATATTTCCGATTTCAGTCATTTCATCCTGAATTTTTTGGAGTTGTACTCGTTTTTCTGGCGGCAAAGCAAAGCCATTTTTTTCAAAACTTCGGACTGTTTCACGGATAAATTTGGCATTTGTTCCTGTTAATTTTCGTGCTTCTTCGGTTTGAGAATATGCCTTAACTGCCTGATATAGTTGCTCATCCAACGAAAGTTGATTGCCGAAAAGCCCTATTTTTTGAGCGACCTTCATCCCGACCACTCGAATTTGTTCCGAAGGTGAAACTGACATCAAAATATAGACGCACCCATGCACTTTGCCCAGATGATAGCCCAGTAAATCATACGCCTTCATTGTATTTTCGTAAGTACGCTGATTATGAGGGATTTGCTTGATTTTTTCAAGTATAGTTTTTGCTTCTTCGATGGTAAAATTAACCGCTTCTTCGAGGTGTTTAGGTGTAATACTGGCAAAATCAATGATAGTATTAAATTCAGCCAATAATGGATTTTTTAACATTTTTTTTGTGATTTTAGTATTTTGTGATAAAATAAATGATATTACCTCTTCAAATGACGTAATAATCTGATAATCATTAAGTTATGTCCAAATCGAAATAAAAACTAATTTTGTCCTAGCACTTGACTAAATTTGAAACATTACTTAATATTCGTATTTATTTACGAACTTGATTTGGTCATAAAAGTTTGCTTCGAGATGACAAGGTATTGACTAAATTTGTCAGAACAAAAATTTGACAAAATAGCGCATTGATTGAACCACTTACTTACAACAAACTGACTGATTATGAATAAGTTATCAAAAAAAATACTTTTAATCTTAGGGATTAGCCTGTCAATTTCGGGCGTGCCTAAAACGACATTTTGTGAACAGGAATTTTTGTTTTTTTTCAAAACTCGTTACGATGAACACACGCTTTGGATTGGCGAAAATCGTTACGGAGAGTGCGGACGCTCTAATTTATGGCAGGTTTTTGTACCGAATGATAGTTTGGTTATTGCCAAAAAAACGGAGATGAAACGGTTTAATGATTGGATGTGGGCAGAGAAATTACAACTGACGCTCGAAGAGGAAAAACCGCTTCGATTGACGGACGAAGATGACAAAGGTTGTGGCTTTAAAGACTTGGGAATCAGGGTAAATAACCCCAAATTAAATGAAAAATTAGAAGACCTTTTTATGCGTGATTTTGCTCAAGATTGCGCTTTGCAATGGACACAAGCGACAGGACGGGATGGAATGGATTTGCCTGAATTGAAAGGTTTGAACGGAAAATTATTGTATTATTATCCGATGGGATTGTATTTTAATTATAAGATTACGGAGGCTTATTTGTTTCCTGTTTCAAAATTATTGTTAGTTTTTACACGAAATCCGCGCCGATGTGTGGGAGGAGATACGATGCACGGTTTTTTGGTGTTCAGAACGGAAGCCTAATGGGGTAATGTTTGGTGGATTGGGAACGTTTTTAGATTTATAATTTGTTAATTATTTATAAAATGGAATAAAAATCACAAAGTAATTTTTTGGTAATGAATTTAAAGTAGAGTAGGAGCTAAGCGTTTTGTTTGAGGGAGAATTTTTATCAAATTTTAACGTGGCGAATGAATTAATTTTTGGTCAAGCCCTCTAACTTTGCTCTTGATTCTGAAAATCAGAATGACATTGGAATTTTTGTGTATTATTTTTTTGATTTAAAACCGTATCATGTTATGATAAATATTAAAATATATTCGATAATATTGACGTTGTGTGTGTCTGTTTCGGTTTTTTCGTGCAAAAGCGAAGAGGATGAGCTGGCAGAACTTGGAGCGCAACAACTGCTGAACAACGACTTTCGGGCGGCGATGCGAACTTTTGATGATTTATTGATGAAGTACCCTAAGAATGTAGAAGGATACTCAAATCGAGGGGCTGTGAAGGTCAATATGGGTGATTTGAAGGGGGCATTCAATGATTTTACGCACGCTATCAAACTTGACCCCGAATATGGGGCGGCGTATGGAAATCGTGCATTAGTTTATTTTCATACGAAACAATACGAAAGAGCGATTGCGGATTATGCCAAACAAATTGAGTTTGATGCTGATAATCAGGAAGTTTACTTAAATCAAGGGCAGGTTTATTTGGAAATCAGAAGGTATGAAGAGGCTTTAAAATGTTTCAAAACGGTATCGGATAAAGACCCGAAAAACGTCAAAGCCTTCTTTTTGCAGGGCAAATTGGCGCATTTACAAAAGGATTATGTTGGGGCTATCGAGCTGTATAACAGGGTGTTACAATTAGATAAGAATTATTCGGATGCGTATCTGATGCGTGGGAATGTATTATCTGACCAACAACGCAAAGAAGAGGCGTGCAAAGACTGGACAACCGCCAAAAATTTGGGGAATGCGGAGGCGGCGACTAATTTGAACCGATGTCCGTAAGTTTTTTGTCATGAAATTTTTGGCAGAATGTATAATTGAGTTGAAAATTTCGTATCTTTGTGCCTCAAAAACAGATTATTGGTTTAAAATCAAAATTATATGCTGACTATCAAAGTAAAGGACAATGAGTCGATTGATAAGGCTCTGAAGCGTTTTAAAAAACAGTTTGGTAAAACAGGTACGATGCAGGAATTGCGTTCTCGGACGTTTTATCGAAAGCCCTCGGTATCGAAACGCGAAGAACGAATCAAGGCGGCTTATCGGGAAAAAATGCACGCTAAATATAATTATTAATCTTGATACACGAGATGATATTTGATGCCTCTTCGCACTGGGTTTGCTGAAGAGGTTTTTTTATGACCTAATCGACGTAAAAATATTAAAAGTCTTTGATTATGAATCAGTTACGTTTAGTTGTGGTGTGGCTAATTTTGTCTATTCTTGGAGCTTGTACGGCGAGTCCTACGAATGTGGAAACTCAAGCCGTGGAACTGGGTTTTAAGGAAGTTTTCTTGAAACAAAACGGCAAAAAACTCCAATCTGATAGTTTTCCGAAAGTACGTTATGGCACAAAACTTGAAATGTACATCGCTGATTTTGAGGGATATACGCTCAAAGAGGGCAAGGCTTTTTTGGGGTGTGCGGTGGAAGTAAAAGATATGGAAGGCAATCAGATTCAGAAACAGGAGGATATTTTGAGTGCCTACGAACAGACGGGTATTGCGCCTGAAGATGCTAAAGTTTTGATGACTTCGATGCTGGTAAATTCGCCTTTGAAGGTGGGAAAAAAATACATTTGGACAGCTCGACTTTGGGACAAAAATGGATTGGGGGAAATTACGGCAAGCACACAGCTGGAGGTCGTGAGCGAAAATCCTGTACAAATTACGGAAAAAGGATTGATGCTGGATGAGGCATTTATTATTTCGTATAATCCTGATAATCAGGATGCTACACGAGTCCATAACAATCAGATTGTTTCTGGAACATTTCTCAAATTGCACGTGGCGGGTTTGAGAGGGTTTACTATCAAGGATGGGAAAGCAGTCTTGGGTTGTTCGCTCGAAATCAAAGACCAAACAGGACAATTAATTTTATTGTATAAAGATATGTTTGAGCCTTATCCTCAAGGAGTTAGCCCAAACGAAGTAGAGCAAATGACTATTAATTTGCAGACTTCTACGCCCCCCAAAGCAGGTAATCGGTACGATTTATTGGCTCGAATTTGGGATAAAAATACGGATAAATCTGCCGAAATTGAATTAAATTTTGAAATTTTGGATTAATTATAACTGATTGAAAATCAAGAGATTATTTTTTGAAATAGGGTATTAATTTTTTGTTTATATTTTTGATGATGGCGGGACCTTCATAAATAAATCCTGTATAAATCTGCACCAAATCTGCGCCTGCTCGGAGTTTTTCGATGGCATCTTCGCCCGTAAAAATTCCGCCTACTCCGATAATTACGAACGCTTTTCCGCCCTTATCTCGCAGATATTCAATGACTTGAGTAGCTCTTTTTTGTACGGGTTTTCCGCTTAATCCTCCTGCGCCGATGTGTTGGATATGAGCATCATCGGTTTTGAGGTTGGCACGGCTGATGGTTGTATTGGTGGCAATTACGCCCGCAATTTTGGTCGTTTGGACGATTTGAATAATGTCATCTAATTGAGCATCTGTAAGGTCTGGCGCAATTTTCAATAAAATGGGTTTGGCGTTCGTTTTTTGTAGATTTTTTTCTTGTAGCAGATTTAGCAGTTTGGTCAAAGGTTCTTTGTCCTGTAAGTCCCTGAGATTCGGGGTGTTAGGCGAGCTGACATTGACCGTAAAATAATCGACCCAATCAAATAAGGCATCAAAACAAATAAGGTAATCCTGCACGGCGTTTCCGTTGGGGGTCTGTTTATTTTTGCCGATATTTCCGCCAATAATCATTCGATTTTTATTTTTGATATTGTGGCGATAGGCTTTGAGGCGCTGCAAGGCATCTTCGACCCCGCTATTATTAAAGCCCATACGATTGATGAGTCCCGCATCTTGTGGCAGTCTAAACAAACGAGGTTTCGGATTACCGTCTTGTGGTCTGGGCGTAAGCGTTCCGATTTCAATAAATCCAAACCCAAACGCCGAAATTTCGTCAAGGAGCAGGGCATCTTTGTCGAATCCTGCCGCCAAACCCACAGGATTTTTGAAAGTTAAACCCATGACTTTTCGCTCTAAATCAGGATGTTCCAAACTGAACTGGCTTCGCAAAATGGGCGCAAGTCCTAATTTAAAAGCACGTTTTAATGACTGCACGGCAAAATGATGGGCAGTTTCGGCATCTTTGCGAAAAAGCCATGGTTTTAGGATAGATTTGTATAACATTTTTGTTTTTTCCTGTTTTTAGAATTTTAGACGAAAATACAAAGGAATTATCAAATAAATGCGTTTGAATAATGAACGAAAAGGGCTAAAATTCTCCGAAATTCCTTAAAAATATTTACTTTGCTTCGCCGTTTCAAAGAAAGAAACATGACATAAGTATTACCTAAACATTTAAACTGAATATGAAAAAGATTTCATCAATTTTTGTGTGTTTATTTTTGGTGGTTGGGATGGCTCACGCTCAGTTGCCTTTTCATCTCGGACTTAAAGGCGGATTGAACCTCAATTCCTTGTCTGGAAGCAACAAAACAGCGACGGCAACGGGCTTTCATGTAGGACCTTTTGCTAATGTGCAGTTGGGCAAGTTGGGCGTGCGTGCCGAAATTTTGGCTTCTAAGAAAGGTTCAGAAACCGAATTGGAATATACAGGCATTAATTTGGCAGGCGCATCCCAGTTGATAAATGTGGTTAGCGAATCAAATTTATGGTATGCTGATATTCCTATCTTATTGGATTACAAAGCCTTAGACCTGAAAGTGGCTAAATTACATTTGCATATTGGTCCCCAATTTTCGTTTTTATTGTCAGATAAATTGAGCATTTCGGATGCGGTCGATTTAAGCAATTTGACGATAAATAAAAGCGAATTAGAAGAGGCTTTCGACTACAAATCATCCGATTTAGGCTTGGTTTTGGGAGTTGGCGTAAGTGCCTTGATGTTCGATGCGGGTTTGCGTTATAACTTGGGTTTGAGCAAAGTTTCGGAATTTTCGCCCACCGTAGGCTCATTGCAAAATGTGGATTTACGCAACCGTACTTTTCAGATTTATGTTGGTTTTAAATTCTTTTAGATTCAAAAATTCATCGTATTTATTTGATAATCAAATAAATACGATGAATTTTTTATGGAATTATTTTTATCAAATTGAATTATAATGGAATATTTCCATGTTTTTTCTTGGGCAAACTGACAGCTTTATTTTCGATGGACTTGAAGGCACGAATTAATTTTTGTCGTGTTTCCGAAGGTTTGATAACTTCATCAATATACCCTCTGGCAGCGGCTCGATACGGCGTGGCGAACTTTTGAGTATATTCATCCACTTTTTCCTGTAACTTGGCTTCGGGATTTTCTGCGCTCATGATTTCGCGTCTGAAAATGATTTCGGCAGCTCCTTTTGCACCCATGACGGCAATTTCGGCTGAAGGCCATGCGTAATTTAGGTCTGCGCCGATGTGTTTGGAGTTCATCACATCATACGCTCCACCGTAGGCTTTTCGGGTGATGACCGTAATTCGTGGGACGGTTGCCTCACTGAAGGCATATAATAGTTTAGCTCCATTACTAATAATTCCATTCCATTCTTGGTCAGTTCCCGGCAAAAATCCGGGTACATCCTCCAATACCAATAACGGAATATTAAACGCATCGCAAAAACGGACAAAACGAGCGGCTTTTCGGCTGGATTTAATGCCCAGAACGCCCGCCAAAACAGCGGGTTGATTACCTACGATGCCGATGCTTCGTCCTGCCAAACGCCCAAATCCGACCACAATATTTTCGCCAAAATCTTTGTGAACTTCCAAAAATCCCGTTTCGCCACCATCAATAATTTCATAAATGACATCGCGCATATCATAGGGTTGATTCGAGTTTTGGGGAATAATATCGTCCAGAACAGGGCGTATTTCATCGGCAGATTCATAAGGCACGGCGGGCGCATCCTCCTCACAATTTTGTGGAATATAACTCAA